>CAYQUF010000015.1:0-29738 GCA_964420595.1 uncultured bacterium
GAAGCACCTGCGTCGGAACCAACTCCCGAAGTGCCAGAAGTCCCTGTGTCGGAATTACCAACGGAACCGTCAGAAGAATCCGCTCCGCCTCACGAAAATTCGGATAGCGACGATGTCTGGGTTGAGTCAGAAGTAACGGCAACCGAGACAGACACCCCCCCCACTACGGTTGAGGAAACCGATGGCGAAGATGAAGTAGATGTGATTCCGACGCAAAAGGATCGCTATCCCAGTGGAAATCCGGCGATCGATATTGAGGTGAAACCGATGCAGTCCGAGAGAAACTCAGATGATATGACAGAATCATGAACGGAAATCAAATCCCGAACCCGCACAATACTAATGCGGAATTGATTAAGGGCTGACAGCATAAGTTGCAGAAGTCAATCCGATAATTTTATCCGCCAAATCTGAAAATGTATTTCGGAACTCCTCTTGTTTATTCTGGTTATTTGTCAGCACTTTTCCTGTTTGCCTTAATTGCTGAGGAGTCAGATCGTAAATTGGAGTTCTATGCTCTTGAGACAAAGCAATTAGACTATTAAAATTTGAAATTTTAGTTAAACAAAAATTACTGTCAATATCTCGATCGCTATAAGTGCGATCGGGTAGCATTAGACCATTTTTATGAAATACTGGAACCAATTTAGAGGAAACATCATTCTCAATTTTCTGAATCCATTTTTGAAAAGCAGCAGTTTCCCTACCATTAATAATTCGATAATTCTGAATAATAACGCCCAAGAATCGTAGAGTGATATCGGGAAATGGATAGGTGGCGTTTTTTAAAACTGGCATTAAGCTTGCAGCTCTTGCCCATGTCGACCACTTTGGCAATACTTTAGCCAAAGAGTCAATTGCCATCACAGAAAAGAAATCGGCAGTTGTTGGGATGATAAAAAAGTCACTGGTCATTAATAGGTTTTGATTGATCGACCCCAAACTCGGACTCATATCAATCAAGATATAATCTGCTTCAAACTGCTTGGCAGTTTTATTTAACAAATCCGCAATAGATCCCGGTAAATTTTTGAGCGCCTGAATTGAGCCACTTAACTCTTGGGCAATCCCGAGCGTAACTTCATACTCTGCAAAACCGACATGACCGGGAAGCAAAAATAGTCCATCTTGACCTTCTAAAGGCACGCAATTCACCGCTTCAATCGCTTTTGGCTGAGACTCGAAGGCGGGTGCCAGACCGGTTTTTATATTTGAATGCGTCTCGTAAATTGCCGCTATTCTGGCTTCGTCATTCTCGGTGTCTTCGCCCAAAGCCATACCGGTTAGGTTACATTGTGGGTCAGCGTCTACAATAATGACCCGTTTGCCCTTTGAAGCAAGTATCCAGCCGAGGTTAAATGTTGTGGTCGTCTTGCTGACTCCACCTTTATGATTGAACAGGGCAATTTTCTGAGCCATGACATCCGCCGCCTCTTAGTTCTCCTATGTCAGTTTCCAGTATAGCTAGAACCCTAATTGATATGAAATCCGGTTGTAGACTTTCTAAGTTCCTGGAAAGGTGGGCATTGTGAGTTTAAATGGATCGGTGCGATCGCTCCTTAATCTGCAATGCCCACCCTACTGGACTGGCTGTTAAAATTCGCTCTAAAACTGCCGTAAGAATCGCAAATCGCTGCCATACAAGCGGCGAATATCGTCAATTTGGTGCAACACCATCGCAAAGCGTTCCACCCCAATTCCGGCAGCAAATCCCGTATATACTTCCGGGTCGTAACCCACCGCTTTTAACACATTCGGATCGACCGTGCCGCATCCCAACACTTCCAGCCAATCGCCCTTCCACTGTACGTCTACCTCCGCAGACGGTTCGGTAAAGGGAAAATAGCTGGGACGGAACCGGGTTGCCACGTCGCCGAACATCTGCCGCACGAACTCTTTCAACGTGCCTTTAAGGTCGGTAAAGGTCAATCCCTTGTCAATCGCTAAAATCTCGACCTGGTGGAATACTGCTGAATGGGTTGCATCCACGGTATCGCGACGATACACTCGCCCTGGAACCACAATCCGCACGGGCGGCTCGTTGTGTTCCATGTAGCGAATTTGGACGGGGGAGGTATGGGTGCGAAGCAAATAATTGCCCGGTAGGTACAGGGTATCCTGCATATCCCGCGCCGGGTGGTCGGCGGGAATGTTGAGCGCTTCGAAGTTGTAATAATCGGTTTCGATTTCCGGTCCAGTGGCGACAGTGTACCCCAAACCGACAAAGATATCCAAGACGCGATCGATCGTGCTGTTGAGCGGGTGGGGGCGACCTTGGGGGCGATAGGTTCCTGGCATGGTCGCGTCCAGGGTTTCCGCCTCCAGGCGACGGCGGATTTGCGCGGCTTGCAGGGCGTCGCGTTTGTGTTCCAAGTCAGTTTGCACGGCGGTTTTGACTTCATTCGCCAGTCCGCCAATGCGGGGTCGGTCGGCGGGGTCGAGTTTGCCCATTCCGCCGAGAATCCGCGAAAGCTGCCCTTTTTTGCCCAGGTAGCTGACTCGGATTTGCTCGAGTTCGTCTAGGCTGTTGGCAGAGGCGATCGCATTTTGTGCCTCTTGCCGCAATGTCGAGATTTGAGCTTCCAGGTCGCTAAGGGTCGAAGTCATTTCAATTCTTACAGTCCTACCGGGCAAGGTTGCAAACCATCCAGAGTGTATCGCGATTCGATCGCCTCTGGGACTTTGCTCTCTAAAAAATATAAGGTTAGCTGTTTGTCTGTCCGTTGGGCATAATTGCCCCGTGCAGATTCGTCGCGGTCAAATGCGCTCCCCACACATTCGCTCCCTGAAGGTTGGCTTGGGTGAGGTCGGCTTGGGTCAAGTCTGCCATTTTCAATCCAGCTTGCCGCAAATCGGCTCCCATCAATTTGGCATCGCAGAGGTTGGCACCGTCGAGGGTGGCAGATTGCAAGTTCGCGCCGCTGAGGTTGGCATCGCTTAACGAGGCTTCTGCGAGAATTGCCTTACTCAAGTTCGCGCCAATTAAATTGGCTTCGCTCATCGATGCACTCTGAAAGTTCGCCCCGCGCAGATCCACTTCCTTCAAGCAAGCCCGCACCAGCTCGGCGTCGTGCCAGCAAACCTCCCACACTCGAGCTTCCCGTAAGTCTGCATCGTGCAAGTTTGCACCGCTCAAGTCGGCGCGCCGCAAATCGACCCGTCTTAAATTTGCCTGCTGCAAGCTGGCTTCGAGCAAACTGACATCCCGCAGGTCGGCTTCATTTAAGTCGGCAAAATTGAGTATGATTCGAGTCAGATTCGCGCGATACAAATCTGCCTCCCGCAGTTCGACGGCTTCGCAATTTGCCCCTTCCAAGTTGGTCTGAATCAAAGACGCACCATTCAAGCGAGAGCCTCGAAAATCGACTCCCGCTAAATTTGCCCCTCGCAAGTCTGCCTCTCGCAAATTGACTTCGCGCAGGCAGGCTTTTTCAAGGTTAATCCCGTACAGGTCGGCGCGACTTAAATCGGCTCGCGTCAGCTCGATATGACTGAAATCTCGTTCGCCCGCCGCGTAGCGTGCGAGTAGTTCGTTTGCGTTCCTAACCAAAACTGCTGAATCCTCCTAGTGGTTGAAGGTTCCGAGCCGTAACGCCCCAAGGGGAGCGACGCCGTGCGATGAACTGGCAGAGTTGCGCCCGTCCTCTCCCCAGACCTGTCAGGCAGAGAATCGGGCGCGCCCCCGACTTCGCTCAAGCTGGATAAATCCGCAAGCGCCGATTGGGTTCGTCCCCGAAACTCGACGATTGTAAGCGATAGTGTTCGACGAGTTCGTGCTGCATTTTACGCACTTTTGGAGACCGGGGCAATAACTCCACCGGCTGTCCTTTGGGCAATACGATTTGTTCGACTGCCAATCGCGCTTCTTCGAGGGCTTCGATCTCGTCTTCGCTGCCGTTTTGAGAGAACAATCGCATGTCGGCGACTTCGGGGGTGCCGGGTTCGTCGATGTTGAGCAATCGTCGCAGGGCGCGGGCAATCTGAGCTACCGTGCTGGATTTAACGGTGTAAATCGGCACCTGGCGGGCTTTGGCAATCCGCCGCAGCTTCGAGTGATTTTTGACGTGCGATCGCAGGGCGAGTACCGCATCGGCGCTATCGAGATCTTTGGTGAGCGTAATGGGCAAGTCCAGCACTTCCACCGCGCGATCGAGTTGGTGGCGGCTGACGGCGTAGGGATACACTCGTAAAGGGACATCTTCGGCGATCGCCTCTTCCGGAATCAACCCGCGATCGGCGCGTTCCACGGGCGTCCCTCGCATCATCCCCGATCGCGATAGGGAGGCATCGAGCATCTGCTCGAAATACTGCTGGTCGGACACCGTTTCAGCCGCAGGCGGACGCGGCAGCGGTTGCATCCGACCGGACGCCCGCAAGCCTCCCGTCGATTCTGCCGGCGCCGGAGCTTTCGAGAGGGCAGACGCACTGGGCAGTTCGTGAGTAATCTTGACCTTTCCGGTTTCGCCGATGGTGCGGACTTGGGGCGAGGGTTGCCGTCCGCGCAACATGCTATCGACCGTATCGGCAACATTTTCGTGAACGACCCATCGCTGGCGTTCGATCATTTCAACGGCAATTTCGAAGGTGGGCGGAGATTCGCGCTCCAGCACGGTTTTTTGAGCGCCGCGCCGCCGTGCTTCTTCGTCGCTGAGGGTAACCGATTGGATGCCGCCGATCAAATCCGAGAGGGTTGGGTTTTTGATCAGGTTTTCGAGCTGGTTGCCGTGGGCGGTTCCGATGAGCTGGACGCCCCGTTCGGCAATGGTACGGGCGGCGAGGGCTTCGAGTTCGGTGCCGATTTCGTCGATGACGATGACTTCGGGCATGTGGTTTTCCACCGCCTCGATCATCACCTGGTGCTGCAATTCCGGTCGAGCCACTTGCATGCGGCGAGCGCGTCCGATGGCGGGATGGGGAATGTCGCCGTCGCCCGCAATTTCGTTGGAGGTATCGACGATGACCACGCGCTTGTTGAAATCGTCGGCGAGAACCCGCGCGATCTCTCGCAGTGCCGTGGTTTTGCCCACTCCCGGACGACCGAGCATCAAAATGGATTGCCCGCTTTCGACCAAATCGCGAATCATGGCGATCGTACCGTACACGGCGCGACCGACCCGACAGGTCAGACCGATAATGCTGCCCTGGCGATTGCGAATGGCGCTAATGCGGTGGAGCGTCTGTTCGATGCCAGCTCGGTTGTCGCCGCTGAAGCTGCCGACCCGTTGAATGCAATAGTTTAAATCGTCGATCGTTACGGGTCGCTCGCACAGGTAATCTGCCGTGTGGGGAAATCGCGCCTCGGGCAATCGACCGAGATCCATGACAATTTCGATCAGCTCGTTGCGTTGGGGGTGAGCGTCGATCGGTTGTCGAATTTCCTCGGGCAGCATCTCGAGCAATTGATTTAAATCGTCAGCGATCTGCATGCTAGTTCCACTCGTGTGCTTCGACCCAACTGCCGGGTCGAAATTGACCTGTTGCGTAGATGTGGGGTTTACGCCGTTGGAATTCGCCATAAATAAATTTGCGTCGAAAACTAGAGGGGCTATCGGTCAGCGGACATTGACTGGGCGAGTTTATCCGCCGTTGGGTTTGAGTTGAGCCACCAGTGCATGGGCGAGGCTGACGGCAGACCAGAGCAATGGCACGTCGTCTTCCAAGCGCGGGGTTGCGGTGGGGCGATCGCCGCGATCCAAGCGGTCTAATATGGGCGAGAGCAAGGTTCGGGCGTAACTGCCATAGGCGATTCCGGCTATATAGGGAAGTGTCGCGTCTGATGAAATTAACGGGGGTCTCTTGTCAATTGCGTCTCGATGCTTCATAATCTTTATTTGTGCGTTTTTATCGAGCGGTCGGTCTGCGGCAGGGGCAAGCAGGCGATCGCGTTTGAGTTTGGCAACGGTATGGTCGTTCGTCCCGCCCGCAAGCTGGACGTAACCGGGCAATCCGGCTGCCAGCACTTTCTGCCCCAGTTTTAGCGTCGAATGGGTCGTCCCTCGACCGATATCGCCGCTCATGGGGCGACCGTCGGTTTGCCAGATGAGCGGACAGGGGAGGGGCGCGATCGCCTCGTAAATCGCGTTTAAATAGTCGATTAATGCCGGATCGTCGGGACAACTGACGGCTAAGAGTTTTAAGCGGTCGGCGTAGGGGGCAATTGCCTGCCATAGGCGGCGAAAGTCGTCCAAGCGCCCGACTCGGGTGTGGATTTCGATCGCGTCGATGTCGCTCTCGAAAATTTCCGAGGCGATGGCCCGAGGACTGCTGACGTAAGAGCGCGTTGAAATCTGTTCGATCGGGCAAATGGGCAAACACCGACCGCAACCGTAACAGCGGCGATCGATGACGCCGGAAAATCCATCGCCCGCGCGATCGAAGGCGATCGCATCTGCCGGACAGACGGCTTCGCACGGTCGCGGACACTCGGGCGGACAGGCGGCAGGATCGAATTCGGCTTTGCGAAAATGGGGATCCTCCCCGTCGTTCAGGCTCACCATCAGCCATGGAGACGCCCCGCCAAACCCGCGCGATCGCGCTTGGGACGAAAGCTGGCGCGCTACCTCGAGTGCCTCTCGCGCCGACGCAATCACAGCCGGATCGGCTGCCACATCGATACAATCGGCACCGGCGAGGGCATACGCCAAGGTGAGATTTCGAACTGCCGGGAGGTGTTGGAAGCTAGCGCCGCAAATCAGCTTAAACCAGCGTCCTGCCCTCAAGGACTGTAAGGGGTAGTTAAGCGTCAGAGAACTCACACCTATATGCTAGTGCGTTGCTGAAAAAATGGGGAGAGCGAGGGTTACGATTTCCTATCCTACAGTGCGGATGCAACAGGGATCGACGACCGATCGCCTGGAGGCGACGATCCCCGGTGCCAGTCAACGCCAAATCTAGGGAAGCTATGGGGTCGCTAGCACTATATCTAGCGCAAATGGCGCGATCGTAAAAATTCAAGTTGGGGGAGACATTCGCCTCAACGCGATCGCCAACGAAAACCCACGAAAAATTGTCGCCCACTGCAACAACGAGCGACCCATAACCGTTTGGCAATTGACCGAGCGGTTTATCCCGTCATCGCATTCATCAACACTTCGGTTAAATCCATGCGAGCGATCTGCTCGAACGGGATCGTATCGACAATATCGAACCGAGCGCCAATTTCGAGCAAGCGATCGTCGAGTGCCTTTATAAACTCGGTAATGGCAGGATCGGTGCCGACTTGCAGCAGCGAAATCGCCAATTCGTCGTCCCGTTCGACCGCTCGCGACGCCTCGATAATCGCCCGCATCACCGCCTTGCGATCGTCGGGTTCGCCGTCGGTAATCACCAGAAACGTTTCGCCGCTGGGTTTGGCGTTTCCCTCAAATTTGCGATCGAAATAGTTGCTGAGGGCATCTTCGAGCGCCCCCGCTAGGTCGCTGCTGCCAACCGGATCGTTCTCTTGGAAAATTTGCAACACGCGCTGGGACGTGACGCGATCGTATCGCCGAAAGCGGCTGGAGAATAAATACAGGGTCAAGCCATCGGGATCGTACTGCTCGCACTTTTGCGCCAGCGCCAGCGTCGAGTCGCGTACGGTTTCCCAACGGCTTCTCCCGTCTGGCATATCTTTCATCGACATGCTGCCGCTTTTATCGATAATCAGGGTATAGTCGCGGTTTTCTAGCAAGAACTAACCTCCTGCGATCGCCTAGAGAACTGAAGGAGACGCGATGCCCTCGGGGATGACCCATCGAGCGATCGTTACGCTGGCACCAACAAGTTTTTCAGCGGCTTCCACTGAAACGATCGCGCCCCGCCCATCTCCACGACGACTTTGACGCGCGGCTGCGATTTCGGCAATACCGTCAGATATTCAATTTCCTGGCGCGAGAGGATCGAGCCTTCCATCAACCACAACAGCAACCCCTTCGAGTCCGGGGGGAGGGAGTCGAGTTGCGAGGTGACCACTGGCGGCAAATAATAAACCGGACCGACCGCTCCGTCGCCAAAGTCGCACTTGCCCAAGTGGGGCGGACGCACGCCGTGAACGCCGGTGAAATAGGCAGCCAAGTCGCCCAGTCCCCGACAAGTCAGGTTCAAACTCGTATAGCCGCGCGCTCTCGCCCGACGCTGGTAGCGACCTTCAAATCCCCCTTCCAGCGGCACGTAAACGCCAAGCGCTCCTGCTTCTTCTAAATCCCGAACGAATTTTTTTCCACTCGCAATTAGTGCCATAAACTCGATCTTCTCTCCTGTTTGGCAATGCTATTGTGGCGTTGTTGCCGTTAGCGCGCTCCCGAACCGATCGAACTAAATCTCGCCCCGTGGATGTCCCGGTTTGCCGATACTCGACCGGACGATTGCGATGCGCGACAACCCCGCCAACCGGCTGCCCCAGCAAGGCGATCGCGCCGCCACGCAGGCGGCTGTATTCCCCGACGAGCTGGGAGTCCTAGTTAGCTTAACATTTTTCAACGCAAATTCAGGTAAGGGCGCGATCGCAAATCCAATCAGCCCTGAATTCGCCCGACCCTCAACAGGGCGATCGCATCCCCCGCTCGGAAATTCGGCGAATTTTGCCAAAAAAATTAGCGCGGGACTAGACAAGGCGATCGCAATTGATTATACTGTTAAATCGTGGCTAAATTGACAGCCCGAGGGAAGCGCCCGAAAGGGATAACCATCCCGAGCGTCGAGTCTGAGAAGACCGCAGCGAATCGAAAGCGCGTTTGACCGGGTTGTCGTGTCCTGACTGTTCGCAGCAGGAGTCGCGATCGACGAGACTGATTGCCTCAATCGCAAAGGCTCGTCAAGTCGTTTGAGGCGAATGTAGGGCTTCCAACTCGGAAGCAGGGATACTGAGCAGCTTGCTGTTTAAGTCCTAACCTACGCGAGTAAAGCCGGTCAACCCCGGTTTTCAAACCACTTCGCAAAACTAGCTAACCCTCGGCACGAATCCCCGGACTGGATTTATCGTCACTGGCGGGTCGTGCTGCTTGTTGGCGCGTTTAAAGCGCTCTGGGAAGTCGTTAGGTTTAACGAGCTTATCGCCCTCCCCTTAATTTTTAAAGTAGTGGCTAAAAAAGGAGAAACCAGTCATCGTGTCTGTCGGTATCCTCGGGACCAAGCTCGGCATGACCCAAATTTTCGACGAGGACGGTAAAGCCGTTCCAGTCACCGTCATTCAAGCCGGACCATGCCGGGTCACGCAAATCAAAAATCGGGAAACGGACGGCTACGTCGCCGTTCAGATCGGGTATGGCGAAGTGTCCGAGAAGGCACTCACTCGCCCCCAGCTCGGTCATCTCGGCAAATCCGACGCGCCCCCGCTGCGTCACCTGCAAGAGTATCGCCTCGACGACAGCGGCGAATTCGAACTCGGTCAAGTCGTCAAAGCCGATTGCTTTGCCGCCGGCGACCTGGTCGATGTGGTCGGCACCAGTATCGGTCGAGGGTTTGCCGGCTATCAGAAACGGCATAACTTCAAGCGCGGCCCCATGTCGCACGGCTCGAAAAACCATCGCCTCCCCGGTTCGACGGGAGCAGGCACCACGCCGGGTCGCATCTATCCCGGAAAGCGCATGGCCGGTCGCTTGGGGGGCAAGCGCACCACCATTCGGAAATTGACCGTCGTGCGAGTCGATGCCGAGCGCGACCTATTACTCGTCAAAGGCTCCGTTCCCGGCAAAACGGGAGCGTTACTCAGCATCGCCCCTGCCAATCTGGTGGGAGGTAAGTAGAGACGTGCCCCAAAGCGTGTCTCTACCGGAGCGTCGAGCAATCAAGAGGACACCGCAGGAGAGAGATTATGGTTAATTGTGCGGTTCGCAACTGGGAAGGCGAAGAAGTCGGACAAGCAACCCTAGAATTAGCAGTCGCCAAAGACGAATCTGCCGCGCACGTCGTCCATCGCGCCCTGAGACGGCAGATGGCTCACGAGCGCCAAGGAACGGCTTCGACCAAAACCCGCGCCGAAGTTAGAGGGGGCGGACGCAAGCCGTGGCGGCAAAAAGGAACGGGACGCGCCCGAGCCGGGTCGAGCCGATCGCCCCTATGGCGCGGCGGTGGCGTCATCTTCGGTCCGAAGCCGAGAGACTACAACATCAAGATGAATCGCAAAGAGCGGCGTCTTGCCCTGCGCACGGCATACATGAGCCGGGTGGAAGACACGGTCGTCGTGGAAGATTTTACCGATCGCCTCTCGCGCCCCAAAACCCAAGAATTAACGAGCGCGATCGATCGTTGGGGAATTTCGAGCCAGGAGAAAGTCCTGCTGATCTTATCCGAACGGGACGAGAACGTGTACCTGTCGGCTCGCAACGTCGCCAACCTAAAACTGATTTATGCCGATCGCTTGAACGTGTACGATCTGCTCGCCGCCGATCGCATCGTCACGACCGCATCTGCCCTCAGCAAAATTCAGGAGGTTTACGGTGACTAATTTAGACCCTCGCTACCTCAGCGATATCATCCACCGCCCGATCGTAACCGAGAAGGCTACCCTGCTGATGGAAGACAACCAATACACCTTTGAAGTGTCTCCTAAAGCCAACAAGCCCGAAATCAAAGCCGCGATCGAGCAATTGTTCGACGTCAAAGTCGTCGGCATCAGCACCCTCAACCAACCGCGCAAGCGCAAGCGCATGGGTCGTTACTTCGGATATCGCTCCAGCTACAAACGAGCCATGGTTACCCTCGCGCCGGGCGACTCCATCACCCTGTTCCCCGACGTTTAATCGCGCCTCGGCACTCCCTTGCCACCTGCCGAGCGTCCACTGTAGTTCACCGCAGCTTCGATCCTATGGGCATCCGTTCTTATCGACCTTACACCCCAGCCACCCGAGAGCATACCGTCTCGGACTTCGCCGAAGTTACCCGCGATCGACCCGAGAAATCCCTGACGAAATCCAAACACCGTCACAAAGGTCGCAACAATCGCGGCGTCATCACCTGTCGCCATCGCGGTGGCGGACACAAGCGCCGCTATCGTTTCGTGGACTTTCGGCGCGACAAGCACAACATTCCGGCGAAAGTGGCCGCGATCGAATACGATCCCAACCGCAACGCCCGAATTGCCTTAGTTCACTACCAAGACGGCGAAAAGCGCTACATTCTCTATCCCAACAAGCTTGCCGTCGGCAGCGAAATCGTCGCAGGCGAAAGCGCGCCCATCGAACCGGGAAACGCCCTGCCATTGGGGAACATCCCCTTGGGAACCGACGTTCACAACGTCGAACTGATTCCCGGACGGGGCGGTCAAATCGTGCGCGCCGCCGGAACCAGCGCTCAAATCGTCGCCAAGGAAGGTAACTTCGTCACCCTGAAACTGCCTTCGACCGAAATGCGCTTAATTCCCCGTACCTGCTACGCCACCATCGGGCAAGTCGGAAACGTCGATTCTCGCAACATCAGCTTGGGCAAAGCCGGTCGCAAGCGCTGGAAAGGTCGTCGTCCCGAAGTGCGCGGTAGCGTCATGAACCCCGTCGATCACCCCCACGGCGGCGGCGAAGGCAGAGCGCCCATCGGTCGCAGCGGTCCGGTGACCCCCTGGGGCAAACCCGCGCTGGGCATGAAAACCCGCAAGCGCAAGAAACAAAGCGACAGCGCGATCGTGCGTCGCCGTCGTCGCTCCTCCAAGCGCGGTCGGGGCGGACGTCAATCCTAATTGCGCCAAACCGCTCGATGTTGTTGAGTTGATATCGCTCGAAATTACTATGGGACGATCGTTAAAAAAAGGACCTTTTGTTGCCGATAGCCTGCTATCGAAAATCGAAAAACTGAACGCCAAAAACGAAAAGCAACTGATCAAGACCTGGTCGAGAGCTTCTACCATCGTGCCTCAAATGGTGGGTCACACCATCGCCGTTCACAACGGGAGACAGCACGTTCCCGTGTTTGTCTCAGAACAAATGGTCGGTCACAAGCTTGGCGAATTCGCACCGACGCGCACCTTTCGGGGACATGCCAAAAGCGATAAGAAAATTCGCCGATAAGCCGGAGGGGCAGTTTGCCAACCGCCCGTACCGCGCACGCTCAGTTCAAGGAGAAATCTCATGGCAGTAGACACGAGTGTAGAAACCCGAGCGATCGCCCGCTATATCCGCATGTCTCCCAATAAAGTCCGGCGAGTGCTCGACCAAATTCGAGGGAGATCCTACCGCGAAGCGCTGATTATTTTAGAATTTATGTCCTATCGGGCTTGCGATCCCGTCCTCAAAGTCTTGCGATCGGCCGTCGCCAACGCCGAACACAACAACGGGCTGGATCCGGCAACGCTAGTCGTGTCCAAAGCCTACGCCGATCGCGGCCCGAGCTTGAAACGCTATCGCCCCCGCGCTCAGGGTCGCGCCTACATGATTCGCCGACCGACCTGTCACGTTACCGTCGCCGTCGCCCCCGAATTCGAAGAAGAATAGCGCAGCCGATTGTCAAGAGGAAATAATCTGTGGGACAAAAAATAAATCCAGTTGGTTTTCGTTTGGGCGTGACCCAAGAGCATCGCTCTCGTTGGTTTGCCGACGGTCATCGCTATCCCGAACTCTTGCAAGAAGACTTCCAAATCCGCCAGCACATTTCCACCAACCTGAAAAATGCGGGCATTTCGGAAGTTCGCATCGAACGCAAAGCCGATCAAATCGACCTCGAAATTCGCACCGCCCGTCCGGGGGTCGTCGTCGGTCGCGGCGGTAGCGGGATCGAAGCCCTGCGAACCAACCTGCAACAGTTACTCGGCAGCAGCAGCCGCCAAATCCGCATCAACGTGGTCGAGGTAGCGCGCGTCGATGCCGATGCCGGGTTGATCGCCGATTACATCGCCAGTCAGCTCGAGCGGCGGGTGTCGTTCCGTCGAGTCGTGCGCCAAGCCATCCAACGAGCGCAGCGCGCTGGCGTCGAAGGCATTAAAGTGCAAGTTTCCGGGCGGCTCAACGGCGCAGAAATTGCCCGTACCGAGTGGACCCGCGAAGGAAGAGTTCCCTTGCATACCCTGCGAGCCGATCTCGACTATTCCTATCGCGTCGCTCGTACCGTTTACGGCATTCTCGGCGTCAAAGTCTGGGTGTTTAAAGGCGAAATTTTACCCGGTGCCGAAGAGCAGCCGACCCAAAATACCGCTCAACCGCGCCGTCGCAGCCAGCGTCGCCGCCCGCAATTTGAAGATCGCTCGAACGAATAATCGAACCCTTCAACCCTCAATTCGCCCCTTAGTTCATCGTCGAGATCGCAATCATGTTAAGTCCTAAGAGAACTAAATTTCGCAAGCAGCATCGCGGGCGGTTAAAAGGTCAATCCACCCGAGGAAATACCGTGGAATTCGGCGACTTCGGCTTACAAGCCCTAGAGCCTCACTGGATTACCTCGCGCCAAATCGAGGCGAGCCGTCGCGCCATGACCCGTTACGTCCGCAGAGGCGGAAAAATTTGGATTCGCATCTTTCCGGACAAACCCGTCACCATGCGTCCGGCTGAAACCCGTATGGGATCCGGTAAAGGTTCGCCAGAATATTGGGTTGCCGTGGTCAAGCCCGGTCGGATCTTGTTTGAAATTGGCGGCGTCCCCGAAGCCACCGCCCGCGAAGCCCTGCGTTTGGCGTCATTCAAACTACCGATCGCCACGAAGTTGATCGCCCGTGAAGGGGAGCAATCATAAGTAAGAACGATGTCTTTACCCAAGATTGAAGAGGCTCGCAGCCTCAACGACGAACAGCTCAACGACGAAATTCTAGCCACTAAAAAACAACTGTTCGACCTGCGGTTGCAACAAGCGACCCGTCGATTGGAAAAGCCGCATCAATTTCGGCACCTGCGCCATCGACTGGCTCAATTGCTCACGGTCGAGCGGGAGCGGCAGATCGAAGCCGAAGCACAAGCGGCTGCTGCCCAACCCGAACCCGCTCCTACCCCTACCCCGTCAGAGGAGGTCGAACAACCGGTGGCAACCGCCGCCGCCACCTCCGAAGACAGCGAGGCATCGAGCGAAACCGAAGAGAGTGAAACTTAGGAATTTGTAGGAGTCGGCGTATATGGCAGTTAAAGAACGAGTTGGCTTGGTTGTCAGCGACAAAATGGACAAAACCATCGTGGTGGCCGTGGAAAACCGCGCGCCTCACCCGAAATACGGCAAGACAATAGTGCAAACCAAGCGCTATAAAGCCCACGATCCCGAGAATCAATGTCATGAGGGCGATCGCGTCCGCATCCGGGAATCTCGTCCCTTCAGTCGCACCAAGCGCTGGGTCGTTGCCGAGATCGTCAATAGCGCGACCCGGGTGTAAATCCTTTGCTAACGGAGACGAACCGTGATTCAGAAAGAGTCTTATCTCAATGTGGCAGATAATAGCGGTGCCCGCAAGCTGATGTGCATTCAGGTCCTGGGGGGTAACCGTCGGTATGCCAATGTCGGCGACATCATTATTGCCGTCGTCAAAGACGCGCTGCCGAATATGCCCGTTAAAAAATCGGACATCGTGCGCGCCGTCATCGTCCGCACGCGCAAGGGCCTGCGTCGAGAGAGCGGCATGAGTATCCGTTTCGACGATAACGCCGCCGTGATTATCAATCCAGAAGGCAACCCGAGAGGCACGCGCGTATTCGGTCCGGTCGCTCGGGAACTGCGGGACAACGGTTTTACCAAGATTGTTTCGTTAGCGCCGGAGGTACTTTAAATGGCTCGCAAGCAAACTCAAACTCGCAAATCGCCCCGGAAAATGCACGTCAAGAAAGGGGATACCATTCAGGTCATTGCCGGGCGAGATAAAGGTAAGGTGGGCGAAATTGTTGCCGCCCTGCCGCAAGCAGGAAAAGTCGTCGTTCAAGGGGTAAACGTGAAAACCAAACACGTCAAACCCCAACAGGAAGGCGAATCCGGTCAGATCGTCACGTTTGAAGCGCCGATTGACAGCTCCAACGTGATGCTTTACTCGACCAAAGAACAAGTTGCCAGTCGAATGAGCTATACCTTTACCGACGACGGTCGTAAAGTGCGCATGCTGAAAAAGACTGGTGAAATTATCGACTAAATCAACCTCGCATTCACCCTGACCAAGACCAGGGATTGGAAGGATAGCGTCACTATGTCAGAACGATTAAAACAAGTCTATCGAGAGCAAATTGTCCCGAAACTGATGGAGCAGTTTCAGTACGAAAATATCCATCAGGTGCCCAAACTCGTGAAAGTCACGCTCAATCGAGGTTTGGGAGAAGCGTCTCAAAATGCGAAGGCGCTCGAATCGTCCCTGAGCGAAGTCGCGGCGATCTCGGGACAGCGACCGATCGTGACCCGGGCGAAGAAATCCATTGCCGGGTTTAAACTCCGTCAGGGAATGCCGGTTGGCGTGATGGTCACGCTGCGATCGGGACGGATGTACAACTTCCTCGATCGCCTGATCAACTTGGCATTACCCCGCATCCGCGACTTTCGCGGCATTAGCGCCAACAGTTTTGACGGTCGCGGCAATTACACGCTCGGCGTTCGAGAGCAATTGATTTTCCCCGAAATCGATTACGACAGCATCGATCAAATTCGCGGTATGGACGTTTCAATTGTCACCAGTGCCAATACCGATGAAGAAGGTCGGGCCTTGCTCAAAGAAATGGGGATGCCTTTCCGGTAATTTAGGGAGTCGTTGATATTGGGAGTATTCGAGGCATGTCGGTCAGGAGGGAACATGGCGACTAACGATACAATTGCAGATATGCTCACGCGCATTCGCAATGCGTGCCTGGTGCGTAAAACCACTACGGAAGTGCCATCGACAAAAATGACCCGTAATATCGCTCGGGTTTTGAAAGAAGAAGGCTTTATTGGCGAATACGAAGAAGTGGGCGAAGGCGTGAAGCGCTTGCTGGTGCTGTCGCTGCGTTACAAAGGCAAAAACCGCCAGCCGCTGATTCAAAAAATGAAGCGCGTCAGCAAGCCGGGATTGCGAGTTTACTCGAACCACAAAGACTTGCCCCGCGTCTTAGGCGGAATCGGCATCGCGATCGTCTCGACCTCAAGCGGGATCATGACCGATCGCGAAGCCCGCCGACAAGGGATCGGGGGCGAAGTGCTTTGCTACATTTGGTAATCGGCTGCCCGAGCCAGTGGCGGTTCGAGCGATCGCCCGACTGAACGCTATATTGACGCTGCACATCGACAAAGCACCAAGTTTGAAAAGGACACGCACTCATGTCTCGTATCGGTAAGCGCCCTATTAACCTTCCCGACAAAGTGACGGTTGCCATCGACGGTCAAAACGTGGCAGTTAAAGGTCCTAAAGGGGAACTGTCTCGGGTTTTGCCCAAAGAAGTCACCGTCGAACAAGAAGATAACGCGGTTGTGGTCAAGCGCATTAACGAATCTCGCGTGGCGCGATCGCGTCACGGACTCAGCCGCACCTTGGTCGCCAACATGGTCGAAGGGGTGTCGAAAGGATTCGAACGCCGCCTGCAAATCCAAGGGGTCGGCTATCGCGCCCAAGTCCAAGGTCGCAATCTCACCTTAAACGTCGGTTACAGTCAACCCGTCGAAATCGTGCCCCCCGAGGGCGTGCAATTGGCGGTTGAGAAAAATACTGAAGTGATCGTCAGCGGCATTAATAAAGAACTCGTCGGCAATACCGCCGCTCGAATTCGCGCCGTTCGTCCGCCCGAACCTTACAAGGGCAAAGGCATCCGCTACGCTGGCGAAATGGTCAGACGCAAGGCTGGTAAGGCAGGGAAGAAATAATCATGAAACTGACTCGCAAACAATCGACTCGCCGCAGACACCGTCGCGTACGCCGCAAGGTGTTTGGCACCCCCGAACGCCCGCGCTTGGCGGTCTTTCGCTCCAACCAGCATATCTACGCCCAGGTGATCGACGATACCCGCCACCATACCTTAGCGGCCGCTTCGACGGTCGAGGCCGAGGTGCGATCGCAACTGTCCTCGGGCAGCACCTGCGACGCCTCCCGTGCCATTGGCGAATCGATCGCCCGGCGCGCGCGCGAGCAAGGAATCGAAAAAGTCGTGTTCGATCGCGGCGGCTATCTCTACCACGGTCGCATCAAGGCTTTAGCCGACGCGGCGCGCGAAGCTGGGTTGGACTTCTAAATCTCTATCTTAGTGTTGAATTGTCGAGCGAACTACTATGGCAAATCGTCGTAAAAGCAACCGCGCCCGAGAAAAAGATAGCGAATGGCAAGAACGAGTCGTTCAAATCCGCCGGGTAACCAAGGTGGTCAAAGGCGGTAAAAAACTGAGCTTCCGCGCGATCGTGGTCGTCGGTAACGAACGCGGTCAAGTGGGCGTCGGCGTCGGGAAAGCCGGAGACGTCATCGGTGCGGTCAAAAAAGGCGTCGCCGATGGCAAAAAGCACCTGGTCGAAGTGCCGCTGACCAAATCGAACTCGATTCCCCATCGTGCCAACGGCATCGCCGGCGGTGCCAAGGTAATGATGCGACCCGCCGCGCCC
Source organism: uncultured bacterium (assembly GCA_964420595.1). Taxonomy (GTDB): domain Bacteria; phylum Cyanobacteriota; class Cyanobacteriia; order Cyanobacteriales; family Geitlerinemataceae; genus CAYQUF01. The sequence goes on from CAYQUF010000015.1 coordinate 17,416, forward strand.
GGTACCGGCGTAATTGCCGGGGGTGCCGTGCGGACGGTGTTGGAATTGTCCGGCGTTCGCAACGTCCTCGCCAAGCAGTTGGGATCGGACAATCCCCTCAATAATGCCAGGGCAGCCGCAGAAGCGCTCTATTCGCTGCGAACGCTATCCGAAGTGGCTCGAGAGCGGGATCTTCCCCTCGAGCATCTCTATGCCTAACGTGTTGTCAGAGAGGGCTCAATCATGAGATTACACGACGCCGTTCCCCAACCGGGATCGAAGAAGCCGCGCCGCCGTCTGGGTCGAGGCATTTCCTCGGGTCAGGGTGCCAGTTGCGGCAAAGGAATGCGCGGACAAAAATCGCGATCGGGCGGCGGAACCCGTCCGGGGTTTGAAGGGGGTCAACTGCCCTTATACCGCCGCATTCCGAAGTTGAAGCACTTTACGGTCATCAACCCCAAACAGTACACTACGATTAATGTCGGCAAACTGACCGCCCTGCCTGCTAACACCGAGGTAACCCTGGCATCGCTGCTCGAAGCTGGAGTCTTGACCTCCAATCGCGGTCCGTTGAAAATCTTGGGCGATGGCGAGTTGAACGTGCCCCTAACCGTGAAAGCGGTGGCATTTACAGCCAGCGCTCGTCAGAAGATCGAGGCAGCAGGCGGCAGTTGCGAAGTCGTCGAATCCCGTCAGGGCTAATTCGGCGATCGCGTCGAGCGATCGAACAAGCAAGTATACGCAAGAGGTAACCCCTCATGGTTGTCAGTCGAGATAAAAGCCCGACCGCCCAAGAAACCTTTCTTCAGATGGCGCAAGCTGCCGGTCTGAGGGGGCGGTTGCTGGTCACCCTTGGCATGTTAGTGTTGGTGCGCTTGGGGATTTTCCTTCCCGTTCCCGGCATCGACCGGGAGCGGTTCGCCCAAGATATTCAAAATAGTCCGTTTTTTGGCTTTTTGGATATTTTCTCCGGTGGCGGTCTGCGAGCCTTGGGGATTTTTGCCCTGGGAATTTTGCCGTTTATTAATGCGTCGATCATCATGCAATTGATGACGGCGGCGATTCCCAGCTTGGAAGACTTGCAAAAAAACGAAGGGGAAGCCGGACGGCGCAAGATTTCTCAAATTACCCGTTACGTCGCCCTCGGTTGGGCAATCATTCAAAGTACGGGGATTTCCATTTGGGCGAGTCAGTACGCGCAGGATCCCACAGCCGGACCGCTGTTTATCGCTCAAACCGTTCTCGCTCTGGTGGCGGGATCGATGTTTGTGATGTGGGTCTCGGAAGTGATTACCGAGCGCGGCATTGGCAACGGCGCGTCGCTGCTGATTTTTATTAATATTGTCGCCGTGCTGCCGCGATCGCTGGGGGATACGATTCAACTGGCACAGGAGGATCGGGCGATTGTCGGTCGCGTGATCGTGCTGTTGCTGGTCTTCTTAATTACGATTGTCGGTATCGTGTTCGTGCAGGAGGGGACCCGTCGGATTCCGATTATTTCGGCTCGCCGTCAAGTGGGACGCCGCCTGTATCGCGAGCGAACCAGTTACTTGCCTTTGCGCTTGAACCAAGGCGGGGTGATGCCGATTATCTTTGCCTCGGCGGTGTTAATTTTGCCGGGGTCGCTGGCGCAATTTACCAACAACGAGGTTTTAATTCAAATTGCCAATTACTTGCGACCGGGAGGTGAAGCTCCTTGGCTGTACGTGTTGGTTTACTTGACGCTGATTCTGTTTTTCAGTTATTTCTACGCCTCGTTAATTATCAATCCCGTGGATTTGTCGCAAAACCTCAAGAAAATGGGGTCGAGCATTCCCGGAATTCGTCCGGGGAAAGCCACGAGCGACTATATCGAGCGGGTGTTGAATCGACTGACCTTTTTAGGGGCGATTTTCCTCGGTTTGGTGGCGATCGTGCCGACGGCGGTGGAAAGTGCGACCCGCGTTCCCACGTTTCGAGGATTGGGCGCAACCTCTTTGCTCATTCTCGTGGGGGTAGCGATCGATACGGCCAAACAGATTCAGACCTACGTCATTTCTCAGCGCTACGAAGGAATGGTAAAACAGTAAGTTAATCATGCGAATTATTTTGTTAGGACCGCCGGGAGCGGGGAAAGGGACGCAGGCACAACGAATCGCCGAAATCGGTCGAATTCCACATATTTCCACTGGAGATATTTTGCGCCAAGCGGTGACCGATCGCACGGAGTTGGGACAGCAGGCGAAAGCCTATATGGATCGCGGCGAACTCGTCCCGGATTCGCTCATTTTAGAATTGGTGCGCGAGCGCTTGAGCCAGTCCGATGTCAGCAATGGCTGGATTCTCGACGGGTTTCCGCGAACGGTGACTCAGGCGAAGTTTCTCAGCGAGTTGCTGCAAGAGATGAAGCAACAGTGCGATCGCGCCATTTTAATCGACGTTCCCGACGAGGCGATCGTGCAGCGAATGCTCTCGCGGGGGCGCAAAGACGATAACGAAGAAACAATCCGCCGCCGTTTGGAAGTTTACCGAGAGCAAACCGCGCCGGTCATCGATTTTTATCGCGATCGCCAGTCGTTGACTTTAATTGACGGCGACCAATCGATGGATGCCGTCACCGATGGATTGAAGCAAGCTCTCGCAGTTTGAAGCCGAGCTGACGCGAGGTTCCCCCTAGGGAGGGATTGTCAGCCCGAGCTTTAATAAGATATGTTAAAATGGCAACCCCCTTTGGTGCCCGTGCCGATTGGGGTTGTTCTAAGGCGACATCACAACGTGTCGTTTTAGTGTAGCGTTTGGGGAAATTCACTTGGCTAAACAAGATTTAATTGAAATGGAAGGCACGGTCACCGAATCCTTGCCCAATGCAATGTTTCGCGTCGATCTAGAAAATGGATTTAACGTGCTTGCCCACATTTCCGGCAAGATTCGACGTAATTACATTAAAATTCTGCCCGGCGATCGCGTCAAGGTCGAACTCACGCCATACGACCTGACCAAAGGACGGATTACCTATCGGCTTCGCAAGAAATAATTTCTTCTCCCTGGTAGTATTTTCCCCTCCTTAACTTCCAGGGAGATTATTGGCAAATATCATGAAAACTGATATACTATAGAGTTTGTAGTGCTGCCGAGAGAGGCATGAAAGTTCGAGCATCTGTCCGCAAAATGTGCGAAAAATGTCGCATCATCCGTCGTCGAGGTCGGGTGATGGTAATTTGTTCTAACCCAAAGCACAAACAACGTCAAGGTTAGACGAGAAAATCCTACCTACAGGTGTCCGAATCGAGACATCTGTAGCCAAATCATCAATCATTGCACAACAAGCAAGTCGAGGGAGAAGTTAAGCGTGGCACGGATTGCAGGGGTAGACCTTCCGCGCAATAAGCGCGTCGAAATCGGACTGACTTATATTTACGGAATCGGTCTATCGCGATCGCAAAACATTTTAGAAGCAACCGGCGTTAACCCAGACACTCGAGTTCGAGATCTCAGCGACTCCGACGTGGCTGCCTTACGGGAAGCCGTCGAAACCCGCTACCAAGTCGAAGGGGACTTGAGACGCTGGGAAACCATGAACGTCAAGCGTTTGGTCGATATCGGCAGCTATCGAGGTCGCCGTCACCGTCAAGGCTTGCCCGTTCGGGGACAGCGCACTCGCACCAACGCTCGCACCCGTCGCGGCGGTCTGCGTCGGACTGTGGCTGGGAAGAAAAAAGTTCCTGCCAAGAAGTAGGCGCAACGCCAGCTCGAATACAGTCTGCCGCTTAGCTAGAACGGCGAGGGGCAGCGCGGCGTCGGTCGAACATCCGGGAACCCTTCAGTGCCGCACGGTCGAATCTAAGGCTTGGCAGGCGATCGGGGTTGCTCGATTTCGCCAGCATCACCTCGCGCGATCGAGGGGGTTGCTTTCGTAACGAATTCACTAAAAAGCATCCAGAGAAATTCATATGGCGCGACAATCAGGCAAAAAAACAAGTACTCGCAAACAAAAGCGTAACGTTCCTAACGGCATCGCCTACATTCAATCGACCTTTAACAACAGTATCGTGACCATTTCCGATACCAAAGGCGAAGTCATTTCTTGGGCATCCGCCGGATCGAGCGGTTTCAAAGGCGCGAAAAAAGGAACGCCCTATGCCGCTCAAACCGCTGCTGAAAGTGCAGCTCGCCGCGCGATCGACCAAGGCATGCGGCAAATCGAAGTCATGGTCAGCGGACCGGGATCGGGTCGCGAAACCGCCATCCGCGCCCTGCAAGGTGCCGGATTGGAAATCACCCTCATTCGCGACGTTACGCCCATTCCCCACAACGGCTGCCGTCCCCCAAAACGCCGTCGAGTCTAGGGGCACCCTTGGCGTTTGGGCGCGCCGCTAGCCCTCACGGGTCGGTCAATGCCAGGTATCGGCACGTTGGAGTCGAGCGAAACCGGGAGCGACATGCAGCGATCGCCCGTTTAACCAATGCATGAAGCACCGGGGATTTAAGGACGAAGGGAGGTCACGCCGTGGCGCAGTTTCAGATTGATTGCGTAGAGACAAATACAGAAAAAGACCAGGCTCAGTACGGAAAATTCGTCCTCGAGCCCCTAGATCGAGGTCAAGGAACCACCGTGGGCAATGCCCTCAGACGGGTCTTGCTATCGAACTTACCGGGAACGGCAATCACTGCCGTCCGCATTGCGGGGGTCAATCACGAATTTGCCACCATTCCCGGCGTACGGGAGGACGTACTCGAAATCCTTCTCAACATGAAGGAAATCGTCCTCAAGAGTTATTCGACTCAACCCCAAATCGGTCGCTTGTTGGTTCAAGGACCGGCAACCGTGACCACGGGGCACTTCGATCTCCCCTCCGAGGTCGAAATCGTCAATCCCAACCAGTACATCGCCACCATCAGCTCCGGGGCGACGCTGGAAATGGAATTTCGCATCGAGCAGGGAACGGGTTACCGCTCCGTCGAGCGAGGTCGAGACGAAACATCCGCCCTCGACTTCCTCCAAATTGATGCCGTGTTCATGCCGATTCGCAAAGTCAACTACACCGTAGAGGACGCTCGGATCGGTCGCTCCTTGGAAAAAGACCGCCTAATTTTAGAAGTCTGGACCAACGGCAGCCTCACGCCTCAAGAAGCCCTGAGCGAATCCGCCGGGATTCTCGTGGATCTGTTCTTACCGCTCAAGGACATTACCCTCGAGGCGATGAAAGACGACTTCACTCCCGACGAAGATCCCACCAGCCAGATTCCCATCGAGGAATTGCAACTGTCCGTGCGGGCGTACAACTGCCTGAAGCGGGCGCAAATCAACTCCGTGGCAGACCTGCTCGATTACTCTCAAGAAGACTTGCTCGAGATCAAAAACTTTGGGGCGAAGTCGGCAGAAGAGGTGATCGAAGCTTTGCAAAAGCGCCTGGGCATCACGCTGCCCCATGAAAAATCTGCCAAAACGGGATAATCCCCACCCCCGCATTGCCAATTGTTTAGCTTTGCATCCAATCGCCGATAGATTCAAACGGATTACCAATCATGCGTCACCGTTGTCGTGTTCCCGAACTGAACAAACCTGCCGACCAGCGTCGGGCGTTGCTGCGGTCTTTAACCACCGAACTGCTGCGCCACGGTCGGATCGCCACCACCAAAGCCCGAGCCAAAGCGGTTCGCTCTCAAGCCGATAAAATTATCACCCTCGCCAAAGACGGATCCCTATCCGCCCGACGGCAGGCGCTGGGCTATCTGTTCGATCGCCGCCTCGTCCACGCCCTGTTCGAGCAGGTCGGTTCCCGGTATGGCAATCGCAGTGGCGGCTATACCCGCATCCTGCGAACCGTGCGCCGTCGGGGCGATAATGCCGAAATGGCGATCGTCGAACTCGTTTAGGCGAACCCAGACGGTATGAGCGCGATCGCAGCCGGAACCCACCAGCGCATAGCCTTGGTCGTTCAGTACCTGGGCACCAACTTTCACGGCTGGCAACGGCAGCCGCAGCAGCGCACCGTGCAAGCCGACTTAGAAAGCGCGATCGCGACGGTCGTCGGGCATCCCGTCACCGTTCATGCCGCCGGACGCACCGATACGGGGGTTCACGCCGCCGCGCAGGTCGTCCACTTCGACGTTGCCAGTCCGATCCCGGCAGAGAAATGGGCCGCCGTACTCAACAGCCGCTTGCCGGAAGACCTGCTAGTACGAGCCTCAGCACCCGTGGATTTCGACTGGCACGCTCGCTTTTCGGCACTGTGGCGTCGCTATCGCTACACGATCTATACCGATCGCCGTCCCAACTTGTTCCTCCAGCCGTTGGCTTGGCATTACTATCACGCGCCCTTGGACGAAACCCAAATTCAGCGCGCCCTCGATCCCCTAGTGGGTCGCCATCACCTCGCCGCCTTTCGCCGGGCGGGGTCGCAGCGCCCTCACTCGTGGGTAGACGTTCAAGTCGCCGAATGCCAGCGCCAGGGCTCCTTGCTCTATATCGAAGTCCAAGCCAGCGGATTTCTCTATGGCATGATGCGCCTGCTCGTCGGGTTGCTGGTTCAAGTGGGGCGAGGACAGCGTTCGGTCGGCGAATTCCACGACTTGTGGAAGAACGAACGCCGCGCTGAAGTCAAATATGCCGCGCCATCGTGCGGTTTGTGCTTATTGCGGGTAGGCTATCCCCAACCTCCGTTTGCCTCGGAAGTCTGGTCGGATGTCATGCCCAAATTTCAATTCAATCCTCGCTCCGCAGCCAGTTGCTAGACTTGCCAGCGGAGCGCGATGCGAACCTCATCACCAGTTGGAGAACCATGCCAAAAACTTACGTTCCTCCTGTTGACTCAGTCGAGAAAAAATGGTACGTCATCGACGCCGCCGACCAACGCTTAGGTCGCTTGGCGAGTACCATCGCTCAAATCCTGAGAGGCAAAAATAAACCGACTTACACCCCTCACATGGATACCGGCGATTTTGTCATCGTCGTCAACGCCGATAAAGTAAACGTGACCGGGAAGAAGCGCTTCCAGAAACTCTACCGACGCCATTCCGGTCGTCCGGGCGGCATGAAAACCGAAACCTTCGCCCAACTGCAAGCTCGCGTCCCCGGACGCATTCTCGAGCAAGCCGTACGCGGAATGCTGCCGAAAAATGCGTTGGGTCGGCAACTGTTCACCAAGCTGAAGGTTTATGCCGGTCCCGAGCATCCCCACGAAGCGCAACAACCCGAAGTCTTGAATATTGATACCATTCCAGGAGTGAAAGGCTAATGCAAGCAGCGGAACAACCCACGCGAGTCGTTTACTGGGGCACCGGTCGTCGCAAGCGTTCGGTCGCCCGAGTTCGGCTGGTTCCCGGTACGGGCAACATCGCGATTAACGGCAAGTCGGGCGAGCTTTATTTGCAATACAATCCCGCCTATCTCAGCGCCGCCAAAGCCCCGTTGGAAACCCTGGGGTTAGAAAACGAATACGATATCCTGGTCAACGCCCACGGCGGCGGTCTGACCGGACAAGCGGACGCCATTCGCCTGGGCGTCGCTCGTGCGTTGTGCCAATTGGATCCGGACAATCGCCAACCCCTGAAAATCGAGGGCTATTTAACCCGCGATCCCCGCTCCAAAGAGCGGAAGAAGTACGGTCTGCGCAAAGCGCGCAAAGCCCCTCAATTCTCGAAGCGCTAATTTGGCGCGATCGCTGTGGGGGATAGGGGGATCCCCCGAAAGATCCCTCGCCCGAGCGTTAAAATCGATCTAGTAGTCAGTCGTTACAGCGTGCGTTTAAGGAATTACTATGCCTAAACCCAACATTCATCCCGAGTGGTACCCCGAAGCCAAAGTCTACTGCAACGGGGAAATGGTCATGACGGTGGGTTCGACCCAGCCGGAGATTCACGTAGACGTGTGGTCGGGCAACCATCCGTTCTACACGGGAACTCAGAAGATCATCGATACCGAAGGTCGCGTCGAACGCTTCTTGCGTAAATACGGCATGATGGATAGTGAGGAGTCGTCGGAAGACAATTCTCAATAGAGAAGCGTGTTGCTTCGACTCGATCTTGCCGTTCATTTTCAAGGTGGGGAAGATAGTTCCCGATCGCCCCCATTTATTACGATCGCATTATGGCTGAAACCTATCTGCTCGAAAAACTCAACTCGGTCGAGCAAACTTTTCACGAACTGACGCGCCGACTCGCCGACCCGGAAGTCGCCACCGACCCGGACGAATTTCAGCGGGTGGCTAAGCTGCGTTCCTCTTTGGAGGAAACGGTGACGACGTTTGAGGCTTGGAAGGAGGCGCAGGAAGAACTCAAGGGCGCTCGACAGGTGTTGAAAGAAGCCAACGGCGACTCGGAAATGCACGAGATGGCGGCGGCGGAAGTCGAGGAGTTGGAGCAAAACATCGAACGCCTCGAACGTCGCCTCAAAATCTTGTTGCTTCCGCGCGATCCCAACGATGACAAGAACATCATGCTCGAGATTCGGGCGGGAACCGGTGGCGACGAAGCCAGTATTTGGGCGGGAGATTTAGTCCGGATGTACTCCCGTTATGCCGAAACCCAAGGTTGGCAAGTGAAGCTTCCGAGCGAATCGCCAGCGGATATGGGCGGTTTTAAGGAAGCGATTCTCGAAATTAAGGGCGATCGCGTTTACAGCCAGTTGAAATTCGAGGCAGGCGTCCATCGCGTGCAGCGGGTTCCGGCGACTGAAGCGGGGGGTCGGGTGCATACGTCCACGGCGACGGTGGCGGTAATGCCAGAAGTGGACGATGTGGAAATAGACATCGACCCGAGCGAGATCGAAATGAGTACGGCGCGATCCGGCGGTGCGGGCGGACAAAACGTCAACAAGGTAGAAACGGCGGTGGATTTGTTCCACAAGCCGACCGGAATTCGAATTTTCTGTACCGAGGAGCGATCGCAGCTACAAAACCGAGAACGCGCCCTGCAAATTTTGCGCGCCAAATTGTACGAGTTGAAGTTACGGGAGCAACAAGAAGCCGTAACCTCGATGCGGCGATCGCAAGTTGGAACGGGGGCGCGATCGGAGAAGATTCGCACTTATAACTATAAGGATAACCGCGTTACCGATCACCGTCTCAGTCAAAACTTTAACCTCGCTCCGATTCTCGAAGGGGATCTCGAAGGGGTGGTTCAAGCTTGTATTTCCCAAGACCAGCAGGAGCAGTTGGAGAGTTTGGCAGCCTCTACGACTTCTGCGCCCACATCGGTTTAACGAGTCGGTTGGATTCGCGATCGGGCGGGCGATCGAACTCGCTTCAATTATAATTTCAGTACAACATCCCCCCTTGCAATCTTGGATTCGAGTGGGGATTTTTAATCGGTCAATTTCTCGCTCCGCTTCAGAGGATATCGCGCCTTCGACTTCGGGTCGCGTGCAGATAACGGTAAGCTGTTTTACGGCGTTGGTTTCGAAAATTTAGCATGACCACCATCAACGACAACTATCTCAAACTGAAAGCAGGTTACCTGTTTCCCGAAATTGCCCGACGGGTTAATGCCTTCGCCGAGGCGAACCCCGACGCGCCAATGATTAAATTGGGGATTGGCGACGTGACCGAACCCCTTCCCGATGCGTGCCGTCAGGCGATGATCCGGGCGGTTGAAGACATGGGAAATCGCGACACCTTCCGAGGCTACGGACCCGAACAAGGGTACGCCTGGTTGCGCGAAAAGATCGTCGCCGGAGATTTTCAGTCTCGCGGTTGCGATATCGATGCGTCCGAAATCTTTGTCTCCGATGGCGCGAAGTGCGATACGGGTAACATTCTCGATATCTTTGGCAAAGATAATACCATCGCCGTCCTCGACCCGGTGTATCCGGTTTACGTAGATACCAACGTGATGGCGGGTCACACGGGAGCAGCCAACCAGGAAGGTCGATACGAAGGATTAGTTTACCTTCCGGTCAACGAGGAGAATAACTTTACCGCCGCACTCCCGACACAACCGGTGGATCTGATCTATCTGTGCTTTCCCAATAATCCGACTGGGGTAATGGTCAACCACGATTACCTGAAGCAGTGGGTCGATTACGCCAAAGCCAACGACGCGATTATTCTGTTCGATGCGGCGTATGAGGCGTTTATTACCGACCCGAGTCTTCCTCACTCGATTTTCGAGGTTGAAGGCGCGCGCGATTGTGCGATTGAGTTTCGCTCGTTCTCTAAAAATGCTGGCTTCACTGGAACCCGTTGCGCCTATACGGTGGTTCCGAAAAATTTAACCGCAAAGGCGTCTGACGGGTCGGACGTGGCGTTGCACAAGCTTTGGAATCGCCGCCAGTCTACGAAGTTTAATGGCGTGTCTTACGTGGTGCAGCGAGGTGCGGAAGCGGTCTATTCGGAAGCAGGACAGGCGCAGGTGAAGCAGTTGGTCGGCTTCTATTTAGACAATGCCAAAATCATTCGCGAGAAGCTGACGGCGGCGGGACTGACGGTTTATGGCGGCGTTCACGCACCTTACCTTTGGGTGAAAACCCCGGAAGGTCTGTCGAGTTGGGACTTTTTCGATAAGTTGCTGCAATCGGCAAATGTGGTCGGGACGCCGGGATCGGGTTTCGGTGCGACCGGTGAGGGTTATTTCCGCATTTCGGCGTTTAACAGTCGCGAGAATGTGGAGGAAGCCATGAAGCGGATTACTGACAATTTGAAGGTTTAATTCATACGAGTTGGGTTCGCGACTTGGGACGTGCAAACTGCTTGAAACAATAACCCCAGAGGCACGGAGAACACAGAGACAGCGCGCTCTAGTTTGCGGCTTGTGGGAAAGTCAGCAACCGGATCTCATAGAACGATTTTGCGGTGGGCAATTGCCCGCCCTTTTTTTTATGGAAGAACCAAGGAGCGATCGCGGGTTTGGGGCAAAATACCGTCCGCTGGTCGAATTAGGTCACAATCACTGCGGTGACGATCGCTGCGAGTGCTAAAATCACGGCAGCAACGGTCAATCCGGCGGCAATATTGCCTCGCTTCACTTGTTCGCGATAGTCAATCGGATCGATCAGGTCGAATAACCGCACGCCTGCATAGAGTAGGACAATTCCCAAAACTGCCCAGCCAATACTCGCGCCAACGGCTTCTAAAACTTGCATCACGATAGCGTCCTCCAAAACTACGCCCAAGGTATCATGACATTATCGATAGTGTTGCTTGGCGATCGCGCGCATGTCTCCCACTCCTTCCACTCAATCGATCTCTAAGTTTGTCGAACCCGGCGTTTATATTGCCTGGGTAGCAGCGGCGGTGGCTCTGGTCGTTCTAGTGTTATCGGCAATATTTCCGCAAACTGTAATCGATCGCTCGCTGTCGGTCAATCCCGGTGGCTTGGGATCCCTACAACCGATCGCGCTGCAACCCACTGCTATTGGTGCGTGGCGCATTGATGTTAAATCTGTCATTCCCCAAAATCGTTGGGTGACTTACGAAATCCGATTGCTCGATCCGGCGGGAAAGTTATTGAATTCGGCGATTAAGCAATCGTGGAAGGAGTCGGATACTCTATACGAAGATGCGGACACCGGACGGTGGGAACAGGAAAATTTGCTGGGCGGATTGGACGTGCGCTCCAGGGCAAAATCGGAGGAGACGGTGACGATCGCGCTGGCGGTTTTGACCTATACAGATAATGCTGGAAAAACCGTCGAACAACCCGTTTCTTTTCAAGTGAAAGTGCAAAAAGGGGTTGCCGATACGCGCTATTTGTGGGCGGGATTTTTAGGAGCCACGGGAATTGCCACTGTTAGCAGTTTAGGCGTGAGAAAAACGGGAACGAAGGTCATTTCGAAGTCGATCGACGATAGCGAGGCGGGCGATCGCGCAGTTGTGGGGGGAAGCGATCGCTTGGTGCGGTTGAGCGTTGACGTGAAAGCTGACGAAACCACTCCATCGCGGGCAAATGTCGATGTTTGGGTCAAAGATGGTTATGGCAATTGCGCTTACCATACTACCGTGCCCATTCTGTTTCAATTTCAACGCAATCGCGATCGCGCCAAGGGCAATATCAAGCAGTATTTTATTCTCGAAAAACGCGGGTCGTATGGCTTTTACGTAGAAGTCAATCCCGACGAGCCTGTCGAGCGCACTGAAATGACTGTATTGGAAGGTGTAAGAACGATTGTCCCTGTTAATATGGCGATTGTTCAAAGTTGAATTGAGCGATTGGAAGCTGAATGCTAATTCGGATTTTTGCAATTATTTCTATACTCATCGTCGCCCTCACAACTTGGGCGGGATACACGCAAAAATCTGCTTTGGTATTGCGACAGGACAAGCAAGCGTTATATTGGCCCCGACACGAAACCCGCGTGCGATCGCCATCCCTTTCTCGCCCTCCATCGCCACAACCCGCTCCCCTCCCGAAACCTCGACGCTCCAATA
>CAYQUF010000015.1:29838-49580 GCA_964420595.1 uncultured bacterium
TCTCGCCCTCCATCGCCACAACCCGCTCCCCTCCCGAAACCTCGACGCTCCAATAGCAACCGTCCGAGGCGATCGCGATCGACTTACAATAACTTTCGCGGTTGGGGACCGGGAGGAGGGAAATAACCCGCACCCGCAGCTCGCGTTGAAACTGACGAGACTCCAAGGCTATCATGGCAGCATATTCTTGTGGCGCGTCCTCTAACAGCGAATGTCAGTAACCCTCAAAGCCGAAAAGACCACTCGCTTTATCGAACCCGGCGTTTACCTTGCGTTCGCCGCTGTGGTTTTAGTTCTCCTGAGTGCTTTATTTTCAGGATTTTTCCAGCGAACGGTCGTCTCGGAAAATCTATCGGTCGAACCGGAATCGACGGCGGTGGTGGAATCCATTCCCTTGAAACGATCGCCCGTCGGTGCAATGCGAATTAAAGTGAAGGCAGTCGTTCCGACCAACCGCTGGGTCACTTACGAAATTCAACTTCTTGATGCTGAGGGCGAAACGATCGCCTCTGCGCTTAAAGATGCGTGGAAAGAGTCGGGAACCTGGTACGAAGATGGGGAATCGGGCACTTGGCAAGAGCAAGATTTATTGGGCGGTTTAGACGTTCAAGCCAGCGAAAAAAAAGAGCAAATCGTCGATCTTGCCATTGCCGTTCTCGAATATACGAATACCAAAGGCGAACCCATCAACCAGTCTGTTTCCTTTAAAGTCACTGTTAAAAAAGGAACCATCGACACGCGCTATTTATGGGCTGGATTTTTCGGGACAATCAGTTTGGCGATCTTGAGTATTATCGGACTGGCGCGATCGGGGAAGCTGGTATTATCCAACACGGTGAACGATAGCGACATTGGCGATCGCGGCATGTTAGGCGGACCGGATAAACTCGTTAAAGTGACCGTAGAGATTCAAGCTGACGAAACATCGCCGCGAGAATTAACCATTAACCTGTGGGTCAAAGATGGAGAAGGCGAGCAAATTTGCCATCAAACCACCCCCGTTCGATTGCGATTTATTAAAGATGAAGATGGCGAAATTCAACGCACGATCGGCAAACATAAATACTTTTTTGTATTCGAAAAACGCGGGTCTTATGGCTTCTACGTTGAAGTCACTCCCGACCAACCGGTCGATCGAACCAAATTGTTCGTGCGCGAAGGCGTGCGTACCCTAACTAATTTTGAAGTTTTGCGAGTTAATAACCGATAATGCTGACTAGAATATTTGCAGCCATTGCTTTAGTTATCGCTTTGTTTACAATCTGGGCAGCTTACACGCAGCGATCGGCACTGAGCTTGCGCCAGGAACGGCAATCGACGTATTGGCCTCGATACGGGACTTATCTGTCGGGACGCTATTACAATAACACTTGGCAACCCACCCCCAATCGCTCCTCCTATGGCGGATTTCGGGGGGGCGGACCGAGTGCCGGCAAATAATCTTGCATAAATCAATTAATTTCTGTAGATTGATTGACACGGGAAACTCACTAAAATACGAATATGGCGATCGCCGAAACCAACTCAACTCGCGAAACTGTTTCCATTTCTCTCAACCGCACCCAATGCAATTGGTTGCTCGCCGCTACAGCCGTCTCGTCTGGTTGCGGACTCGCTGCAGAATTGCTCCTGGGCACCCTTGCTAGCTATCTGGTGGGAAATCAGGCGTTGGCGTATGGCGTAGCAGTCGGCGGATTTCTGGCGGCGATGGGGATTGGTTCGTATCTGAGTCAGTTTCTCGCTCCCAGTCGCGATCGCGCCGAGCAGCACCAACAGTTACTCGATAGTTTCGCCGCCGTAGAATTGGCGATCGCTCCTCTGACCGCTCTACTCCCGCTCGGCTTATTTATCCTATTCGTCGCCGACGGCTATCTCTGGCTTGGATTGTTTCTCGTTACTATTATCCTAGGAACCCTAGCGGGATTAGAAGTGCCATTGCTCACCCGACTCATGGAGCAAGATAAAGGCGTGCGCGATGCCCTGGCTGGCGTATTGGCGCTAGACTATTTGGGGGCGCTAATCGGATCGCTGGCGTTTCCGGTCATTCTGCTTCCCCTGATTGGTTTATTTCCCGCCGCTGCGGTCATCGGTTCGCTTCCGGCGTTGATGGTGTTTGCGCTAGCCAGAGTATTTCCAGAATTGCGATCGTGGGGGAAATGGGGATTGACCGTAGGAATTGCGCTGTGTTGCTTTGCGCCTGTCGTGGTTCCCCTGAGCGATCGCTTGGAGAATACTCTATACGAGGCTCCCGTAGTTGCGCGAGTCCAGTCCCCGTACCAGCGGATCGTGCTGACTCGGTGGAGTCAAGACGTGCGGCTGTTCCTCGATGGCGACTTGCAATTTTCCACCCTCGACGAATATCGCTATCACGAGGCGTTGGTGCATCCGGCGTTGAGTGCGGTCGCTCGTCCCCATCGGGTGTTGTTGCTCGGCGCCGGGGATGGGATGGCGTTGCGGGAGGTGTTGAAATGGCCCGAAATTGAAAAAGTTGTCTTAGTCGAACTCGATTCTAAAGTGGTCAAACTGGCTCGCAACCATCCATTTTTAGCGCGCGCCAACCAACATTCGTTTGACGATCCTCGGGTGGAAATTCGCTACGGCGATGCCTTTAAACTCGCGCCAGAACTCGACGATAAATTCGATGCCATTATCGCCGACTTTCCCGATCCCGATCGCGATGTTTTGGCAAAATTGTACGCCAAAGGGTTCTACGAACGCCTGTTGTCTCGCCTCAATCCCAATGGCGTTTTAGTCACGCAAGCTTCGAGTCCGTTTTTTGCCCCGCGCGCGTTTGATTGTATTGCCACCACGTTAGAATCGATTGGCTTGTCGGTTCACCCTTATACTATCAACGTCCCGAGTTTCGGACCCTGGGGATTCGTGATGGCGGCGCGTTCTCCGATTGTTCCCGAAGCGTTAGAATTACCGATTTCCACCCGGTTTTTAACCCGCGCGACCCTGGCAAATTTATTCGAACTTCCCGCCGATATCGAGTTAGGTCAGGCGGCGGTGAATCAACTGTCCCATCCAGTTATCGTGCGCTATCAAGCCGATCGCATGTGGGAAGTGTATTGATTGTTTTTGTAGCGAAGATTGCAAAACCGAGCGGATACCCCCTATTTGGATAAAGAAATGATAAAGATGGGCGATCGGTCTGGGCAACTGCGCGATCGCCATGCTAAGACGGAAACTAGAAGTCGTCCTCTCATCTCGATTTCAGGGGCGGGAAACTCCCAATTGGGAATCGCGGTGGCTGTCGATAAAATTCCTGCCCCACAGGAAATATTTTCATTCAAAGGGTTGCAGATCGATGGCACGATTCCTCTGGAATTGCGTTAGTTGGAGTTGAGGTTACTGTCAATTCGCCGAGTGGAGCGATCGCATGAAATCAGTTTTAAACCGTCTCTTCCACGTCATTTTTTGGTCGTGGAATGCCGTCTTTCTCATCGCCGTTTACGCCGCACTCTTACCCTGGATCGGTCTTGACTTACTGAATGCCACCCTCGACGGGGATATTCAACCCGAATTTTTCGCCACCTTGCTCGGTCTAATTGCCGTTCCCACCGCTTGCACCTGGCTTGGCTGGACGCGATTTCGATCGCAGGGGTTGAATCTATTTCGCTTATTCTACGGCGTCGAAGCGCCATTATTTGTATTATTACTGCTGCGATTATTTCTACTGCGCGAACTGACCCCCGTTAGCTCCCTATTTCTGGCAACGGGGGTGATTTGTATGGCAGCATTTGCGCTGGAATTGTTCTACGGATACGCCAACCGGAATAAACCTTTGGCGTGGATTCAATTGGGAACCCACAACCTCGTGTTTGCTGGCGGGATTTGGGTAGGGACTATCCTGTTATTTTATGCCGTTCCCGTCTCTGTGACGTTCGCGCGCGCCTTCTTCGAATTTTATTGGCTGCAAGACTTTTGGCGAATGCTGCAATCGGCTCCCCTGCAAGCCATTTGGTCGTGGGGAATTGCGCTGCTACTGTTCGGTATGAGCGCCACCTTATTTATTATCATGCCATCGGCGATGGCAGCATTATACGTTCTCTCGGGACGCGATATTTGGACGCAATTTGCCCGACAATACGGTCGCAAAGCGGCAATTCGCGGCACAATTGCGATCGCGACAGCTTGGATCGTTCTATTTGTCGGATTGCAACAACAACCGCAACATCGAGCCTTTGACCTTCTCGAACCGCCACCGCAAACCGAGACGCAACGCCAAGCACTATTAGAACAATCCGATCTCATTCGCGCCGGATTGACTAACGCTTATTTATCCACCTATCGCTATCTCAGTCCGATTCAAGACAACACCCACATCTATTTCATTTATCACGGGGTATTCGATTTACCCGAACCGTTGTGTTGGTGGCTGCAAGACAGTTACAACATTTTGATGTCGCCATTTTTATATCAAGGGTCCCACTCCGATATCGACAAAGCCGAAACCCTGTACGCCGAATTCTTCGATACGCCAATTCAAAAAGGCGAGCGAGCCAGTATCCGCCACGCCTTGAAATCCACCGCAAACCTCGACCAAGCCAAAGCGGGATTGTTAAATATCGACGAAAAACGAGTCTGGCTGCGATCGCAACAAGTTAATATTACCGAAAGTCAAAACTGGGCAGATGTCGAACTTTACGAAGTTTACGACAACCAAACCAGCGACGTCGAAGAAGTTTATTACTCCTTTTCCCTTCCCGAAAGTGCCGTCATTACCGGCTTGTGGTTAGGCGATACCGCCGACCGCAGCACTCGATTTCCCTTCAAAATTTCGCCGCGCGGTGCCGCTCAAAAAGTGTATAATTCTCAAGTTCGGCGTTCCCGTCCCCAAGATCCGGCATTGCTCGAACAAGTCGGACCGCGTCACTACCGCTTGCGCGCCTTTCCGATTCCCGCCAAACTGACGCCAAGGGAACGCCGCAACGGAACCGACCGTCCCACGGAAATGCATTTGTGGCTGACCTATCGGGTTCTGCAACAACCGCAGGGGTGGCGGCTCCCCGCATTGGGAGAGAAACGAAATATTTTTTGGACTAAAAATACCGAACGCCGCTACAACGGTAAAACCCGACAAAGCGAAAACTGGTTGCCGAAATTTCTCCCCGCAGAGCAACCGTACCGACCGATCGCTCACAATGCCACTTTAACCCACGGCGATCGCATTTCTGCCCAACCCCTCGACCCCAAAGATTACGCCTTACCGCAAAACCAACGATTCGCCGTCATTCTCGACAGTTCTCGCAGCATGGCGCAACAACGCCAGCCAGTTCGCGAAACGTTCGATTGGTTGAACCAAAACGGGTTTTCCGACAATCGCTTTACCAACAACGACGCCGACTTGTACCTGTCCGTGGCTGCGGGTGCGACCCCCCGACGCATCGACGACCTGCGCCAATTCGACCCCGCCGAAATTACCTTTTACGGGAACGTCTCGCTTCAGTCGATGCTGCAACAATTTGCCAACCTACGCGGCGAAACCGATTACGACGGAATTGTGTTAGTCACCGACGGGGGGAATTACGAATTATCCGACGACAGCGGATCGATTCCCCACCTCGCCGCTCCCCTGTGGATGGTGCATTTGGGGTCGCTTCCTCCGGCGTATAACGACCGAATGTTAGAGACGATTCAAACTAGCGGTGGCGGCGTTTCCACCGACCTGGCTCCCCTGTTGCAGCGACAAGCTACCGCAGCCAAATTCGGCGACAATACCGTTAGCGTCACCGACGGTTACGTGTGGAAACGAGAATCCGGCGAAGCGACCTCGGCGTCAACTGGCGGATTTGCGGCTTTAGCGGCGCGACAGGCGATTGTCGCCTTAAGTCGGGACATGGAGAGCAAAGATCTCGCCGAATTAGACGCCATCCACGCGATCGCTCAAACGTATCGTATCGTTTCCCCCTATTCCTCGGCAATCGTCCTGGTCAACGACGAACAGCGACAAGCCTTAAAGGAAGCCGAAGCCGCCACAGACCGATTCAACCGCAAAATCGAAGATGGGAAAGAGGATTTGGCGCAACCGGGGAATCCCCTCAGTACCAGCGTTCCCGAACCGGGGGTCATTTTGGGATTAGGCGCGATCGCAGTTATTCTATTCGTACGTCGGTCGCAAAATATGCGATAAATAGGGATAATCGCTCGTCATCGCTGTCATGATTTATCTCGTTTGGATCGCGATTATCGCCATCGTTGCAGTCGGCGCGTTTGTGCTGCTGCGACCCAAATCCCTGCAACCGAGTTCTCAAAACGAACTCCCATCCCTCGAACGCTCGATATTTAACCTGCAAATCGGCGATATCGTGCAATACATGGCAGAAGATTGGGTCGTAGAAGGAAAATTGACCTACGACGAAGGCGGGTATAGCTGGTTTGAATACATGTTACAAGAAGGCGATCGGATTCGCTGGCTGTCCGTGGAAGAAGACGACATCGTGGAAGTGTCCTGGCTGCAACCCACCGACGCACTCGAAATCAGCGGAACCCCACCGAAACAGTTAACCTTCGACGGCGAAACCTACCGCCGCACCGGCTCTGGAGAAGCGACCATGAACCGGGTTGGGAATATCCGTCGCTTCCAATTCGAGCAATGTCGCTATTACGATTATGAAGGATCGGGAGATAAAGTCATTTCCGTCGAAGAATGGGATGGCGAAATCGAAGTCACGGTCGGAAAAACGATCCGTCCGTCGGAACTCACCTTACTCCCCGGAAGCGGTCGCAGCGTTTACCGAACTTAGACGCCATTGGTGTCTTGGATGAAATCCGCTTGTATTCTTTCCACCCACTTGTCGTTTTTGAGTTTCGTTGCTCAACCCCACCTATCCAAGTGACTTTGTGTCCTTTGTGTCTTTGTGGTTATTTTTCCAAACACTAACTAGCCAATGAGTTTCTTCCGTGCGAATATCGACGCCATGTCGGGATACGTTCCCGGCGAACAACCCGCCGCCAATGAAAAAGTTATCAAGCTCAACACCAACGAAAATCCCTATCCGCCATCGCCAAAAGCCTTAGCGGTGTTGCGCAATTTTGATGGGGAACGGTTGCGTCGCTATCCCGACCCGATGGCGAATGAATTCCGTCAAGCCGCGAGTCGCGTTCTCGACGTTCCGGCGGATTGGATTTTAGTGGGTAACGGGAGCGACGATATTTTAAACTTAATCGTGCGAGCCTGTACCGAACCGGGTCGAAATGTGGTTTGTCCGTCGCCGACGTATACCCTGTATCGCACGCTAACCCAAATTCAGGATTCGGAGTTCGTCGAAATTCCGTTTGACGAGGATTACAATTTGCCGTTTGAAGGGTTGGTCGAAGCCGACGGTGCGGTGACATTTATTGCATCGCCGAACAGTCCCTCGGGAAATTCGATTCCGGTGGCGCAATTGGACGAGTTAGCCGTACAGTTATCGGGAGTTTTGGCGATTGACGAAGCCTATGTGGATTTTGCCGAGGAAAGCGCGCTTTCGCTGGTGAGGGAACGCGATAACGTTATCGTGTTGCGCACCCTGTCGAAAGGCTATTCGATGGCGGGATTGCGGTTGGGATTTGGAATTGCCAATCCGACGATTTTAGCAGGGTTGGTGAAGGTTAAAGATAGTTATAACATCGATGCGGTTGCATCTCAAGTGGGTGCGGCAGCCATGGCGGACCAAGACTATAAAATTGGCAACGCCGAGAAGATTAAAGCCTCGCGCGATCGCCTGGTGAAAGATTTAGAGCAATTGGGATTTACCGTGGGGCGATCGCAAGCTAATTTTATTTTAGCACAGCCGGGCGATCGCAATGCCGAATTTCTCTATAAAAGTTTGAAAGAACGACGAATTTTAGTTCGCTATTTCAACCAACCGCGTTTGGCGGACAAGTTGCGAATTACGGTGGGGACGGATGAAGAAAATCAATCGCTCGTGATGGCATTAAAAGACATTCTCGGCTAACCATTCCGGAGAAAAAGAGGTTACTGGAAACCTTTCCCTCGCATCCCTTCACGACTTTTCTGCATCGCGAGGGGGTTGCTGTAGCGGTTTGACCCAAACTGGCAGATAAACCGTAAAGGTCGAACCGCATCCTACCTCGCTTTCTACGGTAATTCGACCGCCCATAATCTGACAAAAATTCTGCGCGATCGCCAATCCCAATCCCGTTCCGCCATATTTGCGCGTGGTGGATTCGTCTGCTTGAGCGAATGCATCAAATAAGCGATTTAAATGTTCTGGCGAAATCCCAATTCCAGTGTCGAGAATGCGAAATACGATCTGCGGTTCGGATTGCTTGCATTGCTCGATTTCTAAGGTAATCGTACCGTTATGAGTAAATTTAGTGGCATTCCCGAGTAAGTTTAATAAAATCTGAGCTAACTTGATGCGATCGGCGTGCATGGTTCCAATTGAACTCTTATAGCAAACGCAGAGCTGATTGTTATTTTTTTGCACGAGAGGACGCATCGAAACCGTCACGGATTCAATTAACTCAGACACGTCAAAGGTGTCTAACAATAGCGTCATTTCACCCGCTTCGATTTTAGAAATGTCGAGAATATCGCGAATCATTGCCAGTAAATGCTTGCCTGAAATGTGAATCTTTTCGAGATCCGACTCGAATTCCGTGTATCCCAACTCTCGTGCTTCTTCTTGCAGCATATCGCTGTAGCCGATAATTGCATTTAATGGCGTTCGCAGTTCGTGACTCATGTTAGCTAAGAATAAACTTTTTGCTTGACTGGCGGCTTCGGCAGCTTCCTTCGCGCGTTCTAGGTCGCGATTGCGTTGCTCGATTTGCAGACTTCGCACCTCAACCCCTTTGAGCAAGCAACTCACCTGTTGCGCCATCGTGTTGAGCGTCGAGGATAACACGCCAATTTCATCGGCAGCGACAACGGGCAATTGCGCGTTTAAATCGCCGCTGGCAATCTTTTGTGCGACTTGAGTTAGTTTTTTTAGGTTTTTAGTGATTCTCAATACCGTCCACCAGGCGATCGGTAGCACGAACAAACTGCCCAACAGCGGCACGAGCAACAACCACTGGGCGCGATTGGCAGTTGCGATCGCCTCTTGAACGAGCATTTGAGTGGTCGGACTGTCAAGGTCGCCGAGATCGATTTTTAACTGCCTCATCGCCCACCACCCGACGCCGACCGCCAACGAAATAATTGTCGCCAGGACGGCAAACAAGCCGATTAACGACGTGCCAATCCCCAACCGAAACTCGCTCGGCGACAGTCCCGCCGCCCAAGGATAGCTTTTCAACAGCGGGTCGGGACGGACGGGGTGTTCCGATGTCCAAATTTCGTCGATTTGTCCGTCTGTTCGCACGCGACCGATGCGCGCGGTTTTCCAGGTATGGTGGGTTTTCGGATCGAGCTTGACGATGCCGCTAGGTGCCACGAACTGCACTCGCTTGGCGGCAGCTTTCACTTTTGCCACCTCCGTCGAACCCGCTTTCTCGACTGCTTGCTTCCACAGGTATACGCCTAAATATGCCGATTCGATCGGGTCGTTGGTCACCCGTTCCTCGCCGTAGCGAGCTTTGTAGGCGGCGACAAACCGACGGTTTTCGGGGGTATCGACGGTTTGAAAGTAACTCCATGCCACCAGATGTCCGGCAACTCGGTCGGCTCCGATGCTGCGAATTTCTTCTTCGGCTAAGCTCACGGACATCACGGGCAAGCGATCGCTCGTCAAACCGACACGGTGCAATTGCTCGAAAAAGGCAACGTTGCTATCGCCATTGAGGGTGTTCAACACGGCATCGGCGTTCGAGGCTTGGATATGGGCGATCGCCGTCTCGACATCTCGGCTCCCGAGGGGGATGTAGTCTTCGCCAGCTAGGGTTCCGCCGTGGGCGACTAATTGTGCTTTGACAATTTGATGGGCGGTGCGGGGAAAAATATAATCCGATCCGATTAGATAAATCTTGCGTTTCTCAGATGCGAGCAAGTAATCGAGGGCAGGAATAATTTGCTGGTTGGGAGCGGCTCCGGTATAAAAAATGTTGGGCGATCGCTCTAAGCCTTCGTATTGCACCGGATAAAACAACAAGCCGTCGTATTGCTCGAAAATCGGCAAGACCGCCTTGCGACTGGCTGAGGTCCAACAGCCAAACACGACGCTGACGCCATCTTCGACCAGTAATTTTTGAGCTTTGCGAGCAAAGGTTTGCAAATCGCTCGCTCCATCCTCGACAATCGCCTCAACCGGACGTCCGAGGATTCCTCCGGCTTGGTTGATTTCCTCAATCGCCAGTAACGCCGCATCTTTGACCGATGCTTCGCTGAGGGACATGGTTCCGGTCAGGGAATGCAGCAGACCGACTTTAATGGGAGCGGATGAGGATGAAGGTGAATTCCGAAAGTGCATGGACGGTTGCAAATGATGGATAAAACGAACCAAACGGATTTTTTAATCTTTTCCAAACTATTTTATGGGTTCCGGAGATCCAAACCGTATCGTGCAGATGCTTCCCCAGTTATCCGATAAGTTTAGCTTAACCTAAGTTTGGCTTGCCGTCGGGTAATGGCGATTGTTTTAATTAATTTAAAGTTAAATTAAAATAAGGATTTCCTGTAAATGCAATCGGTCGTGTAATCTGATTTTACCGTTCCCAACCGAGAACGATCGCGCCGGAAACTCGGTACAATACAAGGCGATCGCCTTTCAACGTGGGTGCTATGTCTAGAGCGGAAATCGACCCCGACCGTGAAGAACGCATTGATATGAACATTATCGTCGATGCCTATAATGAGGAAGAACGACGCATCGGCTGGCATTGCTATCTTGACAATTGTTGGGACGAGCCATTTCAGGCACGGTTGATAACGAAGGGAAATCGCCGCAACCCGCAAAAATGGCAGCAAGTGGAAGTTCTCGGTATGGCATCGGAAGAAGATTGTCGGCGGGATATGCTGGCTGAAATTCGCCTGCAAGAGGGAGACCTTGAGGACGTGTTGACCGCTCCCCTCGTCGATCTCGACCCCTTGGATGCGAACGATACCATTCAACAGGCGATTGGCGATTGGCAATATTGGTGCGATCGCGACTACGTTTGGTAATTTCGATGGAAGTTTTGCTCGCTTCAACCTTGCTTTCCCTATCGACTAATATCGATAACTTAGCCGTTGGCATGGCGTATGGAATGCGTCATTTAACCATCGGCATTCTGGCTAATTTAACGATTGCTTTGCTATCGGGAATTAGTACGTTTGTTTCGATGTCTGCGGGAGATTGGATCGGTCAGTTGTTACCCGAAAATTTAGTGCAATTATGCGGAAGTGGCGTCTTAATCGCGATCGGGGTTTTAGCAATTGGAGAAATTGTTCAATCGCCAGAAGATAGACAAGCCGAGCAACTTCACCACAACGGTTCGGATCGCGATCGCCTCAGTTGGCAAAAGGCTTTGATTTTAGGACTGGCACTGACTTTAACAAACTTTGGGACTGGTGTCGGTGCTGGAATCGCACAACTCGATATTCATCTAACCAGTATTTGCAGTTTTCTCTCTAGTTTACTGACCATTGGTGGCGGTGCCTGGTTGGGACGAATTCTGACGTCACAATTATCGAAGCACTGGCTGCAATTACTGTCGGGGATTTTATTGATTGGACTGGGGACTTATGAATATTTTGGCGTTTAATTGAGTTAGTGAACTACCGCTATTGAATCCAAGATTACGATAGCGGCTTCCTACCCAGCAGATTGCCCAACTGTAGATTTCTTACGTCCTCTACGGTTAGGTCTTACATCCCGACACAGACAGTAGGCTTTGCCCCATGTCCCACAGCTAAATAGACAAATTTGCCCTCGCATTCCGCCGCCACATCTGAGGCTTAATCCGCCGCAACGCCGACGCTCGAAACTGCCGATCCCACTGCTCCTGGGAAATCTCAGCCAGATCCTCCAACCTCGGTGCCACATTCCCCAAATAAGGCTGAAACGCCTCCACATCCGTTTCTTTGGCAAACCGCTGGTTCCAAGGACAGACATCCTGGCAAATATCGCACCCCGCCACCCAACCGTGTAAATTGTCCGCAATCTCCTCGGGAAGCCGTTCGGCGCGATTTTCAATCGTGTGGTAGGCAATGCAGCGATTCGCATCTACCACAAACGGTTGAGTAATTGCATCTGTCGGACAAGCCTCCAAACACCGGGTACACGTCCCGCAATGCTCCGTATGGGGGCGATTGGGCGGTAAGTCTAAATTGGTCAACACTTCGCCCACAAAGATCCACGACCCGTACTCGCGGGAAATCACATTCCCGTTTTTGGCAATCCACCCAATTCCGGCTTGTTGCGCCCACACCTTATCTTGCACCGGACCCGTATCGGCATAATACCGCGCTTCAATCCCGTCGCCTTGCTCGTGCAACCACGCACACAGGGCTTTGAGCTTTTTATCCATCACCCGGTGGTAGTCGCGTCCCCAACCGTAACGGGAGATTTTGGCAAATTCCGGGTCTTGGGGATGCGGATGGGGGGTGTAGTAGTTTAACGCCACGCAAACGAGCGATCGCACTTCGGGCATGACCCGGCGAATCTCCTGGCGTCGTGGGTGCTTCATCCACTCCATATCGGCGTGGTAACCCTTGTCCAGCCAGGCGTTTAAATGCCGCACGGGAGCGTCGAGGTCTGCATCCGCCGAGGCAATGCCGACTTTGTGAAACCCCAATTCTAAGGCTTTTTGCTCGATGCGATCGCGATTGAGAGGCATAGGTGGTGATATCGTTTACATTACTTAGTGATGTTAATCACATTTTATTGTAATAATTAGTTTTACTTATAAATCAAATATGTAACTTTTATTTGAGATTTGTAAAGAAATGTTGCACACTGTAGATAACACCGAGATCCAAGAGGCGCAAACATGGCTTACTTAACCGAATCCCCCATCCAATTCGCTTCGTCCTACCAAATCGACAATCAACCGACCGACCTCGTTGCTAGAACGACCGACGCCTTTAAACAACTTGGCATCGACGACCAACTTGGCGTGCTGTGGGTTCTCTACACCGAAATCGGCAAATCCATCACCCCCGCTGCTCCCGGTGCAGCTCGGCTGCACTTAGCCGAAGGTCTGCTCGAAACCATTCGCCAGATGTCCCACGAGGATCAACTGCGAGCCATGCGGGATCTGGCTGACCGCCGCAACACCCCGATTAGCCGTGCCTATGGCGCGCTCAGCGTTAACACCAAGCTAGCATTGTGGTATCAACTCGCCGTGTGGATGGAAGACGGTTCTGTCGTTCCCGTTCCCCAAAGTTACCAACTTTCGATGAATGCTCGCCGCGTGTTTGAAGCAATTCAACGGCTCGAGTTCGGTCAGCAAATTACCGTCATGCGCAACGCTGTGGTGGGAATGGGGGTTGACCCGCTCGCCTAAGTGTTGAGGTACGAGTCAATTTTTCCAGACACTCGTTACAAAGTAGAAAAAGCAGGCAAGCCTGCTTTTCTGTCGTTTATTGAGAAATTGTTAATTTAGGTTTAATGATGCAGACCCGCGATCGCGCAATGAATTCCGTTCAAATCGAAGGAATCGACCTACCCACCGTCTCGCACTACTTTGAAACCCTCAATGCTGGGGATTTCGATGCCACGGCAGCTCTATTTGCCACCGAAGGGGCACTGCATCCACCTTTTGAAGATCCGGTGGCGGGTCCGGAGGCGATCGCAGCTTACCTCAAAACCGAAGCCGTTGGCATGACTCTGTTTCCTCGCGAGGGCATTTCTCAATCCCTAGAGGATGGCAGCCAGCAAGTGCGCGTCACCGGTAAGGTTCAAACCCCGTGGTTTAAAGTGAATGTCGCGTGGCAGTTTATTCTCAGCGATCGCGATGAATTACTCGCCGTTGCGGTGAAGTTACTGGCTTCGCCCCAACAATTGCTGGAAATGCGCGACAAGCGAGATCGAGCTTAATTAAGCGGCGGCTAGCGGCTGTTCGAAGGCTCGCATTAACATTTTGCGACCGAGATCCACATCCTTGGCGGCGCACTTCCAATCGGGGTGGGCGGTCATTAGCAGGCTTTCGAGGGTTTCGCGATCGAATAAGTGCCAAACCGGGGCGCTGGCGTTCTCCGGTTCGATCGCGTAGCAGTTATCGCTAATGCAACAAACGGTGCAGCGATCGCTCGCCCGCTCGATTTGCATTTGTTCCCCCGGTTGCAAGGCGCGAAATTGTAAAATGGCTTGCTTAAAATCCTCGAAAGAAGAAACCGTCAGTCCTGGCAGGTTAACGATTTGACGGTCGTCGCCGTTGACCTCGATCCAGTAGCGACGAGAGGGATCGATGCCGTGCAACCAGATGGATTCGTCGTCCAAACGATAGCGCGGTGCCAGAGGAAACAACGGTTTCATAATAGCTCTTCCTAAAATGTCACTTCAGAGATAATCTCAACTGAGGGCATCGTTCGGACCAACACTGGGATCGAATGCCCTAGCAGGTTATGGCATTTATCGCAATAACTATTTTCAATAATAAAGATTAGAGAGAAGAAATCAACCTACCTTAGTAAAACTTAGTATAAGGCGGCGATTTACTTTAAGTTATGTAAACAACCGACCGTCCCAATCCGCTTGAATCGGGTGCGATCGGGTTGATGTCGGTTGCAAAGGCGTCGATCCCCCTGCGCGGGTTAGATGGTTAAGGGGCGATCGCCTTACGCCTTTTCCGCCTCTTCCGGTTCCTTCTCAGCCAGCTTGGCTTCGAGTTTCAAGCAGTTACAGCCCCCCGCCACTTGCAGGCTGTACTCGACGCGATCCATCAGTCGATTCATAATCAACCAGCCATAGCCCCCTTCTGCCATCGCTTCGGGCGTCGGCGCCATATAAGCCGTCAGGTCGTATCCCCGACCGCGATCCCAAACCTCGAGGGCGAGATCTCGTTCCTTGAGTTCCAAGCAAATTTGGATCGGCAGGTTGGGTTGATCCCGGTGGGCGTGACGGACGACATTGGAGTAGGCTTCCGCCAGCACCAAGCGCAAGCGATTCGATTGGCGCGGCCAATCTACGTTTTCGCCCAGTTCCATCTCCAAACAACCCAGCAGCCAGTTTTCAACAATGGTCAGAAACCGCAACTCGCTCGGCACTTGCAGCTCTGTCTTCATCAAAACCTCCTTTATGGATACCCCGGTCGATCGCGCTGTTTGGCAGTCGATCGCGGGTCGTTGACCGATTACAAAACCTCCAGAGAGAGGATGGTTTGGTCGTCTTCTTGTTCCGGACTTTTTTCCCGAACGCGATCGAGCAAGTGAGACAACTCCAGGGGACTCGGTTCGTCTTGTAACAGCGCCCAGAGTCCGGTTTGTTGCAGCATGGCGCTTTTCTTTTCGCCCGTACTATCGACTTCCTCAGAAATGGTCGCCTCGGTAATGCCGTCGCTGGTCAGGAGAAATACATCTCCCGAATCCATCTCGACACTGCCAGCATCGGCTTTCCAAATCGGCAGAATGCCCAAGGGAATTCCCCGAACTTTGAGGAAGTTGGGTTCGACCTGCGCCGACGGTTGTCGGGCAACACTGGCGTGGGACCACACGAGCGGGTAAATGTGTCCGGCATTAGCGTACACGAGCTGCCCCGTGGCTGGGGTATAACGTGCCAAAACCATGGTGATGAAACAGTTGTTGCTAATTAAATCCTCCGACAGAATACTGTTCAAATTCTGCATGACCGAGTCCGGATTGGGGGGATTGTCTTGGGAAAGTTCCCGTCGCATCACCGAAATCGCACTCGCCATGAACAAGGCAGCGGGAACGCCTTTGCCCGAAACGTCGCCAACCGCCAGCCAAATATCCCCTTGGGGGTGGGTGTAGACCTCG
Organism: uncultured bacterium; assembly: GCA_964420595.1. Taxonomy (GTDB): domain Bacteria; phylum Cyanobacteriota; class Cyanobacteriia; order Cyanobacteriales; family Geitlerinemataceae; genus CAYQUF01. The sequence continues at coordinate 45,647 of CAYQUF010000015.1, forward strand.
AAAAAGTCGCCGCCGACCTCCCGAGCTGGGTAGCAGCAGGCTTGCACGCGGGCGGATTCAAAGTCGGGCCAGCTTTGGCGCAACAGGTTGGTTTGAATTTGACGGGCGACTTCGAGTTCCGATCGCATTTGCTGGGCTTGCTCTTGCGATCGCTGGTAGAGCTTGGCTTGAGACAGGGCTAAGGCAGCCTGTTCCGCCATACTCTCGATCAATTGAATATCATCGGGCGACCAAGGGGAGCGATCGCGATCGCGATACAGCGAGAGAACGGCGAGTAAATCTTGCTGGTAGCTGAGGGGGATCGCCAGCTTGGTCAGGTTTTCGCCGTCGTCGTCGGCTTGTACGTATTGAGCCTCGCGGGTTTCGATCGCCGTTCGGATCGGCGTTTCGTCCGACACCGTGTCCTCGGGATCGGCAGCTTCGGGATCGCTTTTATACGTCGCAGGAGGCAATAAGCGATCGCCTTCGAGCGGGTAGAGCAAGCAACCGCTAGTTTCAAAATCTCGCCCCACGGTTTCGACAATGGTTTGTAACATGCTGCCGTAGTCGAGGGACTCGCGAATGGCGCTCATCACGTCGTTAAACAGCGATTCCCGCCGCAGGGCGCGACGCAGTTCGTTGGTGCGCTGCTTGAGTACCCGATAGGTTTCGGCGGCTTGCTGCACCACCGCTTTGAGTTCCTCGGGATTCCAAGGTTTGGTGATGTATTTAAACACCTGTCCCGAGTTAATCGCTTCGACGAGATCCTCGACATCGGTATATCCGGTCAGCAGGATCCGAATCGTATCGGGAAACCGATCGACCGTCTTGCTTAAAAACTCCGTACCGTTCATTTCGGGCATCCGCTGGTCGGAGATAATGATGCCCATTTCCCCTTGCTCGTCGAGCGTTTCGAGGGCGCTGAAGGCACTTTCTGCCTTATAGACTTGAAAGTCGCGCCGAAACGTCCGGTACAGCAGGTCTAGGTTGTCGGTTTCATCGTCAACCACCAAGAGTTTGAGTTTGTTCCGTTTTCCCCGACTCATGCAATCCCCCACTTGCCAGTGAATTCATGACTTTACTGTTCAATCGCTGCTGTCGCGGCTGGCGTAATCGATCGCTCGGTCGAACGGTCGGCGAATTGGCAGCTCGAAAGTCATCGGACATCAATCGTATAAAGTATTCCCTAGTTTTGAGAGAGTTGACCCGTTGCGAGTCACTCTCTTAACGCTTCGAGAAACGAACATCAATAGAATATCAACCAGCCGACCTTAACATAAGTTCCCCGTGCAAATTTAGCGATCGCGTCCGTTTCCTCCCTCTTGCGACCCGTTCGACCTGGGTGAAACTGCGGTTGACAGTTTTCCCCATTACACCTCTAACCGCCGCGCCAGTCTCAACTTTGCCGATCGCGATCTGGGATTTTGCGATCGCTCCTCGGGCGTTGCCGTTATCGGCTTTTTCGAGAGTACCTCTAGCTCTGGTGCATCGCGCCAGGCGTGTTTGACCCGTCGGTCTTCGAGACTGTGAAAGCTGATGACCCCGATGCGTCCCCCCGGTACCAACCAGTCCGGAACTTTTGCCAACCACGTCTCCAAACTCGTCAGTTCGCGGTTGACAGCGATGCGTAACCCCTGAAACGATCGCGTCGCCGGATGGATGCGACCGTGGCGGTAGCGGGGAGGCACGCTAAAAGCGATCGCCTCTGCCAGTTCCGTAGTCGTTTGGAACGGACGCCGCTGCACGATCCGCCGCGCGATCCGCCGAGACAGCCGTTCTTCACCGTAATGGTAAAACACGTCAGCGAGGTCGGCTTCGCTCCAGTGGTTGACGATCTCCGCCGCCGTCAGCGACTCCCGTCGGTCCATGCGCATATCCAAAGGTGCCGCGTGGCGGAAGCTAAATCCCCGCTCGGGCGTATCGAGCTGTCCCGAACTCACCCCCAAGTCTGCGATTATACCGTCGAAGCGCTGCCCGTGGGGGTCGTAATCGGCAAAATTACCGTGCCAAAATGCGACGCGATCGCCATAATCGGCTAAATTCTCTCGGGCGATCTCCAGCGCCACTTCATCGCGATCGATCGCCAAAACTCGCGTGTCGGGTGCCGATTCTAGAATGGCACGAGTATGTCCGCCCCCTCCCACCGTCGCATCTAAGTAGTAACCGCCCGGTTCCACGGCGATCCCTTCCATCGCTTCTCGCCCCAGCACCGGAACGTGATGAAACCTTAAATTTGCTCGACTCTCGGGTGTGGATTTATTTATCCCAACCACTTCCATTAGAATTAAACCTAAGTAAACAAAACTAAATAATTGTCCGATGGAGCTGTCCTGCCCCGCTTCGACTATCGTATCAGGGGCGGGAGCAGTGGGAAGTCAAGCCAATCCAATCGCCCCGTCCCGCGATGGGGGAGTGGATTGGGAGCGGGTGGCGTCCCCCGAGAAGTTACCTGTTCGGGATTGTCCCAAACGCTGATTCCCACATTACCTCTAGGCTTTGACGGGAGAACGCTAAATCTAATGGCACGAATCGAAACTAGAACCGAACCCATGGTTCTGAACATGGGACCGCATCACCCCTCCATGCACGGGGTTTTGCGGTTGATCGTGACCCTCGATGGCGAGGATGTCATCGATTGCGAACCGGCGATCGGCTACCTGCACCGGGGTATGGAAAAGATTGCCGAAAATCGCACCAATATCATGTACGTTCCCTACGTCAGTCGCTGGGACTATGCGGCGGGAATGTTCAACGAAGCGATTACGGTGAACGCCCCGGAACAACTGGCGGATATCGAGGTTCCCAAGCGAGCCAGTTACATCCGCGTCATCATGCTGGAGCTGAACCGGATTGCCAATCACCTGCTGTGGTTGGGACCGTTCATGGCGGATTTGGGCGTGCAAACGCCGTTTTTCTATATCTTCCGGGAACGGGAGATGATTTACGACCTGTGGGAAGCCGCAACGGGCGATCGCATGGTCAACAATAACTATTTTCGCATTGGCGGGGTGGCTGCGGACTTGCCCTATGGCTGGACGGAGAAATGCCTCGACTTTTGCGATTATTTCGATCCCGTCGTTGACGAGTACGAGCGCCTGATCACCGATAACCCGATTTTCCGCCGCCGGATTGAAGGGTTAGGCACCATTAGCCGCGAAGAGGCGATTAACTGGGGACTTTCCGGTCCGATGTTGCGCGCTTCGGGCGTGAAATGGGATTTGCGCAAGGTAGACCATTACGAGTGTTACGACGATTTCGATTGGGACGTCCATTGGGAAACTGCTGGCGACTGCTTGGCGCGGTACCTGGTGCGGATGCGGGAGATGCACGAGTCGGTCAAAATTATTCGCCAAGCAATTGACGGTCTTCCTGGCGGCCCTTACGAGAATTTAGAAGCCCGTCGCATGTCCGAAGGTCCCAAGTCGAAATGGAACGATTTTGACTATCAGTTTATCGGCAAGCGGATTCCGCCGACGTTTAAGATTCCCGAAGGAGAACATTACGTTCGCCTTGAGTCTGGAAAAGGCGAGTTGGGTATTTTCTTGGTCGGAAATAACAACGTGTTTCCGTGGCGTTGGAAGATTCGTCCGCCCGATTTCAATAACTTGCAGATTTTCCCCGAACTGCTGCGGGGCGTGAAGGTCGCCGATATCGTTGCTATTCTCGGTAGTGTCGATATCATTATGGGGTCGGTGGATCGTTAGTCAAACGGTCAATTTAGACTTGTCGAGCGGGCGGAAGGCATGAGAGTCGTGCCAATTTCCGCTCGCTTGTTGTATGGCGCAATTGTTAGGGATGTGGGCTACACTTTGGTTTTCGAGACACAACGCCCAAAAACTATAGCAGCGAGCGCTCGTGTATTAACCATCCAATCGGATCGAGTCATTGGGTCGAGGCGGTTCGCGAACCGCCCGTACCATAGGGCACCGTCGCTATGGAGTCAAACCGCCGGAAC
>CAYQUF010000016.1:0-3596 GCA_964420595.1 uncultured bacterium
GCTATTGTAATCTTTGATTCAATAGCGGTAGTTCACTCTAGAGGAGTCGAATATGCAAACCCCTTTTCACCCGATGCGCTGGTTATTCGGAACCCTGCTCTATCAAATCTTAGTATCTACCCTAGCCGCGATCGCCCTGCTACTATTCGTCCATTAAACCCCGAATGCCAGCCGCTCGACCCTAAAATTGGCATCCAACCGTCCATAACCTGCTACAATTCAGGAATATTCACTCCTCACACGATTTTCAGGCGCGCTTCGGCGCGTCTTTTTAATGACCGAATTTGGGTCGCGGGGATGGTAAGGTGCAATAGAAGTCAGGTTTACTCATTACAGGGGATACAAAACGAGTATGCGGATTCTATTTGTTGCAGCGGAGGCTGCCCCCCTCGCGAAAGTCGGGGGCATGGGAGATGTCGTTGGTTCTCTACCCCGAGTTCTGCGCAAAATGGGGCACGACGTCCGTATTCTCATGCCTTACTACGGCTTTCTACCCGACAAAATCGAAGTTCCCAAAGAACCGATTTGGTGGGGAGATGCCATGTTCGAGCATTTCGCCATTTACGAAACCACCTTTCCCAACAGCGACGTTCCCCTGTACCTGTTCGGACATCCCAGTTTCTGGCCGCGTCGGATTTACTACGGAGATGACGAAGATTGGCGGTTCACCCTGTTCGCCAACGGTGCGGCGGAGTTTGTTTGGAACTATTGGAAACCGAACATTATTCACTGTCACGATTGGCACACGGGCATGATCCCGGTCTGGATGCACCAATCGCCCGATGTCAGTACGGTCTTCACGATCCACAACTTAGCCTACCAAGGACCGTGGCGCTGGTATCTCGAACGCATTACCTGGTGTCCGTGGTACATGCAGGGTCACAATACCATGGCAGCGGCGGTGCAATTTGCCGATCGCGTCAATACCGTCTCGCCCACTTATGCCCAACAAATCCAAACGGCGGCTTACGGCGAAACCCTCGAAGGTCTGCTCTCGTTTATTAGCAGCAAACTGGTGGGAATCGCGAACGGGATCGATGTCGAAAGCTACAATCCCGCCACGGATAGGAGTCTTCCCCAAACCTTTACCGCCGACACCCTCGAAAAACGCCGCGCCAATAAGATTGCCCTACAAGAAGAATTGGGATTAGAAGTCAATTCCAATGTCTTTACCATCGGTATGGTCTCGCGATTGGTCGAACAAAAGGGCATCGACTTGCTGTTGCAGGTACTCGACCGGTTTATGGCGTACACCGACTGTCAGTTTGTCTTGCTGGGAACCGGAGAACGCTACTACGAAACCCAAATGTGGCAACTCGCCACTCGCTATCCCGGTCGCATGGCAACGTATTTGCTCTACAATGACGTGCTAGCTCGTCGAATTTATGCGGGGAGCGATGCGTTCTTAATGCCCAGTCGGTTCGAACCGTGCGGGATTAGCCAAATGATGGCGATGCGTTACGGTTGCGTGCCGATCGTTCGCCGTACGGGGGGATTGGTCGATACGGTGTCCCATCACGAGCCGATGGCTGAAGCGGGGACGGGGTACTGTTTCGATCGCTACGAACCCCTCGACCTCTATACCTGTATGGTACGGGCTTGGGAAGCTTTCCGCTATAAAGATCGCTGGCAGCAAATGCAACAGCGGGGAATGCAGCAAGACTTTAGCTGGACGAAGTCGGCGAAGCAGTACGAGCAGATGTACAAGGAGATGTTGGGGATTCCGCCGGAAGACCCCGCGACCGAACCGGAGTTGGTGCAAGCGTAACTCGGCTCGCCGTCAACGCTTCGATGTAGGGGTTTGGTTTCCAAACCCTTACCCTCTAACCCTCGCAAGCTTTCGTCGCCGTGCCTTGATACATATAACCGTGGGTTTTCGGCAATTTCGGCACGTAAAACTGTTGAATGTTTAAGGTCGCGAAATAGGTTGCCACCAACTGCCGAATATTGCGATTGAGATGGCACCCATCGCCGATCGCTTTTTGGAGGGGATTGAGTCGATTTTGCCACGTGCGAACCCTGGCGTCGGGGCTGAGTCCGTGTTCGATGAAACAGAAGCGACCGCCGGGTTTGAGGACGCGATGGATTTCGGCGATGGCGCGATCGGCTTTGGCAATGCTGCACAATGTCCAGGTACTGACGACGCTATCGAACTGGTTGTCTTCGATTGGCAACCTCTCGCCGTTGAGCAAGCGAATTTCGACTGGAATTGACGATGATTGCAGCCGTTTTTGGGCGCGATCGTTCATGCCGGAATTGGCGTCGATCGCGATTAATCGATCTAACTGTTTCGGATAATACGACAGGTTTAATCCCGTCCCGAATCCGATTTCTAAAACATTCCCGGATACATTAGCAAGCGTTTGCTGGCGGTATTGGGCGAGGCTCGGATCGGACATCGTCCAATCCATGATGCGAGGTAAGAGCTGTTGCGAATAGAACCCCATAGTCAATTAGGTTTGCCAAAAGCGGACATTCCTCAGCTTATCCGATTTCGATGCCCAGAAGCTTCATGCGCTAGTATCGCTCGAGAGGGAGAATTTCAGTCGATCGAGCGGCGATCGCTTCTGAAGGCATTGGCATTTGCGCGATCGCGCTGAGATAAGGTTCGGGATTCTCGGCGACCCAACCTAACTCCGAATTGTAGCGAACTTCAAAATGCAGGTGAGGTTCGTCCGTGTCGGGATTTCCGCTGGCACCAACGCGACCGAGCGGCGTTCCGGCATCCACTTTATCGCCAACGCTAACGTCGATGTTGAATAATTGGGCGTAGCGGGTTTGTTTGCCCTTTTGATGGTTGATTACCACCAGTTTGCCATAACTGCCGCGATCGCCTGCATAGGCAACCGTTCCGCTCCCCGCCGCTAAAACTGGCGTCCCGATTGAGGCGGAAAGATCCAATCCCGCGTGAAAGACGACATCGCTGCTATTGGGCGTAATTCCCCAACCGTAGCGAACCAAGGTTTCGGCGCGAGAGGGTAGGGGATAGACCGAAAGGACGGTACGGTTGTCGGACGCTGGCGGTTGTCCCGGCGACCAGTTGACCCCCGGAACGAACGCCACGTCGGGTCGGTTTTGACAGCCGTTCACTTCGTACAGCACGTCGGCGCGCACGTTATAGCGATTGGCGAGGTCTTGCCAGGTGGTGCCCCTGGAAACTTCAACTCGAATGCCGTTGTAGGGAGGGATGACAATTTCAGTCCCCACTGGGGCGCTCCCGTCGCGCAATTCGGGATTCATGCCCATGAGCGTCGAGGGAATCAAGTTATATTGCTGGGCGATACTGGTTAGGGTTTCGCCAGGGGCGATGGTGTGGCGTTTGAGGCGAGAGAGGGCGGGTTGTTTCGGACAAGCATTCGCGTTGGAATCTTGAGCGCGCGCGGGTATCGGGGTCGCCACCATTCCTATTCCGAGGGAAAGGGCGACAAGGGAAAGCCAACGAAATCCAGTCATGCTCGGTCGCGGGGTAAATTCCAGGAAATTAAAGATGCGATCGCTCTTTTCAGGGCAATTGCAGTCCCATCCGCTCGATCGGTCTTCTTGTAGGGTAGCATTTAGCAGTGCGATCGCGTTGGGAAGGTTGACAAATATTATTT
>CAYQUF010000016.1:3696-45696 GCA_964420595.1 uncultured bacterium
TGTAGGGTAGCATTTAGCAGTGCGATCGCGTTGGGAAGGTTGACAAATATTATTTCATGTGATACAGAAGCTGCCTCTGAGGTAGGTCGAAGATTTTAAATTTTGGGATCTAAATTTATCTTATATTGGCAATAAAAATAGGAAAAGATTGTTTATCTGAAATAGTTTATTTTCGCTGCGATCGCGATCGTTGTCATGCCAGTTTGCGATCGCAATGAACCGAAAGGGCGATCGCTTCGAGAAAACCCACAACTTGTCATAGTAAAGCTAAGAGATCCGATCGCGCCAATTTAATCATGACAGAGAATTCCAGAACCGAACGTCTCGAATATCCTTTTGCCGTTCTCAGCGACGATCGCGTTTACTTGATTCACTCGAATGGAAACGTCGAATCCGTTGAAGAACACTCGATTCCCTCTCACCCAAACACCTACCAAATCCGGAACTATCCCATTTGGGGGCAAATTGAAGAACTTTAAAGAAAAAGGAGCCTAAAATAGGCTCCATCGCAATTCGAGCGTAATCTGAGGTTTTACTTAACCGAAACCTTCGCACCCGCTTCTTCAAGCTGCTTCTTGGCATCTTCAGCAGCTTCTTTGGCAACGGCTTCCTTGATCGGCTTCGGCGTGCCTTCGACCATGTCTTTGGCTTCTTTCAGACCCAGACCGGTCAAGCCGCGAACGACTTTGAGGATGGCAATCTTTTTGTCGGAAGGTACTTCCTCGAGAATGACGTCGAATTCGGTCTTCTCTTCTTCTTCCTCAGCCGGCGCCGCCGCACCGGGAGCGCCAGCACCGGGCGCCATCATCATCATGCCGCCGCCAGCCGAAGCCGAGGCGTCAACGTCAAACGCTTCTTCGATTTGCTTGACGAGTTCGGAAGCTTCGAGCAGGGACAGAGATTTCAACTGTTCCAGAATTTCGTCGGTTTTAGCAGACATGAACGTATTCCTCTATGCAATAAACAACGAACGATACAAACATCCTCGGCTTAGGCGGCCTCGGAATCTTCTTTTTGAGCAATGGCTTGAAGCGCCCGTCCCAGAGACGCCGGGACTTCTCTGACGCCAACCGCCAGCTTGGTCGGTACGGCGTTGATACCCACAGCCAGCTTGGTGGTGTTGGCGTTGAGCGCGCCAGCAATGCGAGCCATGAGTTCTTCTTTCGACGGCAAGTCGGCGATCGCTTTAACGTCATCCTGACTTAACGCGCGCCCTTCCATGACGCCACCGCGAAGTTCGGTCTTCTTGGTGTCTTTTTGGAAGCTCTGATACGCCTTGATTGCGCCGCCGAGATCGTCTTTGAGCAGCAAGAATGCCGACGAATCTTTCAGGAATTCTTGCATCGGCTGCCAGGTTTCATCCCCGTCAACCGCAATCCGCATTAAGGTGTTTTTAGTCACCTTGCAGAAGGCTCCCTTCTCGCGCAACCGGTTACGCAAATCCGTAATTTCGGCGACCGACAGTCCTTTGTAGTCGATGACCACTGCTAGTTCGGACTCGCTTAACTGTTGCTGCAATTCGGCAACGATTTCTTTTTTATTTGCTAGGGTTCTACCCACACCTGTTTCACCTCCTTCAATGCCATCAAACCGTTTCCATTTCACCCACCATCCATTAAAAAAACCCCGGTTGTCATCGCCGAGGTCGCGCAACTGCCGTTAGGGAACCCATGCTTAAAGGCAAATGGAACCCCTTCCGACTCGTGGACGCGCCTCGGCAGGTGATTAAGCGAATCTCGCTCCTGCTGTCTTCGGCTTTGCCGATTCAGTTGTCAGTTGCGAATTGCCAAACGCCGCAACTGGGATTGTTTTAAATCTGGCTAGGCTGCCTCCTGTGCAAGTTTTAAATCGCGCAAGGCGTTGGGGTCGATCGCGATCGCCGGTCCCATGGTCGAGGCTACGTTAACGGTGCGCCAGTAGCGACCTTTGGCTCCCGAGGGACGATTGCGATCGATACATTCTTGCAGGGCTTTGAGATTGACCAGCAAGTCTTCAACGGGAAACGATGCCTTACCAAACATAACATGAACGATTCCGGTGCGATCGGCACGAAACTCTTGTTTCCCTGCCTTAAATTCCGAAATTGCCTGTTGCAGGTCGAAAGTCACCGTTCCGCCTTTGGGCGAAGGCATCAAGCCCCGAGGTCCCAAGAGGCGACCGAGTTTTGCCACCTGCGGCATCATATCCGGCGTAGCAATTAACTGGTCGAAATCCAAGCGACCTTGCTGGATCTCGCCGATTAATTCTTCCGATCCGACCACTTCCGCTCCGGCGTCCATCGCTTCGGTCACTTTCTCGCCGCGAGCGATGACAGCCACGCGAATTTCTTGTCCGGTTCCTTTGGGAAGAGCAACCGTGGTGCGCAACTGCTGGTCGGTGTATTTAGGATCGATCCCGAGGCGAATGTGGGCTTCGGCAGATTCGGGAAAACCTGCTGTTGCCGTTTCTTTGAGCAGTGCTAGTGCTTCTTGAGGGTCGTAGAGCCGGTTTTCGACCTTAGCTCTGAGTTCTCGCACGCGGCGAGAGAGTTTTTTAGCCATAGTTCTCTCCTGGGGTCCATTAGCGAGGATTTGCCTCTCCCCCAATGACGACGATAATTAATCGGAAACGGTCACGCCCATATTGCGAGCCGTTCCTTCCACCACTCGCATGGCGGACTCGATATCGTTCGAGTTGAGGTCTGGCATTTTGGTTTCGGCAATTTCTCGCAGTTGATCGCGAGAAATCGAGCCGACTTTTTGACGATTCGGTTCGCCCGAACCTTTTTCGATGCCAGCCGCTTTCCGAATCAAGACCGATGCGGGCGGGGTCTTGAGAACAAAGGTGAAACTCCGATCTTCGTAGACCGAAATTTCGACAGGCACCACCATGCCCACCTGGTCGGACGTTCTGGCGTTATATTCTTTGCAGAACATCATGATATTAACGCCGTGCTGACCGAGGGCGGGACCAATCGGGGGTGCGGGGTTGGCTTTTCCGGCAGGAATTGCCAACTTGATCAGCGCAACAACTTTTTTGGCCATCTATCGTTCGCTAGCTCTGTTTTTCAATCTGATTGAATTCCAATTCCACGGGGGTGTCGCGTCCGAAAATGGAAAGTAACGCTTTGAGCTTGCTACGTTCGGGGCTAACTTCAATGACTTCGCCTTCAAAGTCCTTAAACGGACCCGAGAGGACGACGATTTTGTCGCCAGGTGCCATATCGACTTTGACCACTGGCTCGCGATCGCGCGTCTGCTTGAAGATGCGCTCGACTTCAGAACGGCTCAGCGGCATCGGTTTGACGTGCCCCCGTCCCCGTCCGTAGCGTCGCTTCTGCTCTGCCCCGACAAAGTTAATCACATTCGGGGTATTCTTGACAACCTGCCACGCCTCATCGTCCATTGCCATGTTGATGAGGACGTAGCCCGGAAATACTTTTTCTTCCGTGTGCTGTCGGCTACCATCTTTTCGGATCTTGACTGCCGGTGCTTGAGGAATTTCAATTTGGAATATGCGATCGGCAACGTCTAGCGTTTTAATCCGCTGTTCGAGGTTCGCCTTCACTCGTTTTTCGCAGCCGGAAGCAACCTGGACGGCATACCAGCGCGGCTTCGCGACGCGAGCTTCGGATGAGGCGTCTGTGGTTTCCTCGGTTTGAGTTTGGTTGCGTGGATCGTCTGAGGCAAAAGTCATCAAAATACCTGTTTAGCAGCCCAACCAAAGATGCCGTCAACGAGATAGATGATGGAAGCAGATAGGGCAACCATCAACAGAACCGTAGCCGATTCACCGATTAACTGTTGGCGAGAGGGCCAAACGACTTTACTGAGTTCTTCTTTGGTTCCCTGGAAAAATTCGGCGGGCGAAAACCCGTTTCCCGAATCTGGTACTTGGGCGTCTTTCTTCTTTGCCACGGTTGCTAACCCTCTCTATCGCTATCGCTTTATCCAAGCGGGGATTCCAAAATTACCCGATCGCTCCCAAGGGTCTGTTGACGAGCCTGTGCTATACCCCCTCGGAAGCGACGCCGTTTCGGTTGCGGCATTCTCAGATTAGTATTCTACCCGAAATCATCTGACCCTGACAGCTTCAGGCTGTCGAAGTCTGGGTTCCGGGTAGATCGATTGCTATTTTGGAGGCTCAGCGCGCCCTGGAGGACTCGAACCCCCGACATCGGGTTTTGGAGACCCGCGTTCTACCAACTGAACTAAGGGCGCACGACTCGAAACGGATTGGGTGTTGAGCCTAGACGTGTTTAGCCTAACACATAAGGTCGCACTCGCTCAACTGCTCGACCCGTCCAAATGGAAAATTTACGATTTGTCTTTGTCCACTGGGCGATCGAAGCGCTGTTTGAGGCGAGTGGCTTTACCGACACGCTCGCGCAGGTAGTAGAGCTTGGCTCGACGCACTTTACCGCGACGCAGCACTTTGACGTTAGCCACGCGAGGGGAGTGTAGCAAAAACACCCGCTCGACGCCAACGCCTTGGAAGATGCGGCGCACGGTCATGGTTTCGTTGATGCCGCCGTTGCGCATGGCAATGACGGTGCCTTCGTAAGGCTGGATGCGCTCTTTCCCGCCTTCTTGAATTTTGACGCCCACGCGGACGGTGTCGCCGACGTGGATGACAGGAAGCTTGTCTTTTTGATATTCTGCCTCAATCGAGCGAATCGCCTCTTGAGCGTTCATTGGTTCTGTCCCCCAAAAAACTCGCAACTTCCAATCATAACTCAAATTGTCGCAATCGATCGCGCGCGGAAAAAATTTTCAAATCAAACGGGTTGAACCATGGAACTTGTGACCGGTTTGACGGCGCTGCTGGGGCTGTATGTGGCGTTTCATTTGGGCGCGAACGACGTTGCCAATTCGATGGGGACGTCGGTGGGGTCGAAGGCGCTGACCCTGCGGCGGGCAATTCTCTTGGCGGCAATTCTGGAGTTTGCGGGGGCGGTGTTGTTCGGTCGAGGGGTGTCGGCGACGCTGGCTACGCGAGTGACTTGTGCCGATCGCTTTGCGGGGGCACCTCAAACGCTGTTGGTCGGCACGATCTCGGCGTTGCTAGCCTGCGGGATCTGGTTGCAAGTCGCCACGAGTCGGGGGCTGCCGGTGGCGTCGTCTCATGCCATTGTCGGGGCGATCGCCGGTTTTAGTTGGGTCGCCGGTGGGGTCGAAGCGGTGCGCTGGGGAACGATCGCGACGATTTCGATAACTTGGATCGCCACGCCAGCAGTCAGTGGGGCGATCGCGGTCGGACTCTACAGCCAGATCGATCGCTGGATTTTGACCCATCCCGAGGCTCGCCGTCAGTTGGACGAATGGTTGCCGTGGTTGAGTGCCTTACTGGTGGGAGCGTTCGGCGCGATTGTCGTCCCCGTGCTGGCACAAGCTCCGGCGATCGCGGCTACCCTGGCACGGACGGAGAGCTACGTCCCCGAACGCCTACTGTATCTGAGCTTGGGGGCAATTGCGATCGTCGGTCTAACCGTCTGGAATGGCTGGCAAGCACCAGAGCGCGATCGTGGCTTCTCTCCTATCGAGGCAAAATTCGCCCGATTGCAAGTCCTCAGCGCCTGTTTCGTTGCCTTCGCCCACGGTTCCAACGATGTGGGCAATGCGGTGGCTCCCCTCGCCGCGATCGCCTATATTCGCCGCACGGGAACCGTACCGGGAATCGGGTTTGAAGTGCCCTTCCCCATTTTGGTGTTGGGCGGGATCGGTATTGTTGCGGGGTTGGCGCTCTTTGGCAAAAACGTGATGACCACCGTGGGCGAAGGGATCGTGTCCCTACAACCCAGCAGCGGCTTCTGTGCCGAACTCGCGACCGCGATAACCGTCTTGCTCGCCTCTCGCATCGGATTGCCCGTTTCCACCTCTCACGCCCTCGTCGGCGGTGCGGTTGGAGTGGGGTGGGTCAACGCGCGCCGCCACCAGCAACCGATTCAGGGATCGGCGCTCCGAGGCATTGTTGGGGCGTGGCTGTTGACCGTTCCCATTGGAGCCGGTTTGGGTGCCGTCCTGTTCGTCCTGCTGCGGCTGGTGGTCTCACCCCTAGCGTCAATCGTGCATTAGGCGATCGCGAACAAACTCGGTTACAATAACCGCCAAAAGTGCGGGCAATTCGGTTAATTTTTCCGATCCAAGCCCGCCCTTGCCGAAAATTATTCATTTTTTAACATTAGGGTGTGTCGATTGGTGACTCATATTTGACACAATACAAAGGACGCTCGCGCCTTGACCGATCGGGTAAGGGCAGTTGTTCGCCTTCCAGCGGTTAGACGAGCCGACAGGCAACCGTTCGCACAGCGTATTTCGACCGAACGCATCGCCAATCAATTTGAGGTTTAACGCTCATGGAGCCACGGAACGATCGACCGGAAAACTTACCCCCTAACGATACTGGAGTCGCCCGAGCGATTCTGAACGATTTTGAAAACTTACGACAAAATTTAATCCCGCAACTGACCCGAGATATCGCCCGGCTCCAAGCGGAAAAACATCGTCTGATGGACGATATTGAAAATATACAAACCCGCGCGCGCCAGTTACGATCCTCTCCGGGGACGCCGAGCGCGTCGGAACCGACCGCCGAGCAGCAACAGTGGGCGCAACAAATGGCGGGCGTGCTAGCGGCTCGCTTGCAAGAGCAACTGAGCCAGCAGTTGGGACAGATCTCGGACAATCGCGCCTTGGGTGCCAATTCGACGCAATCCGCTTGGTCGCCTGGGAGTCCGGGATCGACGAATAACGAGCAATTTTTGGCATCGCTCGATAATAATCTGGCGCAGACGGTGACGGGGTTGAATCGAGAACTGAGCAACCAGCAAAGTTCGCTCTCCCAACAGCTCGTTCGCATTCAGAACCTACAGCAGCAGGGAGAGGTTCTGTTAGAAGCCCTCGTCAATCGCCTCAGCGACCAGCTTCAAACCGAGGCGAGAGCCACGGGGGACGAAACTCAAACCGGCGACGCCTTTCGAGAGAGCGATCGCTGGGACGGCGAAATCGCTCAAGCTCAAGCCCTGCTCGAACGCTCGTCCGAACCCCCGGCGACGGAACCCCCCGACATCGAACCGCCGCCAGTCAAACCGGAACCGCAACCCCCGACCGCTCCACCGCAACCGAGCGCGACCAAATCCCCGGTTTCGGCGTTTGCCGGGATCTTATTCGCATTGGCAGCAGCAGCCGTTCTATCATTATTTAATGTTAGCGTTCGAGTTATTTTAAGCGACGCCTATCAAATTTTCGGGGTTTGGGATTGGGGTGGCATTATTTCTCCCAGTTTTGGCAATTCGATTTTGATCCTGTTTATTCGGATGATCGTGGTGGTGCTGCTGATGCCGATCCTGGCATCGCAACTGTACCCGGCGATTTGGCGAGATCTGCGACAGTTTTGGCGAGGGAGCGATCGCACGCTGAAACGGCAAGTGGTCGGAAGTGGTTTTAGCTTGTTCTTGTCGCAAATTTTTATTTACATGGCGATCGGTCGCATTGCCACCGCCGTTGCCATCACGCTGTTCTTCGTGTTCCCGATTATTACGGTGCTAGCATCGTGGGCGTTATTTGGCGATCGCCCCTCTACCTCGCGGTTGGGGATCATGGCGATTATTTTTGTGGGGGGCATTGTTGCCGTTCCCGATTTCTTGAGCGTCTTCTCCCCCGAAGGTCCTGCGACCGACAGCAACCTGACAGCGGGGATTTTAGCCGCTCTGGCGGCTGGCGTCACCTTTGCCGGATACATTCTTCTCACTCAGATGTGTACGAAGAAATTACACCCCATCCCCTTCAGTTTGGCGAATTTCACGACCATTTTCGTCCTCTCCTTTATCGGATTGCTGATTGCCATCCCGGCGAATTTTGGGGTGAAAGTCGATCCGGGACAGGGAACCAACCTACTCTGGGGCGGCATCTGGCTGGGCGTTCTCACCCTGGGCAGTTACTTGCTCAATAACTTTGCCATTCGCAATGCTGGGGCGTCCCTAGCGTCGATTATCGGGGCGACTGGACCGGTGTTGACGGCGTTGTTTGCCTTTTTAATCATTCAAGAGCAACTGGGAGGTCCCCAGATTTTCGGCATGGTGTTGGTCACCTTGGGCGTGGTGGCGTTGAGTTTGGAGCGGATGTTCCAAGGTCGCCGCAACGCCAGTGCGAAATAAAACTTGCTTGGGGCGGACGAGGGTTCCGCCCTGATATTTTTAGCGGAAAGTCGGCACGACAAACGGCGAGGATAGCTTGGCTTCCTCGCAATGCGATCGTTGAATGGATAGAAACGGAGAGGGAGGGATTCGAACCCTCGTTAGGGTTTCCCCTAAACGGCATTTCCAGTGCCGCGCCTTCAACCGCTCGGCCACCTCTCCCCGGACTTCGGGACTATTAAATTCGTCAGTCACAGTTATGCGATCTTAACAGACGTTGGTGGCGAATGAAAAGAGGAAACGAAATTTTTGCGATCGCGCCGTACATCTGGATCGATCGCGGCGATTTATCGTAGGCTCGAAATAGGGCTGAAATCTGGTCCTAGAGTTCAACGAAACGCCAAACCATGACCCGCACGCATACCGTCCGCATTCACCACCGCCAAACCGGCGAAGTTTACACCGTCCGCGTTCCCGAAGATCGCTACATTCTCGCCAGTGCCGAAAATCAAGGCGCGACCTTACCATTTTCGTGCCGCAACGGGGCGTGTACGACGTGTGCGGTGCGCGTGAAATCCGGAGAGATCTACCAACCCGAAGCCATGGGACTGTCGCCGGAACTGCGCGATCGCGGTTATGCCTTGCTGTGCGTCAGCTATCCCCGCTCGGATATCGAGGTGGAAACCCAAGACGAAGACGAAGTCTACGAACTCCAGTTCGGGCGCTATTTTGGCAAAGGCAAAGTCAAAGCCGGATTGCCCCTTGAGGACGATTAGACGAAGATGCGGGGTACGATCGGCGCGATCGCTGCGATTTTACTTCTATTACTAACCAGTTGCCGGGCATCGGAACCTCCGGGCGGTCTGACCGTCGAGGTTCGAAGAGTCATCAGCGGTCAAACCGTCGAAATTGCCGGGACATCGGGGCAATCGCGCCGGTTCGAGCGAGTTCGCTTGATCGGGATTGCCGCTCCAGACGTGCGACAGCAACCTTGGGGACTCGATGCCAAACAGCGTCTCGAACAATTGGTAGAGGGAAAATCGGTGATTCTCGAAGAGGACCTCGAAACCCGCGATACCTACGATCGCCGCCTTGCCTACCTTTGGCAGGACGACACCTTACTTAACCAGCGTTTGGTCGCCGAAGGTCACGCCCTCGCCGAGCCGCGATCGCCCAACTTGAAGTATCTCGAACGACTTGCCAGGGCGCAAGAATTCGCTAGACTCATGGGACGGGGCATTTGGAACCCCGACAACCCCATGCGCCAAACGCCGAGCGAGTTTCGCCGCCAAAATCGTTAATCGAATTCAACCTTGAGATGACACAATCGTTGCCCAACCTCCTCGACATCGCCACCGAAGCCGCTCTCGCCGGTGGAGGTGTCTTACAAGCCTATTGGGGCAAACTCAAAGGGTTTGAAGAAAAAGGTCGTTCGGGGGATTTAGTCACCGCCGCCGATAAAGCCTCTGAAGCAGCGGTGCTGGACGTGCTGCACCGTCACGTCGGCGATTGTGCCATCCTCGCAGAAGAATCCGGGGCGATTGGCGAAACGGACAGCCAATACTTATGGGCGATCGATCCGCTCGACGGCACCACCAATTACGCCCATCAATATCCTTTTTCGGCAGTTTCCGTAGGATTACTGATCGACGGCGTCTCGTGCGTCGGTGCAATTTTCGATCCGTTCCATAACGAGCTATTTCGAGCGGCGACGGGATTGGGGGCGACTTGCAACCGACAGCCGATTGGCGTATCTCAAACCCGCCAACTCGATCGCAGCTTATTGGTAACGGGCTTTGCTTACGATCGCCGCGAAACCCCCGATAATAACTATGCCGAATTCTGTCACTTTACCCACCTGACTCAAGGCGTCCGGCGTAGCGGTTCGGCAGCGTTGGATTTGGCGCACGTCGCCTGCGGTCGCGTCGATGGGTATTGGGAGCGGGGGTTATCCCCCTGGGATATGGCGGCGGGGATCGTCGTGGTCGAAGAAGCAGGCGGTCGAGTCACGGGGTACGACGGGTCGCCTTTACAGATTCGCTCCGGGCGAATTTTGGCAACGAACACTCACCTGCACGAGTCGATGAGCCGCCAGCTCCAGCAGATTCGTCCGCTGGAGAATTGGCAGCCGCCCACGCAAACGCCAAGTTAGTTGGAAGTGCGAACTCAGGGAAATCACTGGTGTCGCCCCCAGGTTCGGCAGAGTACATTAAGATCAGTTGCATGGCAGGGAAGTGGGAGAGTTACACCATGTCTTTTCAATTCGATCGAGGGTTATTTAAGTTTGACTTTAACGATCGTCATGCCATTTTGGGCGTGCCGATTGATGCCAAACCCCAGGAAATTCGCCGTCGGTATCTCGGGATCGCCCGTCGGCTTCATCCAGATACGTGTCCCGCCAGCGATAAGCAACAAGCTGAGGCATTTTTCTCGAAATTGGTCAGTCCGGCTTGGAAAAAGTTACAAAGCGATCGCGACCTGGAAGAATATTCCGTATTGTTGCGCATGATGGGTCAGCGGTTGCTCCAAGAAAAGGATCGAATTAGTCTTAGAGGCGAACCTGCCAAGCAACTCGTGCGAGCCGACAATTACGAAAAGGCTTATCGGACGTTGCTCGAGAATTTGGCGCAACAGCAATACGAATCCCTCGACAAAACTGAAGAAATTATCAGTCAGATTAGCGAACTCAATCTGATTTATTTACTTCGCAAACAACAGAAAGGTAAAAGCAAGCGTGCGACCGCACCGCCACCGCCGCCTAAAGTGTCTTCCAAGCCTGCCGAACCGCAACGAGATTCCTACGTGGTTCAATGTTGCCATCGCGCTGAAGACTTGCTAAAAAAGCGGAGTTACGATTTAGCCAAACAGGAAATTCAGGATGCCTTGAAGCGATCGCCCAATGATAGTTTGTGTCACGCCTTGATGAGTCAAGTGTATTTGTATAAAAATCAACTGACGGTGGCGCGAGTTCACCTGAAAAAGTCGTTGCAATCCAATCCGAAGGAAGAAAAAGCACTAGAGGTCAAAAAACAACTGGAGCGGCTTGCCGTTCAAAATTCAAAGAAGAAGACCTCCTCTTCTAAATCCTCTTCTAAATCCTCCCAAAGCAATAAGTCGAGTAAATCGGGCGGGGGATTGTTCGGTCTATTTGGCGGTGGTAAGAAAAAATGATGGTACACAACCCTCCAAGCGGGGCGCGGGATCTGCTGCCCCTGGACGTGGCTCAAAAGCAGTGGATCGAACGACGAGTCCAACAGGTGTTTGAGAGTTGGGGCTATCACCGAATTATCACCTCGACCCTCGAACACCTCGATACGCTGACCGCCGGAGGGGCGGTGCGGCGATCCACGACGATTCAGTTTCAAGACAGCGATAAGGAACTGCTGGGATTGCGACCGGAGTTGACCGCTTCGATCGCCCGTGCGGCGGCCACCCGACTGACGGGGGCGAGTTATCCCCAACGGCTGTATTACAACGCCAACGTGTTTCGCCAGGATCGCAAAAGTGCATTGGGCAGCCAGCACGAATTTTATCAAGCGGGGGTGGAACTGATCGGCGCCGGGGGCGCGATCGCCGATGCGGAAATTCTCCTGCTACTGGGCGATTGCGTGCGGCGTTTGGGCATCGAACGCTGGTCGCTGGTGTTGGGTGAGGCGGGGTTTACCCGATCGCTGCTCGACCCCTTTCCCGCCCCCATGCGCGATCGGGTGCGTCACGCCATTGCCCACTTGGATCGAGTGGCGATCGAACACCTGCCCCTGTCGGATTCCCTGCGCGATCGCGCCCTGTTTTTAATGGATTTGCGCGGTCGTCCCGAAGACGTGCTGCAACGGGTGGCTCAGTTGGAGTTGGGGGAGACGGAACGCAATGGGTTGGAACGGCTCAAATCGGCGATCGAGGTATTGCGCGAATGCGGCGACGATGGCAACCCGTTACAAGAGGCGATCGTGTTGGATCTGAGTTTGATTCAGCCGTTTGACTACTACACGGGTGTCGTGTTCGAGGTGGTGGGTCACACAGACGACAACGCCGTGGTCTTGGGACAAGGGGGTCGCTACGACCAATTGCTGGGACTGTATCACCCCGAGGGCGAAACGGCACCGGGGATCGGATTTTCGCTGAATATCGAGGACTTGCACCGGGTGCTGTTACCTACGGGACAACTGCCCGATCGCACGAGGGCAAGTCACTATTTGGTGGTTCCCAAAACCGAACGGGCCAATGCTGCGGCGTTGGCGTATGCGTGCAAATTGCGCCAGTCGGACGGGATGCGGGTGGAAATCGAGTTGGGAGTGCGGCAAACCCCCGAGGCGATTCGGGACTACGCGCGCGATCGCGCCATCGGTCAAATTGCCTGGATGGCTGAGGACGGGACGCCTGAAATCGAGGCAATGGGCGATCGCAGTAGCGACTAACGAGGGAGGGTGGTGCGTTGAGGTGTTTCTACCTCATGAGCGCACCCGAAAATCGATCGGCACCGCAACACACCCTACCAGATTAATGTTGTTGTTGTTGCCTTTCTCCCCCTGTTGCCTGTTGCCTGATGACTCCGTTTCCCTTCCCAAAACGGTTAACTAAGCGTTAAGTTAAGAGCAATAGCCATTAGACGATTGCGTCGCTGCCACGAGAGGAGAACGCCGTGCCACATACCATCGTTACCAACACTTGCGAAGGCGTTGCCGATTGCGTCGAAGCCTGTCCCGTTGCCTGCATTCACGAGGGGCCGGGTAAAAATTCCAAGGGAACCGATTGGTACTGGATCGACTTCGCCACCTGCATCGATTGCGGCATTTGCCTGCAAGTTTGCCCGGTGGAAGGGGCGATCGTAGACGAGGAACGCCCGGAATTGCAAAAAACGCCGCAATAACCGTGGTTTTGTCTATCCATCCCGATCGCCTGCAAGGAATCCGCACTCACGCCGAGAGCACCTATCCCGACGAATGTTGCGGCTTGCTGTTAGGATACCCAGCGGGCGATCGCCATACGGTCGTCGAAGTCTGGCAAGCTGAAAACGTTTGGAATGCCGAAACTTCCGCCCCGTTTCGCACCTCGCCAGAGGAAGGCATGGCGGCACCGGACAACCGCAAAAGCCGCTATACCATCGCCCCCCAACTGCTGTTAGAAGCGCAAAAATCCGGGCGCGATCGCGGATTGTCCATCATCGGAATCTATCACTCCCACCCCGACCACCCTGCCAAACCCTCGGAATGGGATCGCCGCTACGCCTGGGAATGCTATTCCTATATCATCGTTTCGGTCCGCCAAGGCAAATCCGACGAGTTGTCTAGCTGGCGGTTGGATGCGAACCACCAGTTTCAACCCGAAGCAGTGTTAGCCCTCGATCCCGACTAGATTAAGATTTTTTGCTAAACTTGACAAATTCCACCAGCAACGCCGGATTTCGATAGGATATAATTCGGCTCTGCGCGATCTAGACTGCCATGCTCAATCCGAATCTGGACGATATCCAGCTTACTCAAGAAGAATATCAACGGTTCTCTCGCCACCTGATCTTGCCAGAGGTCGGGGTCGAGGGACAGAAACGCTTAAAAGCCGCGAGTGTCTTGTGCGTCGGCACTGGCGGACTCGGATCGCCGCTACTATTGTATTTAGCGGCAGCCGGGATCGGACGGATTGGAATTGTCGATTTTGACATCGTAGACAGCTCCAACCTCCAACGTCAGGTGATTCACGGCACCTCGTGGGTCAACAAACCCAAAATCGAGTCGGCGAAAAACCGGATTCACGAAATCAATCCGGGGTGCCAAGTAGACCTGTACGAAACGCGCCTCAGTTCCGAAAACGCCCTCGACATCATCGAACCCTACGATGTTGTTGTAGACGGAACCGATAACTTTCCGACGCGGTATCTGGTCAACGATGCTTGCGTGATGTTGGGCAAACCCAACGTTTACGGTTCGATCTTCCGGTTTGAAGGTCAAGCGACGGTCTTTAATTACGAAGGCGGTCCCAACTATCGCGACCTCTATCCCGAACCGCCACCGCCGGGAATGGTTCCGTCTTGTGCTGAAGGCGGCGTGTTGGGGATTTTGCCGGGGATCATTGGCGTGATTCAAGCCACTGAAACCGTCAAAGTGATTCTGGGAATCGGCAAGACCCTGAGCGGACGGCTGTTGCTGTACAATTCTTTGGATATGACGTTCCGGGAATTGAAGCTGCGTCCGAATCCCGAGCGTCCGGTTATCGAGAAGTTAATCGATTACGAACAGTTCTGCGGCATTCCGCAAGCCAAAGCGGAGGACGAAAAACGCCAAGGGGACATTCCCGAAATGACGGTGGAGGAACTGAAGCAATTACTCGATCGCGGCGAGAATGGGTTCGTCTTGCTCGACGTTCGCAATCCCCACGAGTACGACATTGCTAACATTCCCGGCGCGGTGTTGGTTCCCTTACCGGATATCGAACGCGGCGAAGGGATCGATAAGGTGAAATCGCTGCTCAATGGCAATGGAAAACGCTTAATCGCGCATTGTAAAATGGGCGGGCGATCGGCGAAAGCTCTGGGCATTTTGAAGGGAGCTGGCATTGAAGGGACGAATGTCAAAGGTGGCATTACGGCTTGGAGCCAGCAAATCGATCCGTCGGTGCCACAGTATTAATGAATTGAAATTGGCGCAATTTATAAAACCCATCTCCAAAACGGGGATGGGTCTTTTTTTTAACCGAAGTTCGACAGAGCCAGAACAGGGCGGTAGAGACCCTGATAGGCTGTCGTCATTAGTAGCAACCGAGCGTCTCGCGCGTCTGGCGTCCGGTGTCGGGATTCGTCCCTTTTGCCACTTCGCATAACTTCTGTTGTTCGTCGCGGCGCAATAGCACGTCGGTAAAATCTGCCCCTTCGATCCGAGCGCCGTTAAAGCGGGTATTGTAGGCAAATGCGCCTTCGAGGACGGCATTTTTGAGATTGGCTTGGGTAAAGCGAGCCGAATCGAGGGTGGCGTTGCGCAAATTTGCCCCCTCAAAATTCACTTTTTCCAGGTTGGCACCGAACAAGCTGACGCCTTCTAAATTGGCGTTGCTAAAATCGCTGGCTCGCAAGTTGGCTTTGGTAAAGCTGGACTCGCGCAGGTCTTGACCGGAAAAGTCAACGCCGATGAACGATTCCTTGTCGTAATTATTGGCAATTGCGGGGGAGGCGATCGCGCCAGAGGCGACTAAACTGAGGGCGAGACAGGTCAATAATGCCAATGTCGTGCGGAAGGCGCGTTTGCGTTGAAAGATTGGGAATAACCAGTCGCGAATTCTATCCATCAAACGTACAATTTTAATAAGCGTTAATCTGTCCCGATCGCATCGGGAGGGTTCATCGCTATGCTACCAGTAAGGGCTACCTGCCCGCGATTTGCCAGTGCCGCAAAATTCGAATTCCCGCAATCTGGGTTGGTTAGGAGAACGCCTCGTCGCGGTTTGGCTGCAAGGACGAGACTGGCAAATCCTGCACCATCGCTGGCGCTGTCGGTGGGGAGAATTGGATTTAATTGCCCGAAACGAGCAGACGATCGCCTTTGTGGAAGTTAAAACTCGTCGCGCCCAGAATTGGGATGCCGATGGTTTGCTGGCGATCGCGCCGTCGAAACAAGCCAAACTCATCCAGTCCGCGCAATTATTTCTTACCGAGCATCCGGACTTGGCCGATTGTCCCTGTCGGTTCGACGTGGCGCTGGTTCGGGGCGATCGCGTGGTGTCGCCCGGACGAGAGGTAACCCTACCGCGATCGCTGGCGTTGGGACAACCGGCGTGCGTGGGGGAATACCGATTGTGCCTGCACGACTACATTCCCGCTGCTTTCAGCTAGCCCGAGAGACGCGATCGGCGATCGCGCCCCAATCCCAATTCGATCGAAATCAAATCTCTCGTCGTGCAACCCAGCTCACCGCGTATCGGCTGCACCGAGGTTTCCCAAAATTATGCCAGCGTTTCCGGGCAATATCCCAATCCCGTCACGAACTGTCGGCGGAACGCTTCAATTTCGCCGCGATCGGGATTTCCGTGGGACACCACGGCAACTTGATAGCGACGCATGACTTCAATCGGCGACTGACCCGTCTCCAAGCTCCACAGTGCCATCTGAATTCGAATATCGGGCTGGAAGGGAATTCCCAACTCGCTCATAAATGCGATAAAATCGCCGTGTTGCTTCGGTTCGAGCAGTTGGCTCATTTTCACTCTGACCACCCAACCGTCAATGCGATGGATAACGGTCATGAAACGAACGGGAAATTCGCTGTGGCGCAATCGCTCGACGATTCGTAGAGTCAGGCTGGCATTGGCTAGGTAATAAAGGTAATCCATAATCTCATCTCGGAAGGCTTTCCCGCGCTACAGTTCTATCTTCGCGAACTTGGGATCGTCCCTAAAAGGGTGAAGTTACCACGATTGCATGGGGAAGGTTACCCAAATCATTCATTGCTCAAGGATGCACGACTATCAATCCAACCGTTTCGAGTGTCCAGACAGGACCCCGTCTTCCAGGGCTGCCAAGATCGATCCCGATCGCTCCCTGGCGGCGTACGATTACGAGTTACCGGAAGGACGCATTGCCCAAAACCCGGTGACGCCAAGGGATACGTCGAAATTGCTCGTGGTGGAATCGCCCACCGCTCACGCTCACCGTCGGTTTCGGGATCTCCCCGATCTCTTGCAACCGGGGGATTTACTCGTTCTCAACGATACGCGAACGATCCCGGCGCGGCTCTACGGTCGCAAAACCACGGGTGCCCCAGTTGAAGTGCTGTTGTTAGAGGAGCGATCGCCCCAGGAATGGCTGGCGTTAGTCAAACCGGGAAAGCGACTCAAACCCGGCGCGACGATTGAATTTCAGCCCTCCCTACCCAATCCCGATCGGGAAATTACCCAGTTCCCCCTACGGGCGACGGTCATCGAGATCGACGAAGAGACGGGCGGACGGGTGTTGCACTTCCACCTGGGCGATCGCGCCTCGGTCCTCTCGCAGCTCGAACAATTCGGTCGCGTGCCGTTACCGCCCTACATTACCGAGTCTGAAGCCGAACCGACGCAATATCAGACCGTTTACGCCCGACAATCCGGCTCTGCGGCGGCTCCGACGGCGGGGTTGCACTTTACCGAGGAATTATTCGATCGCCTGCAAGACCGAGGGATCGATCGCACCTTCGTCACGCTTCACATCGGGGTAGGAACGTTCCGTCCGGTGGAAGTCGAAGACGTCACCACCCATAAAATGCACGGGGAATGGGTCGAAGTCCCCCAGTCCGCCGTCGATCGAATTCGGGACACCCGCGAGCGGGGCGGTCGGGTGATTGCTGTGGGCACTACCGTAGTGCGATCGCTCGAAGCGGCGGCGCAAACCGGGCAACTGCAACCCTTTTGCGGCAAAACCGACTTATTTATCTATCCCGGCTATCAGTGGCGTGCCGTGGATGGATTGATTACGAACTTTCACTTACCTAAGTCGAGCTTACTGATGCTCGCGAGCGCGCTGATCGGGCGAGAGCGACTGCTGGACTTGTATCGAGCGGCGATCGCCGATGAGTATCGATTTTATTCCTTTGGCGATGCCATGTTGATTTTGCCCGAGGGTCGAGGCGAAGGATGAAGTGGGTTAGAGCCGTGGATTGCTTCATCCTTCCGTCGGTCTAGCCAACGTTAGTCTTCGTCTTCGTCTTCCTCATCATCGCTCGGATAGACAAAGCCCGTAGCTCGTCCGGTCAGCACCGACTTGCCGAGGGAGAGGGCTTTTTCCGCTTCGAGTGCCGCCTTGCGCTTCCAGACGGCTTTGCGCATTTTGGTTTTGGATTTCGAGGTTTTCTTCTTGGGTACTGCCATGACGGTTCGTTAGTGATGCGCGTACAGCCTTTCCATATTAAGACATGACACGAATTCTGACATCGTTGCCGGGGGAATTATCCCTCCGATTCCGCCTCGCTGTCCTCTTCGGATGGCTCGTCTTCGAGATCCAATAACACCTTCACCCGGCTGTAATAGGTCGCCCAGGCTTGAGGATCGGGACGCGATCGCCATTGGTCGCGACTCACGTCTAATTTGAGAATCGGCACGATTGTCCCTCGATTTTCCGCCACGACCACCACCGACACCTGGCTGATTAAAATATCGCTGCCAAAGCTGCGTTGCGCCGCCGCCCGAGCCGCCGATTCCGCCCGTCGCAAGAATGTTTGATAGGTATCTTCGGGCTGTCGGTCTAGGGAAATATCCACGCTGGCGGTATAGGCACGAGCCACTTGCGGGGCGATCGCGATTTGCGTCCCCCAGGCGATCGTTCCCAGCCCGAGGGCGATCGCTAAACTCCAAGGCGCGAAACCCCTGTCACGAGAGCGGCGCATCATTCTCTATTCCCCTACGAAACGAGATATCCCTATCCTAGCTCGATCGCTTCTGTCTGAGGCGATCGCGGGAATGAGGAGCGATCCCCATTCCCCCTCAGCGACCGCTAGAACCAATCGAAGTGGAAATGCTCGCCCCGAGGCTTATCCGTGCGCTCGAACGTGTGCGCGCCGAAATAATCCCGTTGGGCTTGGGTCAGGTTTTGCGGCAGGCGATCGCGCCGATAGCTGTCAAAATAGTCCAGGGACGCGCTAAATGCCGGAACCGGAATCCCCAGTTGGTTTGCCGTCGCCAGCACGTCTCGCCACGCCTGTTGCCGATCCAAGATCGTTTGCTTGAACTCTGGTGCCAGCAACAGGTTGGGCAAACCGGGATTTTGATTGAACCCGTCCTTAATCTTGTTTAAAAAGCCCGCTTTAATGATGCAGCCGCCTTTCCAAATCCGCGCGATCTCGCCGAGATTGAGATCGAAGCCAAACTCCTTCGAGGCGACCCCCATCAACGCCATTCCTTGGGCGTAAGAACACATTTTGGAGCAATAGAGGGCATCGCGAACTTTATTGATAAATGCCTTGGCGTCGCCCTCGTACTTGCCCCCCGGTCCGTTGAGTTCTTTCGAGGCAGATACCCGCTCGTCCTTGTACGACGACATCACCCGCGCGTTCACCGCCGCCGTAATCGTGGGAATCGGCACCCCCAACTCCAGGGAACTGACCACCGTCCAGCGACCCGTTCCTTTCTGACCCGCCGAGTCGAGAATTACGTCCACCATCGGCAAGTTGGTCTCGGGATCGATGGTTTTGAAAATGTCGGTGGTAATTTCAATCAGAAACGAATTGAGTTCCTCCGTTTGGTTCCATTCGCCGAAGACCTGGTGCAACTGGTTGCAATCTAAACCGAGGGCGCTTTTCATCAAATCGTACGCCTCGGCGATTAGCTGCATGTCGCCGTACTCGATGCCGTTGTGAACCATTTTGACGTAGTGACCCGCCCCGCGCGGTCCGATGTAGGTGACGCAGGGACCGTCGTCCACCTGGGCGGCAATTTTGGTAACAATCGGTTCGATCGCCTCGTATGCCTCTTTGGTGCCGCCCGGCATCAAACTCGGTCCGTTGAGCGCCCCTTCCTCGCCGCCGCTGACGCCCATGCCGATAAATCGCAATCCGGCGGCTTCTAAGTCTTCGACCCGGCGGTTGGTATCTTCAAATAGGGAATTTCCCCCATCGATAATCATGTCGCCCGGTTCGAGCAGGGGTTTGAGTTGTCCGATTACCGCATCGACCGGCTTCCCGGCTTTGACCATCACCAGGATTTTGCGGGGACGCTCCAGGGACTCGACGAATTCCTCAATCGAGTAGGTCGCGCGAACGTTTTTCCCCTGGGCTCTATCCTGCATGAATGCCTCGGTTTTCGAGCCGGTGCGGTTGTACACGGAGACGGAAAACCCGTTGCGCTCGACGTTGAGTGCTAGGTTTTCGCCCATGACGGCTAAACCGATCAGACCGAAGTTCTGTTTTGCCATAAACTTTATGCAAACTCTACATTAGAGGTGAGGATTGACTGCTTATCAGGTTAGCCCGATCTCCCGGAGTTGTTCGTGAAGAAGACCTTAAAAGCGCCGGGAGAGGGGTAGAATGACCCTGTGGCAGTCAAACCCACTGCTTCGTCGTTACAGTCTTACTCGGGGGGTTCTGGCAAAGTGCTTGCATATATCCTGGCGATCGCGGTTGCGCTTGGTAGCCTGGCGTTTTACATCGCGGCGTTCTTTTATCCAGAAATACACCGGAAAAGCGATTTCGCCTGGAGCGGGGTCGGCTTGTTCTATGCGTTAGTGCTTTGGGTTTGCGCCGGACGCATTACGGGAGCGGTGTTGCTCGGACAGACCGCTGGCGTTGCCCTGTTGGGGTGGTTTGCTTGGCAAACGCTGGTGTTGCGTCGCGCCCTAACCCCTGCCAACCAGCGAACGGTTCCCGAAGCCGGCGGTCCGTCGGATTCCGATCGCGCGGGATTGGGGGGACAAATTACGGGGTTGTTCCAAAGAAAGCCGAAGCCGGAGTCAGCGTCGCCGGAGCAGCCGGAGTCCGCAGCAGGTTCGGAACCGGAACCGGAAGCCACCCCGGAGATGGCGGCGCAACCGACGGACACCCCAGCACCGCCTCAACCCGAACCGAGCGATACTGACGCCGAGCCTGTTGGGGAACCCGACGTTAAGGAAGACACCACTGAATCTCCAGCACCCGAGGCGGAGGTGGCTGAAGCAAGTGCGACCGAACCGCCTGTGATGGAGGAAGCGATCGCGCCGGAACCGTCGGCGGATGAGGGATTGTCTCCAGCCAGCGAGGAATCTTCGGAGACGGAGAAATCGGAAGATCGATCGTCGCAAAAATCGGGTCCGCTGCTGAGTTTATTGACGACGGTGGTGGATCGGGTGCAATCGTGGTTGGGAGGCGATAAAGATAAATCGGACGATGCCCAACCGAGCGCGCCCCAGGAGAGTGCGCCATCGGAGGATGCGATCGAGGAAGATTGGGAGGAAGCGCCTTCGCAAGAGATGCCGAGCCAGCCGGACGCCGAAACGTCTGAAGCGAGCGAGGAGGAAGCGGTTGCCGAACCTCCAGCCGAGCCAGCGGAAGCATTCGAGGAAACGCCGAGCGAACCCGATTCTGCCACGTCCGAGTCTGGCGATGAGGTGCCGGTTGAGGAAATTGCGCCGGAATCCGAAATTGCGCCCCCCGCCGAGCAACCCGGATCGGGAGATCCCCAGGACAGACAGGAAGATTTAGAGGCACCCGTGGCGTCGGAAGCCGTTCCAATTGAGGAAGAGGCGAGTGAGGAGGAGGGCGATCGCTCTGAGGAGAAAGATAGCAAAGGGGACGGTTAAAGTTGTTGAGGAAGGTAACAGGCAACCGGTAACAGGTAACAGGCAACGGGAACGTGTCGTTCCTCAATCTGAACAATGCTCTAGTTCACTTTAATTGTGCAAGCTTAGATAAGGGTAGTGGAGGCGTTGTATTGATGCGCCTCCATTTTATTGTTTGAAAACGAATTGCAAAGATTTCGGGAATTGCGTCGTCGGTAATGAGGTCGTGGCGATCGCGATCGCAGCAATGGCAAGGTACGATCGCCCTGATTTAGAGTAGATATCACTAATAACACACCATTGCGATCGTCGAAATTGCTGCCAAAACGTTAGAAACTGGCTTTACTAGGTAAATAGTCACTATTAAGGAGAGCGATCGTGGTTCGGATTCGCGATATCGTTCGCCAAGCGTTGGCGAGTGGACGTTTGACAATTGAGGCAGAAAATCAACTGCGGCAGTTGTTACGGCAAAAAAATAGCGTTGAAGATTTGAAGGCATTCATGCACTTACAACGAGCCGCACGAGCGGGACTGGTGGAGCAAGAATCCCGCACCCCCGAGGGTAAAGTTTTAAGCGACACTTCTGCGGTCAACTCTCTCCACCATTCCGAATAACACGTCAGGGTCTAGAACACGACCACGTTATCGGTCGATAATTCCAACCCCGCCTCGAGCTGGACGAACTGACCGCCACCGGTCAATCCAGGGGTTGCGCCATCAGGGTTATAGAACAACGCGCCGCTCGAGCGATCGTAAATAATTAAACCGCCACTGGCTTGGGCGTCGGCTTGGCTGTCCACCAGGCGGAATTGCGAGGCATTAAAGTTATTCAACGCCGTAAAGGTCGATTGCGACAGGAGAACGCGATCGCCATCGGTGCCAAATCCCGGTGCCAAATCGAGTCCCAACTCGGCAAATTCGACCCCCGGAGCGCCAAAGACGAAGGTATCGGCACCCGACCCTGCCAGGAGCTGGTCGTTGCCGCGATCGCCGGCTAGGGTGTCATCTCCATCCCCGGTTATCACCGTATCTTCGCCACGACCGCCAAAGATGACGCTACTGTCGGAGCCGCCATCGAGAAAATCGTTCCCCTGGTTGCCAAATAGTCGGTCGTTTCCGGTGTTGCCAAATAGGGTATCGAACCCTTCGCCGCCGACGAGAACGTCTGCATCGGAACCCGCCACCAGAAAGTCATTCCCGCCATCGCCAAACAGAAAGTCGTCGCCGCCGCCACTGAAGAGGCGATCTTCGTTGTCTCCGCCGAATAGGGTGTCGTTGCCCAGACCGGATTCGAGGGTATCGAAACCCAGATCCCCGGAGAAAAAGTCATTGCCGGAACTGCCAAACAGGCGATCGTCATTGCCGCCGCCGAACAGGGAATTGTTGCCGTCGCCGCCAACTAGGGTATCGTTCCCCAAGCCGCTGAGCAGGTAATCGGAACCCGACCCCGCCATGAGGGAATCGACGCCATCGCCACTGAGTAGGGTATTGTCCCCTTCGCCGCCGACCAGCATATTGTTGCCCATGCTGCCGGACAGGTAGTCCGATCCCGAACCGCCGATGAGTAGGTCGATGCCGTCGCCAGCGAGGAGGGTGTCGTTACCCCCGCCGCCGTTTAAGGTGTTGTTGCCGCCCTCGGCGAACAGGTAGTCCGATCCCGAACCGCTTATCAAGACATCGACGCCGTTGCCGCTGAGTAGGGTATTGTCCCCTTCGCCGCCCAATAGGGTGTTATTCCCCATGCTGCCGGAGAGGTAATCCGACCCCGAGCCGCCGTCGAGGAAGTCGAATCCGGCACCGCCCAGGAGCGTATCGCTGCCCGACCCCGCGTTGAGGGTGTCGTTGCCGTCGTTGCCTTCGAGGAAGTCGCTGCCCGTTCCGGCTTGAATAAAGTCGTTGCCCAGATCGCCAAATAGGAAATGATTCCCCGAGGTGCCGACGATGGAATCGTTGTCCATGCCGCCGTAGATGGTATCGTTGCCCAATCCGCCATCGAGGGTGTCGTTGCCTTTGTTGCCGAAGACGAGATCGTCGCCGCTGTTGGCGTTGTAGCGATCGTTGCCGAACAGGGCAAAAAAGGTGTCGTCGCCGAAACTGCCGAATAAGGTGTCGTTGCCTTCGGTGGCGGTGGTGACGAGGGTAAACGGGTCGGGTTGGATATTGTCGATGTCGGTGTTGAGCCGGAGAATTTCGCCAAAGGTGGTCTGGCGGATGGCTTCGATTTCTGCGGGCGCGAATACTCCGCTGTCGCCGCCGTCTTCGCCGATCGCGTTTTCGAACCAGAAGCGATCGCCATCTCGCAATCGTTCGAATTGCAGCTTTAAGACTCCCCTAGCGGTCGGTCCGAGCAGGGAGGCGGTGGGGAGGTTCGGATCGCCGACGGGATCTTCGCTGAGCAATCCCACCCACATATCGATGTCGGCGATGGTGGCGTAGAGGTCTTGTAAGGCTTGCTGGGTTTGGGGGTCGGAGGTGATGCCCGCGAAACTGCCGATGGGTTGAATGCCCAGTTCTGGGGCAATTTCGTTTAAGTTGGCGCGCAGTTGGTTGTAATCGCTCAAGCCGCGATCGCGCCCCCGTTGGATCGTTTGGGCGACGAGATCGATGCCGTCGGGAATTGGGGGTTCGGGAATGCGATTGCGCAGTTCGCCCACGACTTGGTTATCGATCGCTTCGGCAACTCTGGCACTCAATCCTCGGAAGATTTCGTTGATATCTTCCCCGTCGGTAATATTGGGCGCGCCGAAGTCTTGCAAAATATCGATATTGCCGTCGGTGACTGGCATCCCGTTGGCGTCGAATCGCAGTATTTGAGAGCCAATTTGGGTCAAGATAATCTGCGAGGCGGCAACGGAAAAGGTATTGGTAATTTGCGGGTCGATGGCGGCGT
This sequence comes from uncultured bacterium, assembly GCA_964420595.1. GTDB lineage: Bacteria > Cyanobacteriota > Cyanobacteriia > Cyanobacteriales > Geitlerinemataceae > CAYQUF01. The sequence goes on from CAYQUF010000016.1 coordinate 27,901, forward strand.
CGTAGCTTTCGTAGGGATCGATGTAGTCTTCGCCGACGATTAACGGCAGCCATTCGTAAAGGGCGACATTTTGATATTGAGCGATATTGAGTTGGCGCGCCCGTTGGAAGAGTTGCTCGTCCGTCCAATCGGGGTGCGTTTCGGCAAGGCGATCGGCGAGGCGGTTGTGGTTGCGCGTCCACAGGGTATGCTGGGCGACGAGGCTGCTATTGGTGTTGGCGCGGGCGTCTCCAGAGCGGAAGCCGACCCCTTCAAAGGCACCGTCAATGGCTTCACCGTCTTCGTCAGCAGTGAGGAGATTTCCCGTTTCGGTACTGAGGACGGCGAGTTTGCCCCCTGGAGCGAGGCGATCGAAGTTTTGCAGGTCGAGGTCGAACGACGGTTCTGCGCCGTAGATGGTGGATAAATCCAGCCAAGCGGTGACCGTATTGACGCCTTCGGCGGGAACGTTGGTGGCGGGAGTGCCCGTCCCGGGGGCAAAGGCATCCCGTTGGAAGGGTAAGGTGTCTTGCTGGAGAACCGGGTCGTCTTCGGGGACGGGAATCGGAAAGTCTGTTTCCCCCGGTTTGGCGAAGCTGGTATCGTGATTGACGAACTGACCGAAACTCCACACCAAGTCCGTGAGCGATCGCCCGTTGGGAATCGACGCTTCCGTCTGGTTGAAGATAACGTTACTGACTTCTCTGGGACTGGGGCGATCGGGGGGATTGTCTAAAACCGTGCCGTCTTCGAGAAAAATGGGGTTGCGGGTGCCGTCGGGAGGTGCCACGCCAGCGGGAGCTGCGAGTCCGTCTTCGTATTCGACCGGAGCGATGCGGCGGTAGAGGGTATCGACGCTGCCGAGATTGCGCAAGTTGGGCGCGAGGTTGTTCCCCGTGCCGTCAAATCGCCGAAATTCAAAAAAGGCGGTGTTGGCGAAGGGGTTGCGTTGAATCAGTGTTTCTTCCATGCGTCCGAACTCGATTGCTGGGCAGATGGCATTGGCGATCGCGAGAGTGGGCTAGCATTCGAGCGGGCATCGGGGAAGGTTCAGATGCAAGCCAATCCGCACGAGAATGCCCCTGGATTGGGAAACTCGGTTAGACTTCAAGCGATCGGGACTCGATTCCGCTCGAAATCGGGAGAGTTCTGCTGCGATTTTGACATACTCTCCATGCAAATCAAAGATTATGCCTGGAGATGCTTGAGGTCGCCCCCAAGAGTTCCTGCTTCAGAGCCAGCCAGCTAGACTGAGTCACTCCAGCCCCCGCCGCCTCGACTCCACAGGCATTTTCAATTCCCCGTTGCCCACGGGTACCTATGACTTGTGCGCGCTTCCTCGTCACGGGGTTTAACTGACCCGCACTCAGAGCATTGATGCACTCTCGCGCTGAGGTCTTTGCGTACCTGAGCACTACAGTCCGGGCATTCCGCCAGACGTACCCCGTGCATCCACCTTGCCGTAATACACATCGCGCTTCCAGCACACCCAGGGAAGGATTTGGTTGACAAACTGACCCAATCCAGCATCCAGGGTATGTTTGCCCAGCATCCCTTTAGCCATGATGCGGAAGTCCAGGTCTTCCACAAAGATCGTCCCGGCACCATCGCAGAGATGATGAGCCAATTTGAAATGCCAGTCCTTACGGGTATCGGCAATACGTTGATGGACTCTGGCAATCTTCTTTTGAAGCTTCAGCCAGTTGGCAGATCCCTTCTGCTTTTTCTTCAGCCGACGTTGCAGCAATTTTAGCTGGCGGTGTAAGTCGTTGAAAAAGCGGGGTCGCTTCACCGATTCTCCGTCCGAAGTCGAGAGAAAGTATTCCAGTCCAACGTCAATCCCCACCGGATGACCATGAGGCATCGGGTCAGGAAGATCGACATCAGCCTGGAGACTCAGCATGACGAAATAACCCGATGCTTTGCGAACGATTCGAGCCTGTTCCACCTCAAACCGTTCCGGTATTCCTCGCGATCGCCGAACCTTAACCCATCCCAATTTTGGCAACTTAATGCCCTCATCAGACACGCAGTTTTTAAGCATCTGAGGGAAGACAAAGCTACGCATCCGATTCGATTGTTTGAACCGAGGAAGTCCTGACCCCAAGACTCCCACGAGGTCTCCAGTTTTCGGATAACCTGTTGAAGCACCTGAGCGTTGACGGTTTTGAGCCGGGGAAACTCTGCCTTGGCAGCGGTCAAAGCTTTGCATTGCCTTGCATAACTGGGGAATGGCGCATCCGCTGGCACAATGAATTCCCGCCGAATCGAACACGCATTCACCGCAGACTTGCGAGAATTTAGCCAGTCTTTGCGTTCCCGCAGCGCCAAATTCCAGACCTGGCGGCACACGTCCAAAATGTGCTCAATCTCTGAAACCTGCTCCGCCGTCGGCTTGAGCTTGAATTCCCAGGTCATGTTTAGCATGAAATCATTACAGCCTTATAAAATGCTTTTGCGTTTCTTAGACGTGCTTGATGATTCCCTTCGGTCGTGCGCCGCTTCACCACCAACCCAGCCGATCGGCTATGGTTGGAGCACTGCGACGAATCTTGGTAGAATGGCAGTACAGCGTCCATCATCCGCACGCGGCGATCGCAAACCTTACCCAACTCACCTTTAACCGTCAAACGAGAGCAAATATTACCTAGAACGCCTGTGATTGACAAGAAACGGAACCGCAATTTACCCCAAATCAACGAACGCATTCGCTTCCCCAAAATCCGAGCGATCGATACCGATGGCAATCAAATCGGCATCGTCTCTCCCCAGGAAGCCTTGCAGATTGCGGAAGACAAAGACCTCGACCTCGTTTTAGTCAGCGACAAGGCCGACCCACCGGTTTGCCGGATCATGGATTACGGCAAATATAAATTCGAGCAAGAGAAAAAAGTTCGCGAAGCTCGCAAGAAGCAGCACGCGGCTGAAGTTAAAGAAGTGAAGATGCGCTACAAAATCGACGAACACGATTACCACGTGCGCATCAAGCAAGCCGCTCGATTTCTCAAAGGCGGCGATAAGGTCAAAGCCACGGTCATGTTCCGGGGACGGGAAATCCAACATACCGACCTCGCCGAAGAATTACTCAGCCGCATGGCTGACGACCTCGAAGAAGTGGCTGAAATTCAACAACGACCCAAACGCGAAGGCCGCACCATGATGATGCTGCTGTCGCCGAAAAAATAACGGGTCGCACTGGGAGAGAGTCGATGCATTGGCGGCTCCCTGCTTCCAACCGTCTCTCCCGACTCGCCAGGGACGCGCGCTTCGTTGGGAATAGTGCTAAATTGGTTGAAAATCGAATGGTCAAACGCTCCCGGACTGGAGTGCCGCAGCAATAGCATCGCGAAATCATCAGCTCGATCGAAGGGCGACCTCGAATAAATCGGCACGTCAGGCGCGCGCGCTTTGCCTTCGGCATGGCGATCGCCTCCGTTCGAGTGGCGCGAATCGAACGCCATTAGGGATTGCGCATATCAGGGAAATCAACGCTGCATGGAACTCAAACATTGGCAATGGGCGAAAGGCGGATGGGGACAGCGGTGGCTGAGGTGGGTCAACCTTCGTCCTGAAGAAAGCGAACGCACTTTTTTAATGTTCGCCTTCTACACGGTTACCTCTGTGGGCTTGCTGTGGCTGGAAGCCAGTACGGTGGGCTTGTTCCTCGACCGTTACGGCGCCGAGTCGCTGCCGTTGATTTACCTGGTCGGTGCCGCGATCGGTTCCGGGTTGGGGGTGCTTTATTCGTGGCTGCAACAAATTTTACCCCTGCGGCGGACGATCGTGCTGATCGCCGTGTTGATGTCGCTGCCGCTGTTGCTGTTTCGGGTCGGACTGGGACTGTCTGCCCTGTTTGGCATCACGATCTTTTTAATGCGGTTGTGGGTGGACGGCATTTACGTCCTCAACGACCTCAACTCCTCCATCGCCGCCAACCAACTGTTTAACATTCGCGAAATCAAGCGAACCTATCCCCTGATCAGTAGCGGGATCTTGCTAGCCGACGTGATTAGCGGATTTTCTCTGCCCGTGCTGATTCGCTGGTTCGGCTTAGCCAACATCACCCTGATTTCCTGCGCCATGATGCTGTTGGGGGCATTGGTGCTGTTTTACCTGACCCAAAGTTACAGCCAAGCCTTTCCCGACTCCAGCCGCCGCACGGTTGAAGACGACCATCAAGAATTTACGACCCGTCGCCTGCAAGGGCCGCTGCGCAGCTACGTCTGGCCGTTGGTCATGTTTTTCGTACTCGTGGAAGTCCTCTACATCCTGATCGACTTCCAATTTCTGAGCGCCCTGGAATTGCAGCAGCAAACCCCGGACGGCAATACCCCAGCCACGGCAATTGCCAGCTTTTTGGGGCTGTTTAACGGCATTTTGGGCATTTTCGAGCTGGTGACGCAATGGTTTGCCTCCAGCCGGATCGTCGAGCGCATGGGCGTGTTTGCCGCCGGGAGCTTGCTACCCGGCTTGGTTGCCTTTCTCGGTACGATTTCTCTATTTGGCGCGAGTCTGACTTGGTTTCCCTTGTTTGCCGGGTTGGTGGCGATCAAGTTTTTCGACGAATTGCTGCACTATACCTTAATCGAGGGCACCGGACCGGTATTATTCCAACCGCTGCCCGATAACCTGCGCAGTAACTTTCAAGCTTTGGTGAACGGGATCGCCGAACCGTTTGCCTCTGGCGTGACGGGTGTCGGGATTTGGGCGATTATTTGGTGCGGTCGTCAGTGGTTGCCCGCAGAGCAATGGCAAGAATTACAAGGTCCCGTATTCGTCTGGCTGATCGTGGCGTTGGCGCTGGCGTGGATCGTGGTGGTTTGGTTGATGCGGGCGCGCTATGTCGGCTTGCTCGTCTCTAGTGCCGAACGGGGTCGCTTGAGCGGACCGGATGTGGATTTGCGGGGACTGAAGCGGGCGGTGGTGGAAACGCTACAAACGCCGGGAACGGAAGCCGACAAGCGATCGTGCATCGAACTGCTCAGTCAAATCGATCCCCAAAACGTGGGGGAGGTGCTGGCATCGCTGTTACCGACGCTTCCGCCGAGCTTGCAGCGCCAAAGTTTGGAAACAATGCTGCAACACCCCAGTCGGGAACATCTCGACCAGGTGCGGTTGCTGATTAACCAATCGCTGCCCCCGGAAGTGCTAGCGCTGGCGTTGCGTTACGTGTGGCTGACCGAAGCAGCGCCGGACGTGCAACAGTTGCGCCCCTATTTGCGTCCGGAGGTGGATCCGGTGGTGCGGGGAACGGCGGCGGCGTTGATTTTGCGGCGGGGCAATCGCGATCTGAAGGTGGAGGCGACCCATGCCCTGCGGCGAATGATTACCCACAAGCAGGAGAAAGAGCGGGTGATGGGCACTCGCGCGTTGGGAGAAGCGGACTATTTGGCGCAGTTGCGACTCTACATCCCCAGCTTGCTGCAAGACGAATCGCTGCGGGTGCGCTGTGCCTTGCTGGAGGTGATTGCTTCGACCCACTTGGAGGAATACTATCCGTCCCTGCTGCGGGGATTGTATTACAAATCGACCCGCGAGTCGGCGATGCGAGCGTTGGTGCGCCTGGAGAATGAGGCGATCGCGCCGTTGGTGCATCTGGCTGAAGATAACCATAAGCCCGATTTGGTTCGGATGCACGCATGGAACGCGATCGGGCAAATCGGCACCCAAGAAGCCCTCGACGCGCTGGTGACCCACTTGCTGACGTCGTGGGGGATCGATCGCCGCAATATCCTGCGGGTACTGCTGAAAATTCCGCAAGAACGAGGGATTGACGGGGTGCAAGAGCGCATCGGTCGCAGCGGGATCGAACGCACGATCGACCAAGAGTTAATGTTTTTGGGGCAAACCTACGCCGCCTCGATCGATTTTTCCGTTGCTAGCGATTTGTCCCATCCCGAACGCAATGGCGAGGGCAAGGTGCCAAGTTATTCGGCGCTGCAGCTGTTACAGCGGGCGTTGCGCGATTTGCAAACGGATGCGATCGATCGCCTGTTTTTACTGATGAAATTGCTCTATCCCATCGGTTCGATTCAGGCGGCGGCATTTAACCTGAAGTCGGGATCGCCGACGAATATGGCGCGGGGATTGGAAATTTTAGACAATACCATCGACATTCCCAACAAACGCGCCCTGCTCAGCGTCCTCGACCAACACTCGGAAAATGAAAAACTCAACAACCTCTCGGAGTTGATCGACTATCAACGCTTCGGACCGAGCGATCGCCTGCGCTACCTGCTAGAATTACGTCACTTCCTGTCGGATTGGCCGCTGGCGTGCTGTTTCCATCTCGCCCGTCAAGCCCGGTGGAGCGTGAGTGCAGAGGCGACCCTTGCCGGTTTGCGCCACCCCCGAGGGTTCGTGCGCGAAGCCGTGTTAGCGTACTTAAGGGTGGCTTCGCCGCGTGCCTTGGTAGAATTGCTGCCAAGGCTCAAGAACGATCCCGATCGCTTGGTGGCTGCTCAAGTCGAAGAGATGATGCAGCAATTCGGCTTGTCTCATTCCACTGCTTAAGTGGCTCGGTTGAGTCTCCTTCTGCGGCAACGGGCTCGATCGCCCTCCCGTTTCACTGTTATCCCCCATGCTAACCAGCGTTGACCGATTACTATTTGTTCGAGGCGTCCCCATTTTCAAGGAGTTGCGGGATGATTTTCTCGTCAGGCTGGCGTCGGTGATGGACGAGCTATCGTTTCCGCCCAACCACACGATTTTTACTGAAGGTCAGGAGGGGCGATCGCTCTATATTGTCGTCTCCGGTCACGTGCGGGTTCACCTGGGCGATCGCGACTTAGCTCAATTGGAACAGGGAGCGTGTTTTGGCGAGATGTCCCTGTTCGATGCCGAACCGCGATCGGCGTCGGTGACCACGGTGGAATCGTGCGAGTGCCTGATGCTGACCCAACAGCAACTCTACGACGCCATTGACGAAACGCCGGGAATTGCCATTAATATTATTCGGTTGCTCTCTCGCCGCACGCGGGAACTCAATTACAAGCTCAATGCCCAAGAAGCGAAGCAGCGACAGGGCGACGGACGCAGTTCCAACAGCAATGCGGCGCGATGACCGAACGAGCAGTTGATTGCCGATACGCAAGCGATTTCCCATGTTAAACTCGCCTCGCCCGGATATTCGTGGGGTCATCTTCGATATGGATGGCGTCCTGACCGATACGATTGAATTTCACTATCGAAGTTGGAAACAACTGGCTGACGAGGAAGGCATTCCGTTCGATCGCGCCATGAACGATCGCCTGCGGGGTCTGTCTCGGCGGGATTCCCTGCTGCGGCTGCTGGGCGATCGCGCCGTCGGCGAAGCCAAAATGCAGGAGATGATGGATCGCAAAAACCGCTATTTCCTGGACTTGATTCGCGATATGAGTTCGGCGGATTTGCTCCCCGGCGTTGCGGATTTGCTCGCAGAATTGCAGGCGGGGGAGTTGAAAATCGCGATCGCCTCGGCGAGTAAAAATGTCAAACCCACGATCGAACGGTTGGGAATTGCCAATTGCATTGACGTAGTTACCGACGTCTACAGCGTTCCTCGCTCCAAACCCGCTCCAGATGTGTTCGAACACGCCGCCGCTCAGTTGGGACTGTCTCCAGCGCAATGTGTGGTCGTCGAAGATGCCGAATCCGGGATCGAAGCAGCTCTCGCGGCGCAAATGTGGGTGGTGGGACTCGGTCCGACGGCGCGGGTAGGAGCGGCGCACGTGGTGTTGCCCGATCTCGATGGGGTGCGCTGGGATGACTTGGTGGCGCGGTTGAGGGGATAGGGAGATGGGTACACTTTCCAGTTGCCGGTTGCCCATTTGACCGATGGGGGTGGAGGTGTTACAAAAATTAAGGTTTAGACGGAAGGCAAACTTATGTCGCCCATCCCCACTCCGAGATCGATCCTCGAAACCCTACTGCCCCATCTTAAAGCCGCCGCCGCTTACGCGCGTCAGTTACAACCCCACATTGCTGCCCGTCCGGAAAAACAACAACAGGCAAATTTCTTCGCCGCCGCCCTCAGCGATGCCGATCTGTCGATTCAAACCTTGGTAGAAGTGGCGTTGTTAGGGGCATTTCCCGAGATTCGCTTTTTTGGGGAAGAACACGAACAGTCTTACAATACAAAATACTTTCGCTCCATCGCCTTGGGAGAACCCGGCGACTACCTTGTCACCCTGGATCCGGTGGACGGGACGCAATTTTATCTCGACGGTCATTCCAACTATCAAATTATTCTCACGGTTCTCAACGCCGACGAATTCGAAGCAGTTCTCGCCATCAGTCCGGGGCGCGATCGCTATTACTACAGCCTGCGCGGGGAAGGGACGTTTTGGGGACCGCTAGAGGTACAATTGCACGAGTGCCAGCGGTTGCACGTTCGAGATCCCAAACCGGGGATTTACTTGGGGGTGGGAATGAGCCAGTTGGTCGAACCGCTGCGCGATCGCTTCGATCCCATCGACCTGGAAAGCGTCTATTCGTCCGAGGTGGAAGTTCCCAACTTTAACGGCATTTTGACCGGCGACCTGGCAGGTGCAGTGGTGAAGTCGGCGCAGTTTATCGACGGAGCGGCGATCGCGTTTATGGCGCAGGAGATGGGTTGTATCGCGACCACCTATGACGGTTCTCCATTACCGCCGTTAAACCAGTGCGAAAATTACCGCCGACCGGGGTTAATCGTGGCGAACTCCGAGGAGACGTATAGATTTCTGCGAGAAGTCGTGCAGTCGGTGGGGTTGGCGTAGATCCCTCGCCGGTTGCCAATTCTCCCTTCCCTAATAAAAAGAGACGCGCTGCAGCACGTCCCTGAATCGTTAATCTCGTTCGTATTTTTCGATAATGCCGCCCCCGAGGAGCATCTCCCCGTCGTACCAGACGGCGGCTTGTCCGGGGGTGATGCCGAATTGCGGTTCGTCAAACACCAACTTCACCCGATCGCCTTCTAACGGCACGATCCCGACCGGAACCGGACGAGTGCGATAGCGCACTTGCACTTCGGCGCGAATTGGGGCAGACGGAGGCGCGACGGATACCCAGTTGACTCGCTGCACCGTGCATTCGCTGTGGTGAACGCTGGCGCGATCGCCCACGATGACTTGATTGCGTCCCGGATCGATCGCCACCACGTACAGCGGATGCGGCGCGGAAATGCCCAACCCTTTGCGCTGTCCGACGGTATAGCGATGGATGCCTTGGTGCTGTCCCAACACGCGACCGTCGCGATCGACGATATCGCCGGGTTTGGGTGCCAGGTATTTTTCCAAGAAGTCTTGCATCGAACCGTGAGATTCGACCAAACACAAGTCTTGGCTTTCGGGTTTATCGGCAGTTTTAAGTCCGAATTCGGCTGCAATTCGCCGGGTTTCGCTTTTCGGCTGTTCGCCCAGGGGAAACACCGACGCCGCCAGTAAGGGTTGCGGCAGGTCGTAGAGGAAATACGACTGATCCTTACTGCGATCTACGGCGCGAAACAGTTGATAGCGATCGCCCTCGGCGTCGTAGCGAATGCGCGCGTAATGACCCGTAGCAATCTTATCGATGCCCAACTGTTCGCGGGCGTATTGCAACATCGGACCGAATTTGACTGCTTTGTTGCACTGCGAACACGGGAGCGGCGTGGTTCCCCCTCCATACCCTTCGACCAGATAATCGACGATGTTGGTTTGGAACAATTCTCGACTATCGACGATGTGATGGGGAACGCCTAATTGTTCGCAGATGAATGCCGCATCGACCATGCCTTCGGAGCAGCACTGACCTTTGCCTTTCATCAGCCAAAGGGTCATGCCGACCACATCGTAGCCTTGGTGATGCAGGATGGCGGCTGAAACGGAACTATCGACCCCACCGGAGAGGCCCACGACCACTTTGTTCATGGGTTGGAACTCAATGCGCGACTTAAACAATACAATGATTTCTAAATTAACATTGCTATCGATTCTCGACCATCGAAAATTGGGGGTGAAAACGCGACCGTGCAGTTAGGACAACCGCAAATTGGGAAAATTTGGAATGCTATGGCGATCGCGACGGTGTCCATCGCGGTGTTTCAGTGTAGCGCATCTGCTCAGTCCGTCCAATTCGGAACGCCGCTCCCGCCCCCGCCCAATTCGATGCCACCGCCACCACCGTCGTCGAGAGAGGGGTCTGCCTTAGAGCATTATCTGGTTTACGTACGCGGGAGTCGTCCGGGATTGCTCTCGCAAGTGCGCCAGGTGGAACCGGATGCCTTCGTGCGAACGTATAACGGCGAAAGCGTGATTCAGGCGGGGGTATTTTTAGAGGAACGTTTTGCCCGATCGCGAGTGCAAGCGTTGGAAGCTCGGGGAATTAACGCTCGACTGGGCAGAATCGATCTGAATGGGGGAATACCATCGCTTGCCTCGGCGGGCAGCGAGAAGGGCTATTTTGCCATTATTCCGGGCGATCGCGCCGAGTTAAACCGCATTGCCAGCCAAATTCGCCCCCTCGTCTCCCCTGGAGTTGAAGTCAGCATTCGAGACGAACCTTACGGTCCTCATGTGGCGATCGGTCCGTTCGAGCGACGATCTCGGGCGCGAGCGTTGAGCCGTGAGTTGCAACAAGCCGGATTCGGGCGATCGCGGGTGCATTACGGTCGTTAGGGGGATAGGATTGGAAATTTTGCCAAAATAACGTCGAAAATCTTGCCCAAATGCGCGTTAAAAACTTTTGATTCTGTCATTTTAACCTCAATCGAGATAAACCGTTCTTATGACTGACCTTGGGATTTACATTACCTTGACTTTTCATTTGGCGATCGACGTTACACAAAATCTTCCCGACTCAATGCTACTGTGAGATTGTAATGAAATTTCCGGAGTTCGGCGAGGCAGCTCCATCAAGCTTCCACCAACGCGCTCAGAACGAACGGCTAACATTTTAAATTGCTTTAATATCCAGGGGGCACGGTCATGACACCGCCAGTTTACTTAATCGCGCTAATCCTTGCAGTAGGAGCGACGCACCTGTTTCGGCGCACCTCAGAAGATATCTATTCCGTCCTGGCGGCCGTTACTGCAATTATCAGCCTGATTGTTGGATTTGCATTGGCTCCTTGGTTCGTTCAGCTCGGTATATTTGTCGTTCTGATGCGCATCGATTGCCTGTATTTATCCGGCATTTTTAAGCGAGAACAACAGCGAGAATTTTAAACTTTTGCAAACCCAACTCTGAAGTCACCACTTCAGTTTATTTTGAGTGCTTTGAACAGAACCGATTGGATTCACTGCTGACAATAATGCCCTCACGAACCAGTCGTGGGGGCAATTTTGCTGGACAAGGATTGCCCTTAACCGAGCCAGGTTACTTCGCTCGGGTCGATGTCTGGGGGTTCGATCGCGGTTTCGGACATCAGGTCAGATAACTCGTCTAAATGCGAGGAATCGGTGGAATGGCGAGCGTGAGATTGGGAGGGGTCGGATTTGGGTTGAGACGGTGCGGGAGTGGGAACGAGGCGACGGCGAGAGTACAGTTGGCTGTTTGTGGCTTGTTGCTCGGGAATGATGACTTTTTGCATCAAAAAATCGATGGTTTTCTGTTTGACCCAGCCATGATCGACGACAATCTCGGAAAAACGCTTTCCGGTCGCCGCGCGATCGTACATGGCAACTTGCACTTGCGCTTCCGTGAGCAACCCCGCTTCGAGTAAATAAGCTCCCAATCGCTTGCAGCCCAATCGAGCGGTTGGTAGGGTATCGGCTTTAGGAGAATCGGCGTGAGCTTGCATTTTATGCCTCTTTTCTATAGGATAAGCGTGGATAAAATAATTAAATTGTCAACTGGTTTAATAATTGAATAATAGAAACACTAACCCATCGCGATCGCCCCTAGAAAAACTCGTCCGTTGAAAAAAATTGCAACAATAGCAAGAAAAACGCGAGGCGATCGCGTCGGTTCTAAGAATTGTTTGATATTAAAACGAGCTACTATTAATAGATTGGCACAGGTAGGCGAGAAAGTTCCAGCATTTTTATAAAATTTAATATACCTGAAGGGTCGCACCCCTCAAGCGCCGCGCGATCGCTCGATAACTGACCGAAATTAATGCCGACTTTTGCCCCCATTTCATCGCGAAAAATCGAGTAATTCCTTCGCTCGTACCAATTGCAAACCGACCGACTGACGCCTTGAATGTTGCGACGATCGCTCGAAGTCTTGAAGCGACGCTGATACAATAACAGAACTCGCGATCGGCGATCTAGGCTGGAATTGGTGGTTCTGGTTGGGCTGTCCGCACGACACCTAGGGTTCGATTCGCGATCGCTGGCGTACTGCTTGTCCATAAAAATCCCGATTACTAAAATGGCATCAGAACATAAGATTATTCTAGATTTAACAATTGTGTTAGGCGCATCTGCATTCGGCGGATATATCGCCAATCGCCTGCGCCAACCCGTTTTACTGGGATATTTAGCCAGCGGACTAATCTTAGGACCCTTTGGCTTTAAACTTCTCAACGATCCCGAACAAATTAATGCTCTAGCCGAGATTGGCGTCGCCTTTTTGCTATTTGCCCTCGGCGTCGAATTCTCCCTAGCAGAATTGCGGCGAGTTAAAGACATTGCCTTGAAAGGAAGCGTATTGCAAATTGGTTTAACCATTGCCTTAGTCGCCCTACTCTCCAACTTGGTGGGGTGGGTAGATTCGATATCGCAAGGGATATTTTTAGGAGCAATTCTATCGCTCTCCTCCACCGCCGTCGTTCTCAAAACCTTGACCGAACGCGGCGAAACCAATACCCTGCACGGTCAAGTCATGCTCGCTATATTAATTGTGCAAGACTTGGCATTAGGGTTGATGCTCGCTATTTTACCTGCCTTAGAAAATCCAGAAAACCTCGTCCCGACCTTAATCGCATCAGTTTTAAAAGTCACGATATTTCTCGCCGCCGCCTTAGCCGCCGGACACTGGTTAGTTCCGCCGTTAATTAAAAACATCGCCGCCACCGAAAGTTCTGAATTATTTTTACTCACCACCATCGCCTTGTGTTTGGGGGTTGCCCTATTAACCGCCGGACTGGGACTGTCGATCGAGATGGGAGCATTCGTAGCTGGGTTGATGATGGCTGAAATCGAATATGCCGATCAAGCCTTAGCGAAAATTCTGCCCTTGCGCGATACCTTCGCCAGCTTGTTTTTCGCCTCCATTGGCATGTTGATCGACCCGGAGATTTTATTCAACAATATCGGCTGGATTTTGGGACTGGTCGCCGTGGTCATGGTGGGGAAAGCCACGATTATTTTTCCGATCGTGCTGCGGTTCGGCTATTCCCTCAAAACGGCTACTATTGCCAGTTTGGGATTGAACCAAATTGGCGAATTCTCCTTCGTCCTCGCCTTGGTGGGACTGGACTCGGGATTTGTCAGTCAGGAAAAATACCTGCTGCTGTTGGGAACCACTGCCATTACCCTGGTACTAACGCCAATTTTCCTAAAGTGGTCGCCGACGCTAGCGGAAAAATTGAGCGATTTGCCATTTCTTTCGGGGACGTTGCAGCGGTTTCAAGCGGCGAAATCCCTGTCGGTTCCCGAAACCATCGAAAATCACGTGGTGGTGGCGGGATACGGTCGGGTCGGACAGGTGCTGGTGAATATGTTACGCGATCGCGGCTATCCGGTGCTGGTGGTGGAAAATAGCGAAGCGGCGATCCAAAAATTGCGTCACGAGAGAATACCGTATATCTTCGGGGACGCCGATTCAGAACTGGTGCTGGAAAACGCTCACTTGGATAAAGCGACAGCGTTGGCGATCGCCCTTCCGGACCCCTCCAGTACCCGATTGTTGCTCAAACGCGCCTTGAGACTCTCGCCAAATTTGGATGTAGTGGCGCGATCGCACCAAAATAGCGAAATTGACCTGTTGAACCAGTTGGGGGCGCGAGAGGTCGTCCAGCCGGAGTTTGAGGCGGCTTTAGAGATGGGGGCGCACGTCCTGTTTAGTTTAGGGGAATCTCAGTGGATGGTGCAGTCGATTATTCAAACCATTCGCACCGACCGTTACTCCAGCGTGCGTCCGGAGCGCAATAGCGAGTGGTTGCAGCGGGAGCTGATGGACACCGAAACCGACTTCGATAGCGAGTGGGTAGTGCTATCGGGGACCTCGCCAGTGGTCGGACAGACCCTCGCCGACGCTGACTTGCGCAATCGTACCGGTGCAACCGTGATGGCAATTCGGCGCGATCGCGAAACGATGTACTATCCTAATGCTCAAACCACCTTACACGCCGGAGACAAACTCCTCGTGATTGGGGAGCGAGCGGAATTAGCTGCCTTCCGAGGGGCGATCGAATATACATCTAAACCGCCAATTCGCTAATTTCGTTACGTTTGGCGATCGCCCGCAAGGGTTATCCTAGTCCAGTTATCGAGCGATCGATCCTCGCTCGGTTGGGAAGCGTTCGGTTGTTGAATTTAGAGTTAGACGTGAGACAAAATCCTTGGTTGCGGACTATCAGACCCTACGGTGCTTATGCGTTGCACGGACTAACCGTGTGGGGAAAAGCACTGGTTGCGATTGACTCGATTCGGGGGTATCTGCTCGAAGTTGACTGCAACAACGACAACACCCGCATTCTCAATCCGCGCCACGTTAACGAGTTTATCGGAACGACCGGATTGGCGATCGCGGGAGATACCCTGTGGATGACCCGAGGCGACAGCGTGTATACCTGCGATTTAGCAGAATTAGAACCCCGCCACTTCGCCACCCTCCCCTATCCCGCCAATGGGGTCGCCATTTGGGGATCGACCCTGTACGTTAGCTGTCAGAAAACCGGCTATATCTTCGTCTTTAGCAGCAAAACCGGCGAAGAAATTACCCGATTTTACGCGCCTGGGGTCGGAATCGAGAATTTGACCGTTCGCGGCGAACAACTGTGGGTGTGCGATACCGTCGAGCAAACCATTTATTGCATGGATCGCGCCACCGGTTCGATTAACTACAGCCTGCTCGCGCCATTCGAGTCGCCGACGGGATTGGTGTTTTATCCGCATCCGGAAACTGAGGAGCCGATGCTGTATGTCGCCTATGCGTCTGAAGAACCCTACATTCGCGACAACCCCAACTCGGCGAACCCGTTTCAACTGACCTTTCGCGATCGCACTTTTCTCCATCCCCTCCACATTCACTACCATCCCGACCAACACTACGCCGTTTCCAACAGCTATTTAATCGAAATGTCCTACGTCGAGGAACTGTCTCCCCTCGACCCGCTAGTGTTGGAAAATCTAGAATGGCACATTTGCCTTCCCGCAGAATCGGCACGCCAAACCATCAAACACGTCGAACCGATTGGCTTGCCATTTGTGGAGCAAGAGCGAGAGGGACAGCGGGTGGCGGTATTTAAATTCGATCGCCTCGAACCCCACGAAGCACACGTGTTCGGCTGGAAAGTGCTGCTAGAAGTTCGCAGCATTAAATATAACCTGACGCCGCCGGACATAGACGACAACCTGGAATTACCCCCCGGTTTTGCAGAACGCTATTTAGTCGATAACGATAACTTGGCGATGGACACCGATATCGTCCGTCGCGCCGCGCGCAATGCGGTAGATGGGGAAACCAACCTGCTGCGCAAAGTCATCGCCATTCGCGATTACGCCTACGATCGCCTAGAATACGGCATCAAACCCCACATCGACCCGCCGGATATCGTGTTAGAGCGCGGCATTGGCTCCTGCGGCGAGTACGTGGGAATTTTGCTGGCGCTATTGCGACTCAACGGCATTGCCTGTCGCACCGTCGGTCGCTACAAATGTCCCGCGCGCGCCGAACTGCGTCGGATCCCGCTGCAACCGGATTTCAACCACGTCTGGCTGGAGTTTTACGTGCCGGGATTCGGGTGGGTACCGATGGAGTCCAATCCCGACGGAACCAACACGCGCGGTCCCTATCCGACCCGATTTTTCATGGGGTTGGCGTGGTATCACATCGAGATTAACAAGAGCGTTCGGTTCGAGACCCTGTTTAAGGATGGGAAGCAAATGAACAAAGAACAGCTCTCCATTGGCGACTTAGCGCTCAATCACGTCCGGTTCGAGATCGTCGAAGAGTTACCGCCATCGCCCTCAGTGGAGGAGACAGATGCGAAAATGGATCTCAGTAGCAGTACGACTGGATAAGGAGAAACGGTGGAACTTTCGATTCAGACGGTTTTGGCCACCTTGGCGCTAGGGTTATTGGTCATCGTGACAGCGGGGGTCGGCTATCTGACCTTTGCAGAATGGCGCGATCGCAGGCGACAGGATCGCGAGAGGCGATCGCGGTAGAATTCAAATTGGGGCAATCTCGATCGCAACCACAATGCCAATGCGCCCTATGCCGTGCGAGGACAGGCCGTTGACACGTCTGGGGTGGCGACCCTTTCTGTTGTCGTTGAAGTGGTCGAACAAAAATAGCGACGCCGGGCGATATCCAACCCAATTTTTCTAAAATTGAATAAGTCCTCTGGGTTAGAGATATGTTGTTGTAAATGACAGAAAACTTTCTCCTAGAGGACTTTTTTAATGAAACTGAGAACTTTATTGGGTTATTCTTTAACCGGTCTTAGCTTTGCCCTGGTCTCCCACTTTGCCACTTTACCCGCCGAGGCCGCCAATCGCGACTACAATCCGAGCAAAATCCAGTCTGCTAATATCGCTCAGAACGACAATTACCGTCAGTTAATTGCAGCGGGTTATAAGGCCATTCAAGCGGGCGAATTTGAAGATGCCCTGGCGAAGTTCGAGCAGGCGATCGAAATGAATCCCGATCGAGAAGTGGCCTGGACGGGAAAAGGAATGTGCCTGTATGTGATGGAGCAATATGAAGAGGCGCTGGCAGCATTCGAGCAAGCTGTCGCTCTCGACGATACCTCGTTCGGTGCGTGGTTGGGCATGGCCAACACCTTGGATACTTTAGGGCAAACGAGCCAAGCCCTAGAGGCTTACGAAAAGGCGATCGCTCTCAAACCCAACAGCCATAGCGGATACTACCATCGCGGCATTGCCCTGATGAATGCCAATCGTTATACCGAAGCGGTGGAAAACTTTCAGAAATCGAGCGAATTAGCTCCCGACCATACGTCGAGTTGGGTTAAATTGGGTCAGAGCTATCTGAATCTGGAAAAATACGCCGATGCCGTCGGGGCGTTTGAACGAGCTATTTCCCTCGATGGCGAACGTAGCGAGGCTTGGCAGGGTCAAGGGATTGCTCAATTCAAACAGGAACAGTACGAGCCAGCGTTGGAGTCTCTCGATCGCGCTGTCGAACTCGCCCCCGACAATCATTGGAGTTGGTTGTATCGCGGTCACGCGCTGGCTCTGCTAGAGCGCTACGACGAATCCCTCGAATCCTATGAAGAGGCGATCGCCCTTCGTCCGAAATGG
The DNA here is from genome assembly GCA_964420595.1 of uncultured bacterium. Taxonomy (GTDB): domain Bacteria; phylum Cyanobacteriota; class Cyanobacteriia; order Cyanobacteriales; family Geitlerinemataceae; genus CAYQUF01. Next base: position 45,258 of record CAYQUF010000016.1, read on the forward strand.
GGATTTGCTTGGTACCGCAAGGCGGTTATGCTGGCGATTTTAGGCAACTATGAAGACGCTCTGGTCGCGGTCGATGAAGCTTTAAAATTCGCGCCGGACTTAACCCCCGCTCAAGAGTTGCAAGCCAAGTTAAAACAGGAACTCAGCCGCCTTCCCGACGATGTTGTGGCTTCAGGTGGGTAATCCGATTTTCGTTGTCGATCGCAATAACAACAAACCCCGAATCGCTCGATCCGGGGTTTGGCTTTTCTTGAGGTTGCAAGCGACTTTCCTGTCGAGATAATGCACTCGATTGGGTAATCGTTAAGCTGGCACGTTATAGCAATTCTAATTGAAATGTAGGGGTTTGGTCTCCAAATCCTTCCGATCGGCTGGGTGGGGCAACGTGAACTACCGCTATTGAATCAAAGATTACAATAGCGGCTTCCTACCCAACAGA
>CAYQUF010000017.1:0-26271 GCA_964420595.1 uncultured bacterium
GGGAATCGACCCCTCCCAACTCAACGACGAATAACGCCGCCATGACTCCAGACATCCGCACCCTGTTCCACGCCACCCAACCCGGTCGTCCCCTCAACATGGAACAAGACCCGGATCGCCAATACTATATCGACTTCTCCGACGTTCGCGGCGGACAACTAATCGAAGAACTTAAAGACAACATCACCTACTTCTCCCCCGACACCCCCACCTGCGAACTGTTCACCGGACACATCGGTTGCGGGAAATCCACCGAACTGCTGCGCCTCAAAGCCGAACTGCAAGACGCCGGATTCCACGTGGTCTACTTCGAGTCCTCCCGCGACCTGGAAATGGGAGATGTCGATATCGGCGATATCCTCCTCACCATCGCGCGTCGCATCAGCGAAAGCCTCGACCGCCTGCAATTGGACAAACCCAGCGGACTGCAAAACTTGCTCCACGGTGCGGCGAGACTGCTGCAAACCGAAATCGAACTGTCTGGCGAAGTCACCACCCCCATCGGGAAAGTGTCCGGGGACACCCAAGGCAAAATTTCCCTCGACGCCGGAATCGCCAAAATCACCGCCACCGCCAAAAACAGTCCGGAACTGCGTACCAAACTGCGCGATTATCTCGAACCCCGCACCACTGGAATTATCGACGCCATCAACGCCGAACTGATCGAACCCGCCATCGCCAAACTGAAGCAAAATGGCAAAAAGGGGTTAGCCGTCATCGTCGATAACCTGGATCGCATCGAGAATACCGTCAAACCCTGGGGACGACCGCAACCGGAATATTTATTCGTGGATCGCGGCGAACAATTGCGCCAACTCCACTGTCACTTTGTCTATACCATGCCGCTGTCGCTGATGTTCTCCAACGACCTGGGTCGCCTCAGCAACCGATTTGGCAGCGATCCCAAGGTGCTTCCCATGGTTCCCCTGACGCGGCGGGATAACAGCGAATGCAGCGAAGGAATGGCTCTGATGCGCCAAATGGTTCTCGCTAGAGCTTTTCCCGACCTCGATCCGGAGCAAAGATGCGATCGCCTTGGGGACATTTTTGACAGTTCCGACACCCTGGATCGCCTGTGTCGCATCAGCGGCGGTCACCCCCGGGAATTGTTGCGAATGCTCAACGATTGGATTAAGAAAGATCGCGATTTACCCCTGTCTCGGGATGGGTTGGAAACGGTCATTAAATCTCGCCGCAATCAAACGATTCTCGCCATTACCGACGACGAGTGGGACTTGCTCGATCGCGTCCGACAGCGCAAACAGGTCAGCGGCGATGACGGCTATCAAGTGTTAGTGCGCAGTATGTTCGTCTACGAATATCGCGACGGGGACGGGTCGTGGTTCGATCTCAATCCCTTATTGCAGGAGGTGAAATAATCGTTATTCCACAATAAATTGCCAACCCGTCAATTGCGCGATTTCCTCTGGGAAAACGTCGAGATACGGATGGGCAAACGAGGGTTTTCGCTCCCGACCAAGATAAGGCGGAAGTTCGTCGCACGGATACCATCCCGATTGCTTCAACTCTCGCAGCGAAATGGTAGAATTACGATATCGAAACCGCCCCGGTTTAATTTGTTCGAGCCGGAGAATTTGCCGAGTCCCCGGACTGATAAAATAATGATTAATCACGATAGATTTTTATTTTTCAAATAGATTTCCGGATATCCTAGTTCTCTTATAAAACTCAAAGTGTCTGCATGAAAAGCACAATACGCAAATTTTAAAGATGCTGGGTTATTCTGTAAATTTTGGTTAAAAACGCTTCGCCACTTAACTTATTCTCCACAACACATCAATTCATTTGAACTCAATTCATTGCTACAAAATTGACATTATTTTAGGTTCGTTTAAATTGAAAAAGTGCTTGATTTAGGTTCGAGCCTACAATTCAAATTTTAATTTTGATGAAACGATTGGCAGAAAATAGTCATATCGATGATTTTATCTTAATGCGATAAAATTTATCCATTTAACTCAAATCTGACACTTGATTCATAAGTGTTAAACTATTATTAAAAAGTGATAAGACTGGGTAGATTATTTTCCACCTCAAATCAATTTCAATCCTGTATTTGTCAGAGGCGCGATCGACATTCGGCGTTTGCGACGACTCCCTATCCCCCCTCCACCCGACGACCGAGAATTGCGAGATCCCGCTCCACCCCATCGAGTTGGGCAACTTTAGGCAAGTACCCCCACTGTTGGAATCCCAAACCTCGAAACAACGTCAAACTCGGTTGGTTGTGGGCAAAGATAAACCCCAACAGCACGGACAGATCGAGATCGGGACTCCGAGCGATCGCCGCTTGCAACAATTGCCGTCCAATCCCGCGACGGCGATAGAACCGAGCCACGTAAATGCTAATTTCAGCGGTACGGAAATAGGCAGGGCGACCGTAAAACGACTGAAAACTGAGCCAACCGACGATTTCGCCCTCAATTTCAGCCACCCACAGGGGGCGCGTGGCGCGATCGTGTGCCTCGAACCACCCCAACCGACTGGTCACCGAAACCGGCTCCGTGTCCGCCGTCGCCAAGCGATCCGGAATCGAGGCATTGTAAATTGCTACGATCGCCCCTAAATCCGAGCGCGTCGCATCTCGAATCCGAATCATGGCGTTTGGTATAGCTGCATCACCTCAGTCACCTTCATTCGGGAGGCGACCCCCAAACTCAGCGGCGAAACGTGTCCCCGACTGAGATGGTCCGCCGCCGCACAACCGATCATGGCAGCGTTATCGGTGCAGTACTTCAACGGTGGAAATATCACCCGCAAACCGCGATCGCGCGCCGCCGCCTGTAAGTGATGCCGCAGCCGACTGTTCGCCGCCACGCCTCCACCGACCGCAATGGTGGGTAACTCGAAATCCATCGCACAGGCGATCGCCCGTCGGGTTAACGCTCGCGCCACCGTGTCCTGAAAACTCGCCGCTAAATCGGCAACGGGTAAGGTTTGACCGTTTTCCGCCTCCAACTTGCTCTTCAAGCGCATCATCGCCGTTTTCAGACCGCTAAAGCTCGAATCGTAGGGATGGTAACCCCCTCCCCGCCGCGACACCCGACCTTCCGGGAGCGCAAATGCCTCAACATTGCCAGTCTGGGCAATCTTATCGATCGCAGGACCGCCCGGATAGCCCAAATCCAGCAGTCGCGCCACCTTATCGAACGCTTCCCCCGCCGCATCGTCGCGGGTTTGTCCCAAGGTTTCGTATTGTCCGCAATCGCGAACTCGGATTAAACTGGTGTGACCGCCAGAGACCAGCAAGCACAGGTAGGGCGGTTGCAGCTCCGGCTCGCTCAAATAGGAAGCGTAAATGTGACCTTCGAGGTGGTGGACGCCGAGAAACGGTTTATCCCGGGCGATCGCCAGAGTTTTTGCCGCACTCAACCCCACCAAGAGCGCTCCCACCAGTCCCGGCGCGCAGGTCGCCGCCACCCCGTCGATGTCCGCCCAACTCGCCCCCGCCTCCTCCAAGGCGCACGCAATGGCGCGATCGGCATTTTCCACGTGATGGCGCGATGCCACTTCCGGCACGACCCCGCCATATTGCTGGTGAGCGGCAATTTGAGATGTAACAATACTACTCAAAACTTGACGATTTGTTACAATCGCCGCTGCTGTTTCGTCACAACTTGTTTCAATTGCTAAAACCGTTGTCATTCGCCTAATCCAAAGATAATGCGACCCGCTTGGGGAACCCAAAAACGCGATCTGCGCCCCCTATATTCATGATAGGATGCCATCGAGATACGTTTGCACTTGATTTCGGCTCGATCGGGCGCGTTCTGCGCCATATCGCTTAACCGGCGATCGCGGGAGAAAGCCGACAGCCGCCGCTCAATTTCGACGGTCAAACTGTCGAATCGAACTCTACCTCCCTACCCAGGGGTAGAGCGGAAGTCCGGCGCATTTCCCCGAAGCTGGTTGTTTGTACGAAAAGTTTGAATTTGGTGACAAAAGGAAACACTTCCATGCGACGATTGCTTGCGCTCATTTTTTCAGTTTGCCTGTGGTTTGCCTTTGTGCCTCCGGCGTCCGCCGACGTTGCGGGTTTAACCCCTTGCAACGAATCTCCTGCCTTCCAGCAGCGGGCTGAAAACGCCACCACCGAAGCTGCCAAGCGCCGCTTTGAATTTTACGGCAACTCGAATTTGCTCTGTGGCGAAGACGGACTACCTCACCTGGTGGTAGACGGTCGTCTCAGCCACGCTGGCGAATTTTTAATTCCTAGCATCCTCTTCCTGTATATTGCCGGTTGGATTGGCTGGGTCGGACGGGCTTACCTGCGAACCATTCGCGAGGAAAAATCGCCTGAAGACAAAGAAATCGTGATTGACGTGCCCCTCGCCGTCCGGACGGCGTTGACGGGATTCGCCTGGCCCCTCGCCGCCCTGCAACAATTTGCCAGTGGCGATTTAGTGGCGAAAGACGAAGAAATTCCCATTTCGCCCCGCTAAATTTTTTAACTTTTCGCGATTGTAGGAGAATCATTCATGGACAACTTTTTGAGATATTTATCCACGGCTCCAGTTTTAGCAACGATTTGGATTGCGATCACGGCTGGAATTCTAATCGAATTCAATCGTTTCTTCCCCGACCTGCTGTTCCACCCCATGCCGTAGTTTTGATGGCAAATTGAGTGGAATCTCTAGCTAGATTTCGGACTGGCAAAAGCCCGGTGGCAACACTGGGCTTTAATTAATGGGCTGTGGTGACGGGGGGATGGAATAGGGCGGTTTCGAGTCGATCGATCGCCTCCTCGAGACGGTCGTTGACGATCTGAATGTCGAATTCCCCCGCCGCTTCCAGTTCGGTTCGGGCGCGTTCCAATCGCCTTGCAATTGCCTCGTCCGAGTCTTGAGAGCGCGATCGCAAGCGGCGTTCGAGTTCTTCGAGGGACGGGGGTAAAACAAAGGCGAGGACGGCATCGGGAAACGTCTGGCGGATCTGTCGCGCTCCTTCCACTTCAATTTCGAGCAGCACCCAATTGCCCTGTCGGACGTTTTGCTCGACCGGGAGGCGAGGGGTGCCGTAACAGTTGCCCGCAAATTCCGCCCACTCGAGCAGTTCGCCGTTAGCGACCATTTGCTCGAATCGAGGGCGCGCGACAAAATAGTAGTCGCGCCCGTCTACCTCGCCCGGTCGGGGAGCGCGGGTCGTCACAGAGGTGGAAAGATAGAGGTCGGGGTGGCGATCGCGAAGTGCTTTATGTAACGTTCCTTTCCCCACACCGCTCGGTCCGGTCAATATGATTAATTTTCCGGTTGGCATCGAATCGTCATTCGCCCGCAGTTCGTCGTTCTCTATCTTCCACTCGATCCGGTCGCGATCGCAACCAAATCCCGCATCTCCCCCACCTCGTTCGCGGTTTGAGGTTAGTTGGACGACGGATGTCCGTCCTTGTTGGTCACGAATCGGTGGGCGACAGTTTCCGGTTGAATCGCCGAGAGAATGATATGGCTCGAATCGGTAATAATCACGGCTCGCGTCCGGCGACCGTAGGTGGCATCGACCAACTGACCCCGATCGCGGGCATCGGTAATGATACGCTTGATCGGGGCGGACTCCGGACTGACAATGGCAACGACTCGGTTGGCGGAAACAATATTGCCAAAACCGATGTTGATAAGCTGTACTTGCTGAGTGTCCATGACGAACATGCGGTTTAACCGTTGGAGGAGCATTTAAAGATCTAATTTCAATGGTAAATACAAAAAAAATGGCTTACAAGGCTAAAATTTAGAGAAACCACGGTTTTGAGAGATTTTGCTACTTTTCTAACCGTTTCCTGACTTAATAATCGCAGCGATGTGCCAATGGCGCGAACGCTGCCCTCCCGTGATGCTCGCTATCGATCCGCCGTGCAACCCGTTGACTTCACTACCGCGACTGCTGCTTGTGCCGAATTGCGCCGCGACTGGCTTCCCGCTCGTCTGGAGCAAGCCTATCAGCGCGATCGCACCCATTTATTCCTCGCCCTGCGCACCCTCGCCGGTCGGGGGTGGCTGACGGTGTCGTGGCATCCGCAAGCGGCGCGATTGTGCCTGAGCGATCCGCCCCCCAAAGCCCCCGATACGTTTACTTTTAGCGACCAACTGCGCCACCAACTGATGGGATTGGCGTTGGTGAAAATGGAAGCGATCGCCCCGTGGGAGCGGGTTATCGACTTGCAGTTTGCCCGACGTCCCGACGACTCCGTGCTGTGGCACCTGTATGTCGAAATTATGGGCAAATACAGTAACGCCATTTTGGTGAACCGCCATAACGAAATCGTCACCGCCGCCCATCAAGTCACGCCGAAACAATCCCGCATCCGCCCAATTCTGACCGGGACGAGCTACGAACCGCCGCCGGGGTTAACCGAAACGGCACCGGATCCCGACGAATCCCGGCAGCGATGGCAAGATCGCATCGCCCTCGTCCCCGGACCGCTGCGTCGCAATATCCTCAAAAACTATCGCGGCTTGAGTTCGGCGTTAATTATCTCGATGGCGCAAGCGGCTGGAATCGACCCGGAATGTCCCACCGACCGCCTCGACGAGGGGGATTGGCAGCGACTGTTCGAGAAGTGGCAAGCATGGCTGCACGCCCTCGATCGCGAGACGTTTCAACCCGGTTGGACGGAGAACGGCTATACGGTAATGGGATGGGGAATCGTCGAACCGGCGGAATCGGTACAAGTCCTGCTGGATCGCTACTACCGCGATCGCCTCAACCGACAGGAGTTCAAACAATTGCGCCACCAACTGGCTCAGAAAGTCAAAAGCGCGATTGCCAAGGCGTATCAAAAATTGGAGAGCTTTGTCGAACGGCTGCATCAAAGCGATCGCGCCGACGAGTCCCGTCAAAAAGCCGACTTGTTAATGGCGTACCAGTACGAGTGGAAACCTGGCATGAGCGCGATCGCGCTGCCGGATTTCGAGACTGGGGAGGCGGTGGACATTCCCCTCGATCGCGATAAAAATGCGATTCAAAACGCTCAAGTCCTCTACAAGCGCCATCAAAAGCTCAAACGAGCCCGTGCGGCGATCGAACCGCTGATCGAAGAAGTCAAGAACGAAATCGACTATCTCGAACAAGTAGACGCGGCGTGCGATCGCTTCGACGACTACCGCAAACCCGGCGATTTACGCGCCCTCGAAGAGATTCGCGACGAACTGATCGCCCAAGGGTACTTGAAATCGTCCCAACACCGCAGTCGCAGCAGCAGCGAAGATTCCGACTTCGATCGCTACGCCACCCCCAGCGGGTTTGAATTACTCGCCGGTCGCAACAACCGCCAAAACGATCGCCTCACGTTCCGGGTGGCGGGGGATTACGACCTGTGGTTCCACACCCAAGAAATTCCGGGATCTCACGTCCTGCTGCGCTTGCAACCCGGTGCAGTTCCCGACGAAGCCGACTTGCAATTTGCCGCCGACGTCGCCGCCTACTACAGCCGCGCCAGTCAGGGCGATCGCGCCCCGGTGGTTTACACCGAACCGAAGTACGTTTACAAGCCGAAAGGGGCAAAACCGGGTATGGCGATTTACAAGCAAGAGCGCATTCTCTGGGGCGAACCCGGTCGGCTGCGGAGAGAGAATAACTAGACCCGCTCAAACCCTCGATACCGCCGTTTCAGGGCGCGATCGATCCAGCGGAACGAACTCCACTTGAAGACCGTTCTGCGGGGATGGCGTCGGTTTCGAGAGTCGGTAATGCCTGTTGCCAAGCACGTTAGCACATTTTCACTCAGCTATCTCTTCACCCCGACGCGAGAGGCGATCGCCCACTTTTACCCCCTGTGTAAAATGAATCGCCGCCGCAATTGCCGAGAGGAAGAAATAGAACAATCGAATGCCCCAGCTACAGATGCGAAATGCCAGCGCAATGCGATCGGACGAAATCCCGATAACGGTTGCCATCTTGGCAGTCACATTTCCTTCTAACTCCTCGATGGTCTCCATATCTGCCTTGTGCGTCGGTAACGCTGGCGATTCGGCAGTGTAGAGATAAAATCCCCAAAATCCCGGATGTCCGACTCGACGTTCCAGGTAATTATCGGTCAGCGTTTCGGCTTTTTGGTAAGAGATATTTTCAACTTCGGCGAACTGTTGCAGCCAAATATCGTAGCGTAAAAAGCTACTAATACTAAATACAAACGGAATTACAATAATGAGCAAAACAATACTCGTTCGCACGAATAACTTTTTCGGTACCACCGCCGTTGCCAATCCAAACGCCGCGCCGAGAATGGCAAACACGAGTAGATTAATTAACTCGATCGCCTCAAGTCCCCGTAAAATTTCCCCTAAAATATCGACTTTGTAGAGAGAATGTTCTGCCAGCCAAACCGTAAAAATTTTAATCCCCGAGGCGACCGCAACCCCTAAAAATGCAATGAATAAATACAGCCACGTTCCAATCGCGAGTTTGACCGCACTCAACAATCGCCGTGCCGATTTCGGTAAAGGTCGCGACGGTCGCTGGCGTTTCGAGCGGGTAGTTTTGCCCTGACGCTGATTGGAATAGTGCAACGGAGGTGGCGAGCCAAACGGGGAGTCCTCCGACTCCTGCGGCGCTAAATTCACCACTGCACGCCAAGCCGGTTGGGATTGTCCGATCGCGTGTCCCTGCACGATCGCCCGATTGACCAGTTGCGGATTCAACCGTTGCATTCCCTGACGCACGAAATTCACCATAAAGGCGCGATCCGGGACTTGGTTGGCACTGGCAAAGATGGTGAGGCAATCGTTTTTCAACCCGGCTTTAACGGTAATTTGCCTCGACTGGAGGGAGTGATTCATCAATGCCGCGATCGCCCTGGGATTGCCCTGTTTGGCGAGTGCGTGGAGATTCGGTTGAGCCATTCTACCAGTCTGCATGAGGGACGGTTCGACTCCTCAGTCTATCGAGTGGTCGGCAAATCGGCGAGAACGGACGGCATCAGCGATCGCGGCAATTATTCGCCAATATCCTCATTCCACAATTGCGGATTGCCTTGGATAAATTCTCGCATTAATTGCTTGCATTCTTCCAAGTTTAAATCAATTACCTCGACGCCGCATTCTTCCATCCAATCTCGCGCGCCGCCAAAGGTTTCCGATTCCCCTGCAATCACTTTGGGAATGCCGAATTGCACCACCGCTCCAGCGCACAAATAGCACGGCATCAGGGTCGAGTACAGTACCGTTTCCCGATAGCTGCCGATGCGTCCGGCATTACGCAAGCAGTCGATCTCGGCATGGGTAACCGGATCGCCTTTCTGCACGCGCTGGTTGCGTCCTCGACCGACGATTTGCCCGTTTTTGACCAAAACCGACCCAATCGGGATACCGCCCTCACTTTGCCCGGTTTTGGCTTGAGCGATCGCCGCTTGTATGAATTCGTCCATTGCTGTTTCCCGTTCGTCGTCAAGTGTTTGGGGATAGGGAGATAGGGAGATAGAGAGAAAGTTGGTCAGCTCTAGCTCCCCTTTTGTCGTGACGGGAATTGATGGCACTCACTCCAAGTGTTGCCTTGTAAAATCTCCTCATCCCCTTCTCCCCTAGTCGCCCAAATAAATCCCCAACCCTCGTGCCGTCTTCACCAGGGTATCGTTCGGATCCACCGCGCGGTAGTGGCTGATGGCTTCGCTAATGGGAACGCTGACCACTTGGCGATTTTGCCAGGTAACCACGCGATCGTAACGCTCCTGAGCGATCAGATCCACCGCTTCGACCCCGAAGGAGGAGGCGAGAATGCGATCGAGCGGCGACGAAATTCCGCCCCGTTGCACGTGTCCCAACACCGTGACGCGGGTTTCCGAGCCAGTGCGATCGGCAATTTCGCTGGAGAGGTATTGTCCGATGCCTCCCAACCGACATTCGCCAAACTGTTCGACGCGAGTCACCGTTTCTCCCGCTTCGGTACAGACCGCTTCGGAGACAATCACGATCGAATAATCCTGTCCTCTAGCTTGGCGATCGCGAATGGCACGACAGATGCGATCCAGTTTATAGGGAATTTCGGGAATTAAAATAATATGCGCGCCCCCGGCAATTCCGGCATTGAGGGCAATGTGTCCCGCATCGCGTCCCATCACTTCCAAGATAATGACGCGGTTGTGGCTGGCGGCGGTAAAATGCAGGCGATCGAGTGCCTCAGTCGCGATGTTCACCGCCGTATCGAATCCGATGGATCGCTCGGTGCTACCCACGTCATTGTCGATGGTTTTAGGAATCCCGACTAAGTTGAGTCCCCCTTGTTCGGCGAGCTTGCGCAGAATTGCCAAACTTCCGTCACCGCCAATGCCGATCAGCGCGTCCAATCCCAGCTTCCGATAGCCTGCGATAATTTCTTCAGAGCGATCGCGCACGCTCCCGTCGGGCATAGGAAAGGCAAACGGGTCGCCTTTGTTCGTCGTTCCCAACACGGTTCCGCCGCGCATGAGCAGAGAATCGACCGTGTTAATATCGAGCGACATCACCTCGGGCGGATCGCTCATCAACCCCTGAGTCGCCTTGCAAATCCCGACCACCTCCCAGCCGTAGGTTCCAATTGCCCGATGCGCCACGGCGCGAATCACGGCATTGAGTCCGGCGCAATCGCCGCCACTGGTCAGGATTCCAATCCGTTTGCTCTGTCCCATACTGTCTCGATTTCTCCCCATTCAAACGCTGTCGTAACGTCCCGAGGCGGTACGCTTCACGAACGGTTATGCCAGACGAGTAGCGTACTAACCCGATTTTTAACAAAATTCGCGGAATTCCCCACGCGGCGATCGCTCGATGTTGACCTCCGACTCCAAAACTTGCCTTGAGTCTATCCACATTTGACCGGGATTGGTAATCTTTAAAGGGTTGCCCTGCCGATCTCGTCTCGTCAGATCTATACTCCATGCTGATTCCCTTTGGCGCGATCGCCCATCGCTGGATTCGCCGACTGTGCTGGATTGTCCTTGCCTGTTCGGTTCTCGCCTTCGTCGCTGCACCCGCTTTGTCCGCAACGCTAACTCGATCCATGAGTGCCAACACCGGATTTCTCACCGATCCGTTTCTTCAAAATCCCACCGAAACTTCCGTGCGCGTGGTGTGGTTCACCGAATTTGCAGGCGTGCAACATCGCCTCGCTTACGGCGAAAATTTGAACCGCCAAGCCGTCGCCACCACCACCCAGCTCAGCCGCACCCGCGAGGATGCCAATTCTCATGTTGAAGGAAGCGAAAAGCTTCAAACCCCAACCCGGCGCGAGATTTGGCGACACGAAGCCGAAGCGACGGGATTGACCCCCGGACGGCGCGTTCCCTACCGCGTTACCAGCGTGCGAGAGGACGGACAGGGAATCGACAGCGATACGTTTACCCTCGCTCCGCTGCCCAAACCGGGTCAACCGCTGCAAATTTTACTCACGTCCGACCACCAATTGAAACCGATGACGGCGGCAAATTTGCAAAAAGTTGTCGAAACTGTGGGTCGCGTGGATGCGGTCTTTTTAGCAGGGGATTTGGTCAACGTTCCCGATCGCGCTTCGGAATGGTTCGACGACCATCGCGGTGGTGCCTTCTTTCCTTGCTTGCAAGGTCGCGCGGGTTACGAGGTGAAAGCGAACGGCAAGACCGCGCGCTATACGGGCGGACAACTCATTCAAAATGCCCCTTTATTCACCGCGATCGGCAATCATGAAGTCATGGGTCGGTTCTCGACGGATACCCCTCTCAAAGCGCAATTTAACGATACTATTCCCCGCCCTGTTGCCGATACGTTTTACGCTCAAAATACCAAGGCATACAATCCTATTGGCGATCCGAACATCCAGCAGGCGTGGATACAAGCCAATTCGTTTAACACCGATACCTATCGCGAAATCTTTTCACTACCGAAAAATCAAGAGGGCGACGAAAGTTACTACGCCGTTAGCTTTGGCGATATCCGCTTAGTCGTTCTCTACGTTACGAATATGTGGCGCAAGCCCAATCTCAAACCGAGCGGAACGGGGCGGTATTACGAAGATCGAGACAATCTCGACAATCCCCGACAGTGGGGTTACGGACAGCATATTTTCCATCCCATCCATCGGGGTAGCCGTCAATATCGCTGGCTGGAAAAAGAACTCGAAAGTCCGGAGTTTCAACAGTCAAAATACAAGATCGTCATGTTTCACCATCCCCCCCATTCCCTCGGCGATAATATCGTTCCGCCTTTTACCGATCCGGTTCAAGCGATCGTCCGAGACGAAAGCGGGGAAATTCAACAAGTTCGCTACGACTATCCCAAAGATGCCGATTACATTATTCGCGATGTGGTTCCGCTGTTGGAACAACACGACGTTCAGTTAGTTTTTTACGGTCACTCTCACCTGTGGAACCGATTTACGAGTTCCGGCGGAATGCACTTTCTCGAAACATCAAATGTCGGCAATACTTACGGGGCAAATTGGCAGCAAAGTAATCGAAAAGTTCCGCAAGATTCCGACAATTACGTGGCGCAAGGAGATCCCAACGGACTCGATCCCGCGATCCCGACGATCGCCCCGCTCGCGGACGAAAATGGCACGCCGCTTCCCTATCTTGCCAGTAATGACATTACAGCATTTAGCATTTTCAATACGGGGACGGGAACGGTGACGAGCTATCGATTTGACACGCGCCAACCGGACTCGCAAGTTATTGCCTTCGATCGGTTTGAATTAAAGCCCGCACCGGGAGCAAACAATCGCGCGATCGCCTTAATTGTGACCTGTTTGGCAGTGATTGTTGGCGTCGTCGCGATCGCCTGGCACTTCAGCGATAAATTTTGACCAAAAATAATGGGATACAAGCGCGAGCCTTCTTGCGGTTAAAGGATAAGATCGAGACTCTAAGATCGGGCTTGCTTTTTCTCATTCAGTTTCGAGGCTTTCGGTTGGACGGGTTTTGTCTTCGGACCGGTTTTCGGATAAAACTTGAATTTTTGCAGGGCTTCGCTGGCAATTTTCACAATGGCGCGATCGCTGTCTCGCACCGACTGTCGCAAAAACGGAATCACCGTTTCCGACTTAATTTGTCCCAAGGCTTCCACCGCCGCCTGACGCACGCGCGGGTCCGGATCTTGACTCAAATTGCCCAACACGGGAATAGCGCGCTGAATTTCCGATCGCACGCTCATGGTCGCCGCAATTTGACCGACCGCCAACCCCACAGTCGCGCGAATGCCACTTTCGCGATGGCGCGCGTGTCCTAACAAAGTGGGGATGTAAATCGGATTGCCCGAATCGCCCCAGAAAATCATTTTACGCCCTAAATCTTCATCCTTGGAGTTCTCCAAGTCTTGCAACATTTGCTTCACGGGTTCGCACGCCGCCAACTGCGCCGGAAGTAACGTTTCGCCGAACGAGTTCGGTTGCTGGAAGGTTCGAACCTCCATCGCTACGGGTGCGGGTGCGGGTGCGGGTTCTGGCGCGGGTGTCGCACTCGGCTTGTCCTGAATTGGCGTATCAGTCGGTTTCGCGTCGTCGCTCGGTGGAGGGGTCGATCGCTCGGCTTGCAGGGACTCGATGGTTTGGCGTTGGCTGTGGTGCTGCTGTTCGAGTTGAGAAATGCGATCGCGCGTTTGTTGCAGTTGCCGTTCGTACTCCGCTTGCACCGATTCCATCGAGGTTCGATCTTGCGAGTCTCGCTGCTTTTCCAACTCTTCCAGGCGCTGGCGCGTTTGTTGCAGTTCGCCTTCGTAGCGTTGCTGGATTGGCTCGATCGCAGATTGCAGGCGAGATTCGTGTTCTCGCTCTAAACTTTCGAGACGCTGGCGCATTTGTTCGGCTTGCTCTTGCTGCTGTCGCTCGAGCTGCTGGCGCATCAACCAGTAGGCAATTCCTGCCCCCACGATTGCGCTCGCCACGATAACCAGAACAATAATGCCAGTGTCAGAATTCATACCACTCTCCGATCTGAAACGAACAATTGCTCTTAATCTCTTACCATCGATCTCGCCCAGGGCGATCGCATTTTAGGAAAATTTATGACAGTCGCCCTAGGGACAAACAACCTGCCAGTCGCTAACCCTGGCAATATCACTCTCGCGAGAGAGTTTTAACGCGATCGCCTTCCCTCCTGCGATAGATTGAGAAGGTTCGGGCAATTGTTAAATTAGAAACAGAATTCAGATCGCGCGTTGGATTGCACGGTCAACGATTGAATCTCTGTTGTTGTCCGTCGGTCGCCTTGAGTTTAAACCCAATTGCGATCGCCGTGCAATCGGACGAGGCGCGAGTAGGTGGTGTGGAGTTTTTGTCGCTTCCTTCACTTTATGGCTGCCGAGGGGAGACGAAACTCTCCATCAGAGCGGCCCGAGGCAGTCAACGCCGAATGCTCGAACGCGCGATCGCTCCAGGATTCGAGATTGAGCCTGTTAGACTTCTGCACGCGGATGGGAGTTTTGCCGCTGTGGCCCATTGCTGCCCGTCGAAGGAGAGCGACGTCAGACGGGCGGACGGTGCAGAAGTAGAAGTCATCGATAATGCAGTGGAGAGTGGATGCGTTCCCCTCCACTGCTTTTCGCGATCGCGCCGAACGTTAAAGGACTCCCGGATTATGACATCAACCTGGCCGCCCCAACATCAAGATCGCAAACCCGGCATCGAAGCGCAAATGCAGCCGCCTCCCGAAGCCGACAATCCGAACTATCGAGGTAGCGATAAACTTCGAGATCGGGTGGCGCTAATTACTGGCGGCGATAGCGGGATCGGACGCGCCGTGGCAATTGCCTTTGCCAAAGAAGGTGCAGACGTGGCGATCGCCTATTATGACGAACGGGAGGACGCCGAAGCCACCCGAGCGCAGGTCGAAGCCAAAGGTCGCCGCTGCATTACCCTCTCTGGCGATATTGGCGACGAGTCGGTTTGCCAGCAACTGGTGGCGCGTACAGTCGAAGAATTCGGACGGCTCGACATTCTCGTCAACAACGCTGGCGAGCATTACGTAACTTACAACATCGAAGACCTCAGCGCCGAACAGCTCGAAACCACCTTCCGCACCAACGTCTTCTCCATGTTTTACCTGTGCAAAGCCGCCGTCCCCCACCTCAAACGCGGCAGCACGATTATTAATACCACGTCCGTCATTGCGTACAAAGGCAACGATCGCCTCATGGATTACGCCGCCACCAAAGGGGCAATGGTTACCTTCACGCGATCGCTGGCACAGAATTTACTCGACAAAGGCATTCGCGTCAACGCCGTCGCTCCCGGTCCGATTTGGACGCCGCTGGTTCCGGCGACCTACGACGCCCGAGAAGTGGAAAGCTTTGGCGAACAAGCCCCCATGGGACGCGCCGGACAACCCTCGGAAATGGCACCGAGTTACGTATTTCTCGCCTCGCAGGATTCGTCCTACATGAGTGGACAAGTTTTGCACCCCAACGGCGGTTACATCATTAATGCTTGAACGCAAGCCCGATTTGCAGTAGCGACAGGAGACATTATGTTAGGTCAAGACGGACTGGGAAAACAGGTACTCGACAAAGCCGCCGAGCTAGGAATTGCCAGCCAACTCAACGCCTCTGACGCTCTCGACGTGGACGTGCAAGCCGAGCCGTTCAACTTAATGCAGGGAGAGGTCGAAGCGATCGAAATTCACGGTCGGGGATTGGTGTTAGAGCAAGATATCCGCATGGATACGCTGCACATGCAGATCGGCAAAATCGCGATCGATCCCCTGGCGGCGGCGGGAGGCAATATCGAACTGAAACAGGGCACAGACGCCGAGGCGCGGATCGTGTTGAGCGAAACCGATATTAACCAAGCCTTCCAAGCCGATTATTTGGGCGGAATGCTCGAAGATCCCGACATGAGCGCCAACGGTCGGTCGCTGCAACTCGAACCGGATGCAATTCAGTTTCGGCTTCCCGGCGATGGAAAGGTCGAGTTTCAAACCCGCGTGGCGTTACCCGAGAGCGACGAAACTCAGCCGGTCGAAATTGCTTTTACTGCCGTACCGCAAGTCAGCGACGACGGACGCTATGTGGTGTTAAAAGACGTTTGTTATGCCGAAGGCAAGGACTTGTCGCCAGAATTGACCGCCGCTTTATTGGACAAAGCCAGTCAAATTTTGAATTTACAAAACTTCGAGTTTGACGGAATGTCGCTGCATTTGGAGCGCTTGGAAGTCGAAACCGGGCAACTGACGCTGTTGGCGAAAGCCTATGTCGAAAAGATTCCGTCGGGATAGCGCATCTTTACATAACCGAGTGGGAGCGGGCAGGGCGATCGCATTTTTTTCTGATTCTTCTCTCGCCCCCGAGTGATATAATCGCCCCAAGACTATTGTGATGCATTGAGAGAGCGAGACATCGTGCAAATCACTCAGGGCGAGCGAGGGGGTCGGGCGATCGCTTATCGCCTGTTTCGGCGAGTTTGGTTAGGGATTTTAGCAGGCGCGATCGCGTGGATGGTCTGGGCAATTCCAGCCTACGCCTCGGTGGTGCCCGTTTCCGTCCGAGTCGATCGCCTCAAAGCCGATAAATCGGGGTGGGATGTTTTGTTAAATGCCCCCGATCTGGCAATTTGTATCGAAGGGGATTTTGGGGTTTCGTGTTTGCCCGACGGAACCAGCATAGAAACGGTCAAACATCCTCAATGCAAAGATGATTTTAGCTGTCAGTTTAGCGCTAGAATTCAACAAAAAGAATTTAAAGTGACCGTTATCGATGTCGATTTGGTTTACAACGATCTCGTTGGATCGGGGTATTGCGAATTGGGCAAACGCTGCGATTTAGGGCGCGCTACTGTCGAGTTTGGCAACCCCCAGGGAAGGGGCGATCGCGACGGACGAAATCCCGCGAAGGGCAAGTCGGGATTTCATTTTAATTGGGGCGTCGAAACCGAGCGATATTAGGGCAGTTATTGGTGAGGTGGCATATTTCAAGTAACAGGCAATGGGAGGGTGTATCTTATCAGCCGAAGAAAGATTCTAGGGCGCGTCGGTTCTTAACAGTTAGAGCAGCGATCGCTCGTGTATTAACCACCCAACCGGATCGAGTCATTGGGTAGGGGCGGTTCGCGAACCGCCCGTAAGCGGCGCAGATCCATATTGCACCGTCGCTCTGGAGTCAAAACGCCGCAACGCACCACCTCGCTGTCAATAGCCGAGAGCGCATTGTTATAAGTTTGCAAGAGGGTTGCCATGATTTCGCCAGCGATCGCAGTTGAAATTCCCGCCGGATTAAAAGCATTTTGGAACGACGCCAGCCAACAGGCGATCGATACCCTCACCGAAACGTCGAGTGCCACCAATATCTCGTTTCCCAGTCTCAAAAATATCAATCCAACGCAATTTGGCAATGCAATTCTGGCGGGAATCGGTCGAGAAATCGACTTGAGAATTCAAAATTGGTTAGACGCGCATCCAGTGGTCGCGTGGGCGATCGCGCATCCTTTGATAACCCTTGCGATCGCGGTCTTAATTATCTTTATCTTTTGGGGATTGTTGCGAGCGATCGCGCATTTGTTCGACGAACTGTGGCTGCGAATTTTGCGATCGCCCCTTTGGTTGGGACAACTGGTGTGGAATGGCAGCAAAAGTTTAACCGCACGGGCGATCGTCAAACAGAATAACACCGCGTTACGCCAACAGCGCAAAACCGAAATTCTCACCCGTTTGGAAACCCTGCGCCTCGAACAAAATCAACTCTTGCAAGAACTAGAAACGTTATTTTCCCCCGAAGAATAGTCTCGCCTCTCACGATCGCCTCACGTTAAAACAACACCAATCTTCCTTGCGCCACAGCGTCGCCACGATCCAACCGTGCTGTTCGAGGACATCGGCGACGTGCTTGGCTTGATCGAGCAATACGCCGCTAAAAATTCCCCAAGTCGTCGGTTTGACAATCGCGTCCATGTGGGGAATCAAATCGACAATCGTTTCTGCCAAAATATTGCATAAAATCCCATCCACCGGTTGCTTCGCTAGGGCGATGGCGCGATCCACACTCCCTTGCTCTACAATCATCTTTTTCGCCCCAATCCGATTGAGTTCCCGGTTGCGACGCGCCGAGCGCACCGAGAGCGAATCGGTATCGACCGCATAAACCTGCGAAGCACCCAACTGCAACGCCCCAATCGAGAGAATACCCGAACCGCAGCCGATATCGGCAATCTCTAGATTTTTGGGATCGATCGACAGCCGCATCTCCAACGCCTCCAAACACAACTGCGTCGTCGGATGCGAGCCGGTTCCGAACGCCGCCCCCGGATCCAAGCGCAGCAAAAGGCGATCGTTCTTCTGGGGGGGCGACAACCACGCCGGACAAATTAAAAAGCGATCGCCAATCTCGATCGGATGCCAGTATTGCTTCCAGCTACTCGCCCAATCTTCTTCATCGATTAAATTCCACTGCGTAGCCGGTGGCGACAAGCCCACGCACAGCGCATCCTGACGCAGCCATAACGAAAGCGCCGCCAAATCGAGCAGTTGCACCTGTTCTTGAGGCAAATAGGCACAGAGCAGGCAGGAATTGCCCTTACTCTGGCTCGACATCCCCCGACACTCAAACGTCTCCAGCCGCCAAAAGACCAAATCCTCTAGAGCCGGATCGCACAAAATCCGAATTTCCCACCAATTTTGTACCATACAAACCGCCCCGGCTGAAAAAGAAAGGTCGAGGGACAAACCCGAGATTTGCCCGCCCGCGTCCCTTCTTTTCTTTCTTCCGAGCTTACAACGCTACCGTATATGCGTCACGGACGCCCGCAACTTTCTTAATCTCTTCTAACAATCCTTCCGGAAGCGGATCGTCAATGCTCAACACCATCACCGCATCGCCGCGCACGATTTTGCGTCCCACCTGCATACTGGCAATGTTGACATTAAAACTGCCCAGCAGGGAGCCGATTTTACCGATAATTCCCGGCATATCGCGGTGGCGGGTAAACAGCATGTACTGATTGGGCGGTACGTTGATGGGAAACTCGTCCACATTGGTAATGCGAATTTCGCCATCGCCCAACAACGCCCCCGTCACGGCGTGTTTGCCCAGCGACCCTTCCGCTTCCAGGTGCAGCGATCCGGTGTAATCCCGAATCGACGCATCACGGGTTTCGATCGTGCGGATGCCCCGTTCTTTGGCTTCGATACTGGCGTTGACGTAGTTGACCCGTTCGCGCAATGCTTGAGCGAGCAAGCCTTTGAGCGCCGCCACCACCACGGGTTGGCTTTCGCTGGTTGCCAGTTCCCCTTGCAAGCGAACGTTGAGGGATTCCACCCGACCGCCCGCGAGCTGACCGACCAAATTCCCGAGGGTTTCAGCCAGTTGCAGGTAGGGCTTGAGTTTTTCGAGGACATCGGGATAGAGTCCCGGAATATTCACCGCCGATCGCGCCGGAAGTCCCAGCAGCACGTCGCGGATTTGCTCGGCAACATCGATCGCCACGTTCACTTGAGCTTCAGCCGTGGAAGCGCCCAAGTGAGGGGTGAGGATCATTTCTTTGCCCAAACTCCGCAACGGCGAATTCTCTTCGAGGGGTTCGTTGTTATACACGTCCAGCGCGGCTCCGGCAATTTTGCCGTCTTTCAAGGCTTCGTAGAGCGCCGCTTCGTCCACGATTCCACCGCGAGCGCAGTTGATAATTCGGGTGGTCGGCTTCATCTTAGAAATCGCCTCAGTGCCTACCAAATTGGTAGTTTCGGGCGTTCTAGGCACGTGCAGCGTAATGTAGTCGGCTTCGCGCCACAACACGTCGAGTTCGACGAGGCGACAGCCCATTTGCTCGGCGCGTTCGCTGGAGATAAACGGATCGTATGCCAGCATTTTCATGCCCATAGCACGAGCGGCGGCGGCAACGTGGGAACCAATTTTACCCAGTCCGACGATCCCGATGGTTTTCTTGTAAACCTCGGTACCGATGAATTGCTTGCGGTTCCACTGACCGCTCTTGACGGACTGATTGGCTTCGGGAATATGACGAGATAGCGCCATCATCATGGCGATCGCGTGTTCGGCGGCAGCAATGGTATTGCCTTCGGGGGAATTGACCACCACGATCCCTTGGCGGGTCGCCGCTTGCACGTCTACATTATCCACGCCCACGCCGGCACGCCCGACAATTTTGAGCTGTTTGCCCGCCTCAATGACTTCTTGAGTGACTTGAGTCCCAGACCGGATCATCAGCCCGTCGTATTCGGGAATGGTTTGCACCAATTCATCCTGAGACAGACCCGTTTTCACGTCTACCTGGGCAACTTGGGAGATAATATCGATTCCAGCTTGGTCGATCGAATCGGAAACGAGAACCTTTGGCATATTGAGCAGCTCGATCGCGACAGTTAACATATCTGAGGCTAAAAACCCGAGGTTAGACATCGGTCGGAATCGGGCTGTTTCGCCTGAAGGGCACCTCGACCCACCCTGGTTCTAACCTCTCAAAAGCCTCGATAATACAAGGTTGCTCGCGCCCCGATCGCGTCATTGGGTCGATCGGTTTGTCTGGGGCACGAGTGAGTGTACCCGAGCCGTGGCAGTCTAGAGTATTAGACGATCGACTCGAACCATCAAAACCATAGCATTGTACCGGAGCGCGAGTGCATTCGCACGGAAAAAACTGAATTTCTCGGACGTTTGAGCGCGCCCCGTCGATCCACCCTAAAATATGAAGTTAGAATCAATCGTCTAAACCTGTTGTCGAGGCTGTAAATCACCTGTGAATTATCTCATCGCCGTACTTCCCGATCGCATTGCCGCAGAAGCCGCTTACTCTGAATTAGAGAAGGAAGGGATTTCGACCGATCGCCTCTCGATTCTCGGTCGCGGTTACAAAAGTGCCGACGAGTTCGGCTTGATCGATCCCAAGGAAAAGGCGTGGAAGCAAGTGAAGCTGATGGCGGTCTGGTTGGTGCCGTTCGGCTTCTTTGCGGGCGCGACGTTTAGCGTCATTACTGGCTTGAATACGTTTGCGTGGGCGGGCGAAATCGGCAACCATGCCGTTGGTGGCGTCTTGGGGGCGGCATCTGGCGCGATGGGCAGTTTTGTCGCTGGTGGCGGAGCCGGATTGGCGTTTGGCTCGGGGGACGCGCTCCCCTATCGCAATCGGTTGGATGCGGGCAAATATTTGGTGGTGGTACAAGGATCGCCCCTGACGACGCGCCAATCCGAACGCATTTTGCGCAAGTTCGAGCCGGAAAGCTTGCAAGGCTACACCGCTCCGACCAATTAATTTCCGTCGCCAGTTATCGTAGGGGCGAACGGCCGTTCGCCCGTACAATCGCCAATTTCCCCTGTTGCCTGTTGCCTAACCATGCTACCAAGAGACGAAATTTTAAAAGGAGTCGAAAATCGCGATCGTGTCGCTCGCGTGGTGGATCGCGCCGAGGATGCTTTGCGAACCTGGGAAATCGTGCCAACGGATTTTCTCTCGCCGCCGGAGTTGGTCGAAATTCAGGCAGGATTCGATCGCCTCACGGAAGTGCAAATCTTGGCGTGGGGCGGTTATCCTCAAGCGGAACGACAGCGATTGGCGATCGCGCGATCGGAACTCCCCCTAGATTCCTCTCACGTGGAACTGGCGGCGATCGATATTGCGGGAAATTTCCTATTCGACACGGCGACCCATCGGGACTTTCTCGGGGCGATGTTGGGAACGGGAATCGTGCGGGAGAAAACTGGCGATATCATCGTGTTGGGGGAACGGGGCGCGCAGGCGATCGTGGTGCCGGAGTTGGTGGAATTTTTAGCAATGAACCTGACCCAAGTGCGATCGGTGCCCGTGAAAGTGCAAGCGATCGACTTGAGCGAGTTAAAGATCCGCCCCCCGCGTACCAAAGAAATGACCACCGTGGAAGCTTCTATGCGCCTCGACGCGATCGCCTCAGCCGGATTTGGGATGTCGCGCAGCAAAATGGCAAACGCGATCGATGCTGGGGACGTGCGGGTCAATTGGAAACCCGCCAGTCAATCGAGCCATCAAGTCCAACCGGGGGATTTAATTGCCATTCGCGGGAAAGGTCGCTTGGAAGTGGGCGAGGTGTCGATCACCAAAAAACAACGATACCGCGTACAACTGACGCGGTATATGTAAGTAAATTGGAGCGGGCGATCCGCACGTTTGCCAGATCGCCCCTAGACCCTACGACGTCGGCTCGATATAGCCCATCTTCGCCAGCGTTTGCAACACTTTCTCCACGCTTTCTTCTTCTTTCTCTCGGTCGGTGCGGCATTCCACCGTGGGATCCGGCGGTGCTTCGTAGGGATCGTCAATCCCGGTGAAATTCTTAATTTCGCCTGCCCGCGCCCGCTTGTACAAGCCCTTCACGTCGCGCTTTTCGCACACTTCCACGGGAGCATTGACGTAAACTTCGACAAAATCGCCGATGCGCTGCTTGAGTTCCGTGCGAATTTCTTTGTACGGCGAAATGGCAGATACCAAGACAATCACGCCATTGCGGGTGAGCAAGTGGGAGACGAACCCGATGCGGCGGATATTTTCATCGCGATCTTCCTTTGAAAATCCCAAATCTTTGGTGAGGTTTTGCCGCACGATATCGCCGTCGAGAATTTCAAATTTATATTCGTGCGATCGCAATTTTTCCGCCACTGCCCGACTGATCGTCGTTTTGCCAGCTCCACTCAATCCCGTAAACCACACGGTAACGCCACGCTGTTTCATCACGGTAAATTGACTCCTTTGGGATTACAACCGATCGTACTTTAACTTTGATTCCAACCGTTTAGTTTACCCGGATGCCTACCCGTTCGATCCGGAAAACTTCAATTTTCTTCGATCCATTCCAGGTGTTTGACAATATCTTTCCCCGGAAATTCAACCGATCGCGATGCACTGACGATAATTTGACTCGTCCCCTGACTCAATAAACTAATGAGGTAATTTTTTAACGACCCTTCCTGAATCGCCGCTTCCACGACCAAATTTTCTTGGGATCCCTGATGCTGGATATCTTCAATCACATCGCTGGCTAAAGCGCGATACCCTTCTAACATTGAATCGTACAAAGTGCGCCGCGATTCCAATCCCAGCCATCCCGTTTCGCACAAATCCCGCACCAAATTGCCGATCGCGTCGGGATCGATGACGAACACGGCATTGAGAATGCTCCCGGTTTCCCGAGCTTGGTCGGTGGCAATTTTGAGAGATTGTTCGTAGGCGTAGGGATTGGTCAGTATCAGCCAAACGCGCGTCATTCTACTACCACCCCAATCCCACTAGCGGCCAATAAAATCTGCTCATGGTTAACAACAAAATACAACCGATAACGTCCAATCCAATCCCCCAGCGCAAGACCCATAGGGGGCGCACGTACCCGCTACTGACGGCGATCGCGATCGCGGGGGTACTCACGGGCAACATAAACCCCAATCCAGCCGGGATCGTTACTGCCATCGTAACCGCTTGCGGGTTAGCGCCAAACTCTTCGGCGATCGCCAATGCCACGGGCATTAACACGGCAACGGCGGCTGAATTGCTCACAAACTCGGTCATTAACAGCGAAATCGCCACAATTGCCGCAAACACGATCGCGCCCGAGGTAATGCCAGACGATAATACCACCTGAGTCAAACCAGATGCGGCTCCGGTTTCCTCTAGCGCC
This sequence comes from uncultured bacterium, assembly GCA_964420595.1. Classification (GTDB taxonomy): domain Bacteria; phylum Cyanobacteriota; class Cyanobacteriia; order Cyanobacteriales; family Geitlerinemataceae; genus CAYQUF01. The sequence goes on from CAYQUF010000017.1 coordinate 23,534, forward strand.
GCGCTCAGGGTAATGGCACTCCCGTACATGATAAACACGCCCCAGTTGACGTCTTCTTGCACCTCCCGCCAATCGGCGACGCCAAACATAAAGGCGAGGGAAACGCCTAAAAACGCGACGGTATCGAGTCCCCAGCGATCGCCCATTGTCACCCACAGGGTAATGGTCACGAGCATAATTCCGGCGGTGACTAATTCTCGCCGCGAGATCGTGCCGAGCTTGCGATTGCGAGCTTCGAGAAACCGTTGCGCCGCTTTCAACGAGACTTTCTCCCCCTGCACCACCCGCACCAGAAAGCTATAGGCAATAACCAACATGATCGCCACGAGGGGAACGGTACAGCTCATCCACTTGCCAAAACCGATGGACTGACCGGTGGCGTTTTGCAAAATTCCAATTGCCAACGGACCTCGCGCGCCGCCGAGCAGGGTGGTATTCGAGCCGATAATCACTCCCCACGCCATTGCCAGAAAGGCAGCCAATCCAAACCGTCCCCCCGGTTTGACCCCAGCGGCGCGTACCACTTCCAGCACGATGGGAAAGAGCATGGCGGCGACGGCGTGGGCGCTAATGGCGCACGAGAGAATCGCTCCCAGGGCTAAAATCGATGCCAGCAGGGTGTTTTGAGAGCGACCGAACCGCGAGACGACCCCGAAGGCAATGCGACTGCTCAGACCGGAGCGGACGATGGGACTGGAGAGAATAAACGCCCCTAAGATAAAAAAGACGGCGGAATTACCGAAATGCTCGTAGGTGCTGGCGCTGGAAATGGCACCGCTGACGGGAAGCAAAAACAGGATCAAGACTGCCGTGACGGGAAGGGGAAGGGCGTGGGTGCCCCACAAGAAAGCGGCGACGCCAAACACGGCGAGGGCTTTCTGGGCGTCTGGCTCGAAGTTGGGTAAGGGTAGGCTCGTAATCAGCAGGTAAAAGACAACTGCGCCGATATACCCGATCCAGCGTTTTTTAGTGGCGCGAGAAACTCGCAACCAGTTGCGAAGTGGCTCCAACATCCATTTAAATCCTATTTGCCACAGGCGATCGCGGCGAATTAGCCGAATTGTAGATCGCGATTTTGAGTCAATCCGGGCGATCGCGGCGTTGAAATGTAAAAGTTTAGCAAAGTTTCGGCGCGATCTAGTTTCATTTCTGCCTTGCGTGGAGGCATACTGAAATTGTCGATTCGAGTGAGTTGACCGATGCGTCGTCTAAACCAACGCGCCTTTAATATTCTTAGCACCCATACCAAGGAATGCACCCAAAACGATATCTCCGGACGAGTGCAGCGAGATATCGCGTTGAAACGGCTGGCAAAACTCTATCATCAGCAAGGAAAGCCCGCCACAGCGAGCGAGTTGCGCAATCTCCTGCGCGACGTGTTTCCGAATTTTAACCCAAAAGTTTACCAGGCGGCGGCGCGTGCCAATCGACCGCCGGGAATCTTGCGCAAGCTGGCATTGGGAACTGTTGGCGTTGCGACATTGGCGGGCGGATTGTTCGTGCTGAATTTGCCCTATCCCATGATTCGCAAGCCCGTGGCAAAGGTGGCTCCCATGTTGCTGTTTCCCAGCTATGCCAGTATGGATTATAACTACCGACAGGCGATCGCTAAGGTCGAACAAGCCGACCAGTTGGTTAACCAAGCCACGAGTGCTGCCGATGTTGAGTTGGGCGCGCAAAAAGTGACGGAGGCTCAAGGTCACTTAGATAAGCTTCCGGTCTGGTTTTTAGGGTATTCTCCCCAGCGTTACTGTACGTTCATGTCGTGTAGCTGGAAATTTACCTTAGATGAATTTGAGCAAGCTCGCGCCAGCGTGGGGCGGATGGAAGCGCAGGTGTTTCAAGAGAATAATGCGTTGAACCAGTTGGAGGAAACGCGCGGGGAGTTGGCGAGTGCCAAACAGCAGTACCAGCAGGCAAAAACCCAGGCAGAACGCACGGAGGCGATCGCGGATTGGCAAGGGGCGATCGACAATTTGCAGCAGGTGCCGCAAGCTACCCTCGCCGGTGAGATGGCGCGAACTGAGTTGAACGCGCAACAGCGAGATTTTCAGGAAATCGTCGGCTACACTAGCGGCGATCGCCTCAGCGGTTCGCTGATTCAAGCAGCGAAAGAGTTTGGTATGAAGGCAGCCGTTGCCGCTCAAAATCCGCCCCATACCGAGGCAGAGTGGGGTCGGGTGGCGATGCTGTGGCAAGAAGCGATCGCTCGTTTAGGTGATATTAAACCTGACAATCCCAACTATAACGACGCCCAAAAATTACTCGCCGACTATACCGATAACTTAGCCGTCACCCAGATTCGCCAGCAATCGGAACGAGCTTCGGCGGCAGCGTTACAGAAGGCAAAAGGACGGATCGCCGAATGGCAAAGTTTAGCCAACTACGACTCCAGCAGTCCGCGTTTGGTCAGCCAACTCCAAACCATCATTAACGAACTCGAAACCGTGGAAACGGGAACGACGGCATATAAGGAATCCCAACAACTGCTGAAGTTTGCTCGAAATAAGTTGCAGGCATTGCAAGTCCCAGCAGAATAAGTGACTGAGGCAATTGCGTTTAATTTTCCGGTTCGGGAGTTGCTTCCACCTCGGAGTTATCCGATTCTGAATCGGAATTCTCAGCATTCGGCGTGGGTACAGGCGATGGCGATGGCGATGGCGTAGGTCGATCTGAATTGTCTTCAGGGTTCGATCCCTCCCGAGGTGTCGGTCGCTGCTGCTGAGAATTGTCTTGCG
>CAYQUF010000017.1:26371-45310 GCA_964420595.1 uncultured bacterium
GGCTGTGGATCGTTCGACTCCTCATTATCCGCTTCCGAATCCGGGGATGGCGTTTCGGAATTGTTATCTTGAGGTTTCTCCTCTTCTTCGGTCTGGGTAGATTGGGAAGGTTGAAATTGGATGACTAAATGATAAGCAAAGTGTGCGTCTGAAGGAGGATCTAACTCATCATTTGCGGCATTTTGCTCGATCGTTTTTCGTGCAATCTCATCTAGCCGTTCGTTTCCTGTACTTTGAGCAATACGAGGTTTGCCGATAATATCGCCGTTCAGATCGACTAGCACGAAAAATATGGCTTCGTGGTATGGTTTTTCTGCTGAAAAATCAGAGGGATAAAGTGCAGGGCGACTGGTGACTAGCTTTTCTAAATTTGGAAATCTGTCTTTCAGCGATGAAACCCAGCTATTAAATCGAATTTCCAAGGGAGATGCCCCTGAATTTTCATGTGGATCTTCTTCTGGTTTTTCTGGCTCGTTTTCGGGGCTATCCTCTGCATCCTCTTCAAGAAAATTGTCACGCACGCTTGATTTTTCTAGGTCGAATTGAACTGCAAACGCATAAATAGTAGGTCCATTATTTGATGAAAAATCTAGCTCTTGAACGGTATGTGCTGCATCGCGTTCGAGCAATTTATTGCCACTAGACTCTATAACACTTAATCTCGTGACTTGACCTTCGCTATTAACTAAAACCGCAACCAGAACAGTTCCTTCAATCTCTTGGGAATATGTTTCTTGCGAGTATGTACCGACAATGGAGCCTTCATATTCAACAGCATCATCCCTCATCAAATCCATGTTGGGATTTTGAGCGTGCAACAAAGGTCTCCATTCGTCGTACACTTTACTGAGTGCCTCTAAACCCGTCATGTTTGGGTTTGGAGTGGATTGGGATGTAGTGTTTTCAGGACCTGAAGGCCCTTGCTCCTCGGGCTGCTCCTCTTCAGTCTGCTCCTCTTCGGTCTCTTTTGGATTGACAGCAATTTCTCCAAAGCCATCGGTTTGGAGTCCGTCAATACCAGCAGTTTCTGGATTGCCTTGCGGTCCCGTCTGATTTAAAACATCTTCACCCGTATTCGTCGGATCGGGCGTTACATTTTGCACGGGCGGCGGTGGATTTAGAAGAAAATTGGGAGATGGTGGCGACCCAAAATCTGAAGGAGGAGGAGACGAGTAATCTGACGAGTAATCTGGAGCCGGTAAATTGTATAGCGACGAGTAATCCTGGTTGTAACTTGGAGACGGCAGGTCGGGCGGCACATTGTAGTAACTATCAAGCGATGACGCACTGGGTGGTGGCGGCGAAGGGGGTAAGCCAGACAGGGGTGGAAGCGACGGGAGGGATTCGTCACTCTGACTCGGTGCGTCGAACGAGAAAGTAGACAGATCCGGGAGGCGATTTTGTTCGGCGGCGCTTAATTCCACCAAATTCACCTGACGGGGACCTTGAGGGGCTGAAGGTTCCGAAACCGAGGGGAACACGGGCACGAGTGCGGCGATTAACCCGTGAACGCCCAGAGATGCCGCGATCGCGATGTTGCTCGGCTGTCGCAGGAAACCGGGCAGCTTTTGCCAAAATTGTGCTTGTCCTGTAGAAGCAGAATTGTCAGTGGGCGAGACGTAGGACATAGTCGGTGAGGGTGCTAGTAGACTCCGGTGAAATTCGGGCAAAGTCTGGACAGGACAATGGTTTCCCGTGCGAGTTGCCTGTGGCGAGATCTTGAGGATTGCCCGCGTACACTCAATTACCACAGACAGTTTAACAACTCTCAATGTTGCCGGGGGGGCACGACCCACACGATCGCCACGGAGAAGTAAGATAAGTCCAACTGGGGGCGATCGCGCAGGTCAGTATAAATTTTACGGTCGGGATGGGTGGCGCGTTCGACAATCCAACAGCGATCGAGCAAACCGCGTCGCTGCAAGACTTGCCAAACTCGCTCGTACACCGATCCGAATTTCATCAGCACGACCACCTCGGCGCTATCGAGGGCGCGTTCGAGATCTTCGACGGCGTACAGGGTCGGCAACACCAACAAGCGGCGATCGCGCGTCACTAGGGGGATTCCCAATTCCGCCGCCGCAGCCATCGGCGAACTTACCCCCGGAATCGCCTGCACCATCGCTTCGGGATGAGTCTGTTGCAGCGTTTGCGCCAAATAGGTAAACGTGCTGTAAAAGCTCACGTCCCCTTCCGACACGAACGCCACATCCTCCCCGGCGGCTAAATGGGTCCAAACCCGATCGCTCGCTTCGTGCCAAGCTTGCGCCAAAACCGCCTCATCCCGTACATAAGGAAATTTCAACGGCAACCGCGTCTGTTCCGGACGCAACCACTGAGCCACAATCCGCTCGGCGATGCCGGGTTTGCCCCGAAGTCCTTCTGGAAACGCCACCACGGGGGCATTTTGAAGGATCCGCACGCCTTTAAGCGCGATCAATTCCGGATCGCCAGGACCTGCACTGATGCCGTAAAGGGTTCCTAACACTGCCTATCTCAATTCGACAAATCTCCATTATCGCCGCGCCCGAAGCGATCGTGGAATAATTAAAGCAGTCGCTTTCTTGGAACCATGCCCCGACCGACGGTTATTTTACCCGGCTATTTCGCCAGCGCTCGACCCTATCGTTCCCTCGAACAATTGTTGCAGCAACAGGGAATCCCCACTGCGATCGTGCCCTTGCGACGGCGAGACTGGATCCCCACCATTGGCGGGCGATCGATGGTACCGATTTTGCGATCGCTCCACGCCACGGTCGAACAGGCATTGCAACAACATGGAGGCTCGCGCGTCAACTTAATCGGTCACTCAGCCGGAGGCTGGATCGCGCGGATTTACCTGGGCGAAAAACCCTATTGCATCCACGGCGACGTCGGCGAAAACGAAACGGGATTGTGGGATCGGCGATCGCGCGTGGCGACCCTCCTGTGCTTGGGAACGCCTCACCAAAGCCAAGAACGGTGGACTCGCCGCAATCTCGATTTCGTCAACACCCGCTACCCTGGCGCATTCTATCCCGACATTCGCTATATCTGCATCGCCGGAAAATCCGTGTTCGGGCAACCCACCTGGAAACAGTGGTTCGCCTACAACAGCTACAAGCTCACCTGCGGCGACGGAAACCGCTGGGGCGACGGGATTACGCCCATTCCAGCCGCCCACCTGGATGGGGCAGAAAACCGGGTTCTAGACGGCGTTTGGCATTCCCCCTCCTCCCCCGGACGGTGGTACGGTTCCCCCGAAGTCGTCCCGCAGTGGATGCCGTATCTGGATTAGGCAAGCTGCTGTGCCAGCAATTGCTTCAAGACTTGGTACATATCCCAGGCGAACTTCTTGGGATTCCACAGGGGAGCGAGGCGATCCGGCTGTTTCCCTTGCGCCAACTGCGCTCGAACCTGCGATCGCAAATTGTCGTCGCGACCCAAGCGAACGCCCCACTTGATGTATTCGTCCCAATCCCAAGCCACGCCAGCGTCGGTTCCCGCGCCTTTCATCAGGGAATAGGCTTGACGACCGAAGGACTGCTCCGCAACTTTCGCCACCACCGGCATATTGAACCACAACGCCTCGACGATGTGAGTCGAACCGCTGTAAGGGTAAGAATCGAGCAGCACGTCCGCCATCTGATAAATCAGCCGGTGTTCCTCCTCCGTGCGAGTCCGGGGCAGAACGCGCATCCGGTTGGTGCGAATGCCCTGACGCTTGCACTCTTGATGGTACATCGACTCGATCAGTTTCAAATCGCCCACGCGACCTTTGTAGAGCAGGACGCTATCGGGAACTTGCTTGAGAATGTTGACTTGGGCGCTAATCATTTCCGGACAGAATTTGTTGCCCGTGGCGATACACAGGTACACGGTTTGATTCGCCGACAGCCGCATCGAACGCCTCAACACGACGCGATCCGTGGGATGAATCGGCAACCCGGACACGGCGGCGAACGAATCGGGCATCCGCGCCACCCGTTCGAGGTAGTGGGATTCTGCCCCTTGGGGATGAGTGTACCAGTCGCCCAAATAATAGTTGCGATCGCTAATGTAGGGCGCGTCAAATCCCAGCCAAGACACGCAAACGGGAGCGGGACGGCGATAGAGAATTTCGGTATGCACCATCACCGTCACCGAGTCTAAATCGACCAACACGTCGAGGTCGTCTTTGTGAATTTCAGCGGTTAATTCTCGCGCGGTAAAGGTTTTGGGACGGTGGACTTTTTCGGTGAATTGCTCGAACCGCTGCGTGACGTTATCGGTTTTCATCTGTCCCGTCACGTAACAATACAGGTGCGGCGTGAGTTTCGACAGTTCTTGCAAGATATCCGCACTCAACCAACCGACGGAATGGCGGCGAAAGTGTTGGGATAAAAATCCAATTCGCAGGGGTGAATTGACTCGCTCTTGAGTCAGGGCGAATTGCTTGGGCTGGTAATTTTCCGCTTGCGATCGCTTTGCCAGCAGTGCCACGTATCGTTTGGCAATCCAATGCGCCAGTTGCGAATTTGCCGCCACGTCGTCCCGTAGGTGGGGCATATCGAACAGGACGTTTAAATACAGGCGAATCGTATCGCGATCGCTCAGTTCGTCGATGCGACGGTACAGCATCGATTCCAGTTCGAGAAACTTCTGTTTGGCAACTTCGGTCGCCCCCGAGTTGACGTTGGCTTTCATAAACGCCATCGCTGCCAAAATTTGAGCGTTGTCGCCAACGTTTTTACAGAATTGAGCGGCAGTTTGACGGGCGAGAGGTTGGTTGCCCAGGTTGAAGATTTCGCACAAATCCCAATAGGCATCGGCGAGATCGGGTTTGAGTTGTAAGGCTTTTTGATAGCTGCGGGCGGCTTCTTCTCGCTTGCCCGTCGCCAGATATTTCGTGCCGAGTTGGTAATAGCCTTGAGCGCCCGGAAATTCGGGATCGAGTTCGATCGCCTTTTGCCAGCATTCAATCGTTTGTTTGAACTGTCGGACTTTCTCGAAAACTTTCCCTAAATTCCAGTGAATTCCAGGTAACTGGTCATTAATCGAGATCGCCTTGCGATAGACTTCCACCGCCTCTTTATACTTGTTTTGTAAGAAATAAACGCTGCCGATATTGGAATACACTTCGGCATAATCGGGTTTGTGTTGGATCGCCCGCGCGTAAGCCCGCAATGCCGCGCCCCCGTTGCGTTGGTTGACGAAAGCATTCCCCAAACTTTTATAGGCTTCGGCAAAGTCGGGTTTGGCTTCAATCGCCCGTTTGGCATGGCGAATTGCCCGATCTAACTCCTGTCGTTCTAAATAAAGTTCGGCGAGGGTGTGGTGAACTTCGGCAAAATCTGGCTTGGCTTCTAAGGCGCGATCGTAATAGCGCAACGCCGCATCGATCTGTCCCGACTCCTTCAATAACGTTCCGGCTTGAGAGTCTAATTGCGCCACGCGATCGAGATTGCCCGAATTAAAATGCCATTGGGAGGTTTGAATTAAATATTCAATTAAAATGCCAATGGTCGCATTCAAATTCTCCCGAAAGTGTTCGTTATCCGGCTGTAATTCCAGCGCCTTTTGAAAGTTTTGGCGCGCCGCCTGCGGTTGGCTGTTGGTTTTGTACGCCAAACCCAGTTGATTGTGATACTCGGCGTTATTGGGTTCGAGTTGGAGCAGTTGGGTAAATCGCTCCACCGCTCGATTGGGCTGACCTTCCTGATACGCCAGCAGTCCCAGACCGTACAAGGCATCGCGATTGTCCGGCTCTAGCTTCAAACAGCGTTGGTAACACCGATGGGCGAGTTCGCGCCGCTCGACGCGATGGAAGTAAGCGGCGGTTTTGAGCAGTTCGCCTTTCCCCGCCTCCGGGTTGGCTTGGATGATTTTTTCAATGGTGTGGGTGAGATTTTCCTGGATGGGAGCGTTGTGGGGTTCGAGGCGCAGTGCCTCCCAATAGGAGCGCAGCTCTGCTTGTACCTGTCCTTTCGAACGGTAGGCTAAGCCCAGGTTGTTATAGTAAATTGCTGCCTCGCGATCGCGCTGGATGGCTTGCTCGTATAAGCCAATAGCCCGATCCACCTGTCCCTGTTGGAAGGCGACCAGTCCCAGTCCGTGAATCGCCTCGGCGCGATCGGGGTCATATTGTAAAATTTGGCGATACAGAGACTCGGACAGGGCGTGGGTATTGGCACGGTGGAACTGTTGGGCGAGACTGGTGGCAATGGCGATCGCCTCTTGGGGATTGCGAGCGAACCAATCGTGGAGAACGTGGGTCAGATTCTTGAAGATATCGCCGTTATTCGGCTGTAAGGCGAGTGCCTGACGGTAGTGGCGAACGGCACTGTCTAACTCCCCTTTGGCGCGATAGACCATGCCAATGGTATTGTGAAACACCGCCTGAGAGCCGTTTCGCTCGATCGCCCGTTGGATCGACGCGATCGCCCCGTCGTAATCTCCATTTTGATACGCGATCGCCCCCAGCCAATGCAACGCCTCGGCATGGTTGGGATCTTGTTGGAGAATTTGCCGATACAGTTGTTCGGCGCGATCTCGATCGCCAGAGCGGTGGAAATCTAAAGCTGTTGCCAGCGCGTCAGTTACAGTCGCCATTGTGGTTGATTCGTTCCCTTCTAATCTCTCTCGCCACGCGGGTTACAAGCGTCGTTACCGGATGTCGCCTACACCCCGGTCGCTGCCAATTGCGGTTGGTTCAACGGTGCCACCTGCGGCGGAAAATTGCCGTTTGCCACCTGTTGCATCAGTTGCAGGTGTCGGGGGAGCAACTGCGCGTGGGAATAGCGTTCTAGCACCGTTTGACGGGCATTGGCGCGAATTTGAGCCATGCGGTCGGGGGACTCGAACACCTCGTTGACGCGATCGGCAATTTGTTTCGGCGAGAAGAAATCTGCCAGCAAGCCATTTTCTCCGTCGCGAATCACTTCTTCCACTGGTGCCGTCGCCGATCCCAACACCACGCAACCGGTAGACATGGCTTCGATCATCGACCACGACAGCACGAAGGGTCGCGTCAAATAGACGTGAACGTCGGAGGCTTGCAAGACTTTTAAATAAAGGTTGTACGGCAGCGTTCCCACAAAGTGAACTCGCGAGAGATCCAGGGGCACTTTTTCGAGCATATGTTGCTTGTAACTCTTGCCTTCGGGGAGCGATCGCCCGTAACAAACCCGCTCGGATGCCACGACAACGACATGGCAATTCGGGCGTTTTTCCTGCAAGTATGCCAGGGATTCGATAAACTCGGGAAAACCGCGATACGGTTCCATTCCCCGAGAGACATAAGTGACGACTTCATCGACTCCCGAAAGATCCAAATTGGGCAATACTAACTTCGCGCCGGGATTGGGTTTGAAATACTCCGTATCCACCCCATCGTGCATGACCGAAATTTTCGATTGAAATTCGTTGGGAAAGCGCGATTTCTGCCATTGAGTCGGCGACAGTCCCCAATCGCACCCGTATAAATCCATTAAAATCGGCGCATTTTTCACTCGAATTCGCGCCATATCGTCTGCATTTAACGGTTCTGCCGGATCGAAATCCGCATCCGAATTCTTCGACCAATAAAACCACTCGAAATAACACATCAGCGGCGTATTGGGAAAGGCATCTTTCATAAACAGGGTCGGTCCCCAACCGGAGTGACCGTAAACCAAATCGGGAACAAACCCGTTCGACTTGAGTTTCTCGACAATCCGAAACACCGCCTGTCCGTGCAGTACCGCACTTTCGAGGGGACGGACGTAGTGGTGGGTTTCCGGTCGCGGGTCGCGGCTGGGGGTAAATACGGCTTTGCGCACGCCGGGAATTTTCCACTCGGGACGCTCGTTTTTGGTGCCGAAGACCACCTCGTTATTGGGATCTCTGCCTAAAATGGTGGCAAGGTGACGGAATTGGGCGGGAAAGTTCGGATGGAGAAATAAAACGCGCATAACAAATTTAACAAGCGATCGATATCGACGGTTCGGAACGGTTGAATGGGGTTAAACGGCGGGAGCTTTGCAAATCCAGATGCAATCGCGCGGCACCAAGGTCGAATTTTTCTCGATGATTTCGTAGTTTAAATGGGTCAAGAATTTTTCCATAATTGAATCGGTCATGACTGAAAATGCTGCTCCGTGTCGATGTCCCATTAAGTTGATTTGCCAATCTCGCAGGAACTTTTCCCACCCCAACTCGCTGAGGATATTGGTATGGTGAAACACGCACAATCGCCGACCGCGCAGGAGTTTGGGGATCTGGGTTAAGTAGTTAAAAATATCGTAAGGTTCGATGTGAACCATGGTATCGTAGCAGAAGCAGACATCGACCGAGTTCGGTTCGATTCCATTGAGGGACAAGCCATCGAGTTTGACGTAAGTGACGCGATCGCTCCCGAGTCGGTTTTGGGTGGCGCGCAACATTTGCGAGGAGATGTCCGCACAAATTAAATGATGGCAGTATTGGCGCAGTAACGCGGCGGTTTTACCCCCACCCACGCCGATTTCGAGAACGGTATCCTGGCGATGGATATGGGGTTGAATTAAGTGTTTTTCGATTAACCCCGTGTATTCGGCGAGAGAATTCGCCGCACCCGCACGCTGTCCGATCCATTCGTCGCCGATGTAGTCGAGATCGGGGTTTTGTTGTTTCCACGTGCGAGCGTAAGTATCCCAAGCACCTTCGTAATCGATTCCCGCCATACCTTGATTCATGGGTGAGTCGTTCCACGCAAAATCGCGATCGAGATAGGCAGCCAGTTGCCGGTTGTAGGGGCGAAAATACTCCACCAAATCCTGTCTTACCGACTCGTCTGCCTGGCAATAGTTCCCTGCATTGTGGCTGGGATAGGTTTGGAAGTCAACAACGGGTAGATTGAGGAATTCCAGAACCCGACTTAACATTCTAGCGGGATCGGCGAACAAATCCTCGCTTTTGAGAATTAAAAATTGCTCTGGCGGAAACAGGGTCATCCACCCTTGCAACTGTTCGAGGTAACGACCGCGCGTGAGGTAGGTATAGTGTTGGTGGGCGAAGCTATAGTAGGTCTCGTTGGTGGCGAGTTGGTGGTATTCTCCCTCTAGGCGTTCCGATTCGGCGGCGATCGCGTCTGGGAGGGACAGGGATTCGACCCCGAGGCGGACTTCGTGATGGTAATGGGAAATGGCGCGTTCGACCGGATCCCGCAGCAGGACGATGAGTTTGATATCCGGATAGTGTTGGCGCACTCGCTGGGGAACGCGGGGATGGACGAGGTAATAGGGACTCGCTTCGCCGGTCAGTTGCGCGGTTCCCGGCGTTTTGGGGGGAAATTGCGCTTCGTACCAGTCGAGTCCCCGGTCGAAATTGAAGTCGAAGAAATGCACCTCTTTGTCGCTGGCGGGTAAAATTTGCGGGTGTTGGGTGAGATAGCGATATAAGGAGGTGGTTCCGCAACGCTGCGCGCCAATAATTAAAAAATCCGGCATCGAATTAGTCAACTCGCATACAAGCGACGACGTCTTGGTGATGGTCCCACAATCGTTCGGTATAGGAGAGAATGCGAAGTTTTGGGAATTGTTCCAGTTGCGAACAGACCCAACTCGGGGAGGATAAAGAAATGCCGTATTGTTGGACGTTGGGATAATCGAGATAACCGAATCCGTCGCGATCGTAATCGGCGAGCAATTGTGGAAGTTCGTCGGGATTTAAACCGTAGATATAGGACTTCTGGCGAATCCAATCCACCGATAGGCGTCCGTGGGTGGTGAAAATGGCGATTCCACCCGGTTGAAGCGCGCGATCGAACAATCGCAGAAATCCAACGCACAAATCGGCTTGCAAATGGGTCAGCAACGACCCGCACCAAATCAGGTCGAATTGGGTGTCCGGTTGAATTAAATCGGGATTGGGATTGGAATAGAGTGGCTTGGCGTCGAAGGTTTTGGCGCAGAAGTCAACGCCATCGGTATCTAAGTCGCATCCGGTGATGTTGGCGTCGGGAAAGGCACGTCGAAGAAACCGCATGACGCGACCGTGACCGCAAGGCAGATCGAAAATGGTTTCGACTCGATCTTTTTGGGCGATCGCGAGGGCAGTTTGAATGCAGTGCAATGCCGATTCTCCCACTTTGAAGTAGTGGGTTTTATCTCCCGTAAACATAGTATCGGCGGGAGAGATTTCTTCGATAATGCTGTCGGCTTGACAGTCGATGACTTCCGATTGGATGGCATTCGTATTGGATTCGGGGCGATCGCTCATGTTGGTATTTCCTGTTGATGTCATGGATTGGATATTGCGATTGAATATCGTAAAATAGTTTGGTTCTGGCGTGCGTTCTGCTCTGAGTTTCAAGGCGGATTCATATAATTCTATGTCTCGATCGTTCAATGTTTTGAGTTTGTTGACTAGATCGCGATCGCCTAGGATGCGATTGACTTGCTTTTTGTAGTCCGAATAAGGGTTGGGGTTGATGCTTTGCACGGCGAACCGACCCCAGCCCATTATTTTGCCAAATTGTCTGACATCTTCTTTGAAATATTCTTGAATTCCGACAAAGTCAAAGTCATCTAGTTCAATCCCCCAAGTCTGAGTGAGTTCGTTTTGGATGACTGGTATCTGAGAAAATTCGACAATATCTAAATCTCGATCCATCATATACTGATGGACGATATTATTGCCATCCATAAAATCACTCGATTTCATGAAAAAGTATTGAGAAATCAAACGTCGAATCGGATCTCTCAGCCAAGTCACTCGCTTGGCATTCGGAAAGCATTTAGTATATCGACTTGCCGGAAAATGCCCGTGAATTGCCTTAATATTGGGCAGGGCTAATTCTTCGCTCAGGCTATAATCGAACGGTGGGGAATTGATAAACAGTCGTTCGGAGCCGTAAACTTGTTCGAGAACATAACTGAATGCCGTACCCGCTGTTTTAGGCAAATGAACTGAAATAACTTCAACATCGGACGCTGATTGGTAGGGATTTTCTGAGGCATCTTGTAGGTATTTCAACTCGGCGATCGCGAGTTTGACCCGACAACGATCTGCCAGAATGACCTCGAATCCAATTTGAACGGATGAGTTAATTTCGAGTTCGTCAAGCTGGATGACAAAACCGCAAGATCGAGCCTCCGAAATTTGAGGATAGATTTGCACGACATCGGGACGCGATAAATGAATTGGGACTCGTCGAATGACTCGATCGTTCGCGATCGCTTCAATTGCCATCGCGGGAGAAGTTTTCCCCAACACCCATCCTTGAAATTCAATGGGTTGGGAAAGTTTGACTCCTCGATCGGTGGTTTTGGCAACTTTAAATTGCTGTCCGGGGAAGGGAAACGCCACGGCGCCTCCCCATAAAAACTCCGAAATGTGTTCGCACGAATATAGATCGAGAATCTCGATCGCTGCATCTGACACGATCTCTACCCTCCTTCAGACTATCGACGCTACCACAAAAAGGCATGAGTTAGAAGAGTCGCGATCGAATCTGCGGTATGGCTTGCATCGTTCTCTGAGTTGTCTCTAGAATGTTAGGCTGTGTCAACTGGGAATCAACGCCATCCGACCCAATCGTGCCAAATTCAGATGCAACGCCAATTTTAATCGCGACGGGGATGCACCGTTCCGGTACGTCTCTGACGGCTGCATTGCTCCAGAGTGCGGGAACGGACATCGGTCGGGAGTTGGTCGCACCCTACATCGGGAACCTCAAGGGTCATTTCGAGAACGTTGACTTCTTACAATTTCACCAAAAAATATTGCGATCGCGCCATCTCGACGAGGTGGGTCTGACGTTGCACGAGATTTCCCCCTTGGATGAGTCGGAAACGCAACTGGCTCGCGAGGTTGTCGCGAACAACGCCAGTGACGGGGTGTGGGGATGGAAGGATCCCCGTGCGACTTTATTTTTAGAGTTTTGGGAACAATTGCTCCCCAACGCGCGATTTTTGCTGGTGTATCGGTCGCCGTGGGAGGTGGCGGATTCGCTGTACCGTCGGGGAACGGATGAAATGTTTAAGCGTTCGCCAGAGTTGGCGGTCGAACTGTGGATGCACTACAATCGCAAGATTGTCGAGTTTTGCGATCGCCACGCTCAACAGTGTTTGCTAACGCGAGTGGACTGGATTATCGCCGATCCCGTTGCCTATATCGAGACGGTCAATCGCCGCTTTGGAATCAATTTAGCGCCTCCGGCGACCGCAATCTACGATCGCGACTTGTTCGATACCCGCGTTTCGAGTGACCATCGCCGCATGGCACAAATCGCGCATTATTTTCCCCAAGCGTTGAAACTCTATTGGGAACTCAACGATCGCGCCTGGAAACCCGCTAAAATTGCGGAGGAATCCCGGCAGTTACCGACGGAACCGCCTGCTTACGATCGCCATTTGGCGTTTCGCGATTGGGTCGATTTGCGCGATCTCGAACGCCGCTATCGTACCTTAGAAGCCGAGTGCAGTGCCACGGATTTCGCGCTGGCAGACCATCCCGAGGCGGTGCGGGAATTGCAAGCCGCACTAGCGCGATCGCAGGGGAAACTGCAACGCTCGCGCGCGGAAACCATGCAGTTACAGTGTACCATTAAAGCGATGGAAAGTAGCAAATTTTGGAAATTGCGATCGGCGTGGTTTCGGTTCAAACAGGCGATCGGATTACCGGTTCGCTAGCCATCGAGGTATTAGGTGATTCGACGATGTCAGAATTGATTCCCTATCCCAATGTTCGTGCGTTTGTGAATGGCTTGCAATCGCGAGAATTGGATTTTGAAAATCCGGTTGCAAGTGCCGAACCCGTGGTTTCGATTATCTCGTCATTTTATAACGTTCGCGATTATTTCGAGCAAAGCTATCGCACGGTTATCCAACAAACGTTTCAGAATTTCGAGTGGATTATTGTCAACGATTGTTCTACCGACCCAGAGGCGATCGCGCTGTTTGAATCCCTCCCGGAGCGATCGCCCAAAATTCGCACCTTTCACCACGATACCAATCGCGGATTAGCCGCCGGACGCAATACCGCAATCCAACACGCGCGCGGTCGGTATTTGTTTTTCATGGATTTGGACGACTTGCTCGATCCGACCTGTATCGAGAAGTTTGTCTTATTCCTCGAAACCCATCCCGAATTCTCATTTGTCAGCAGTTATTCCGTCCTATTTCACGATCGCGAGTTATTGTGGATTCATGGATTCCACGAACCCGCCGAATTTCTCGATCGCAATGGCGTCACCGGTCGAATTCTGTATCGCAAAGCCGATTTCGACGAACTTGGCGGTTTTGACGAGGATTTGAGATTTTACGAGGATTGGGAACGCTGGCTCAAGGCGATCGCGAACGACCAAATTGGCTGGACGATTCCCGAATTTCTAGATTGCTACCGCCATAAAGATAAATCGGGATTGCTGGCGAGTGCGAAACAAAATGTCGAGGAAGAACGACGAGTTTCTGAGTTAATGCGATCGCGGTATCGAGATGCCTTTGAAACTCGCGAATTTTCTGAGATCGTACCAACTCGACCGGACTTTGACGTCCGACAACTTCGATTTCAATTTGACTTCGAGAATCCCCTCGATCGCGCCAACGAAGGAAAGCGGATCTTGTGCTTCGTTCCGCAGATGAAAGTCGGCGGTTCCGATAAATTTAACTTAGACCTATTCGGACATCTGCAACACCGGGGTTACGATTTAACCATCGCCATTACCATTCCCACCCAACACGATTGGTATTGGCAGTTTCACGAGATTACACCAGATATCTTTTGCTTGCCAAATTGCCTGCACGACCTGCACTGGCTGGCATTTGCTCGCTATATTATCCAATCGCGTCAAATCGATATTGTCTTTCTCTCCAATTCCTATTTCGCCTATTACTTATTGCCATTTCTCCAACACGAATTCCCCGACGTGGCATTTATCGACTATACCCACACTGACGATCCGGGAAGTTATGGAATTGGCTACCCTCGCGTCTCCTGTCAGCTCGCTCAGTTCCTCGACACTGAAGTGGTCGCTTCTCAGTATCTCGCCAATTACTATCAACAACTCAACCCTGAAACGCGAGATAAGTTGAGGGTTTGCCGCATTAATGTCGATACCCAAAAATGGCAGCGAGATTTTAACAAGAGAGAAGAAATTCGCGATCGCCTCGGAATTTCGCCAGACGCCATTGCCATTTTATTTCCGGCTCGCATTGTCCCGCAAAAGCGTCCTTTCTTATTTGTCGATATTATTGCTAAGTTAGTCGAACGAAATTTACCCGTTGTTGCCATCATTTTAGGCAGCGACTATCTGTATGACGAAATGCAAGCAAAAATTGACAAACTCGACTTGCAAAATACATTTCGCATTCTTCCGTCCGCGACTCCCGACGAGGTCATCGGATTTTATTCGGCATCTGATATTTTGTTATTACCGTCGGAATACGAAGGAATTTCGCTGGCAATTTACGAGGCGATGTCGGTGCAGGTTCCGGTCGTCGCGGCAGATGTGGGAGGTCAAGCGGAATTAGTGACGCCGGAGACGGGATTTCTGGTGCCAAAAGGTCAAGGCGATGCGGCGGAAGTGGAAGCGTATTTAAATGTTTTAGTTTCGCTCGTTGAAGATGCGAATTTGCGCGATCGCGTGGGGAAAGCCGCCAGAGAGCGGGTGGTTCGCCATTTTCCCCTTGCAGCGATGGTCAATCGCATGGAGGACATTTTTGCCGAAGCCAGACAGTTAGCGAAAACCCATACGCCGCCAGACATTAACCCGGTTTTAGCCGAAGAAAGCCTCATTTGGTTTTTGGAATATTTCGAGTTCGAGCGGCGAATGGCGTCGCAGTGGCAAAAAACGCAATCTTGGGTGGAAGAACTGCAAAAACATCGAGATTGGTTGGAGGAGAAATACCGACAGGAAGGGGAACAATCTCGCCAGTGGATTCAAGAATTGCAAACGCAGCTAGAGCGATCGCGCGACTGGATCGAACAACTCGAAGCCAGCCGCAATTGGTTTGAATCTCAATATCAAAGTTGGAAAGAAACGGCGCAACAGCGACAGGAAGAAATCGAGCGATCGCAGCAGTGGAACCAAGATTTACAAACCCAACTCGAACAATCGCGCCAGTGGGTCGAACAACTCGAAGCCAGTCGCAATTGGTTTGAATCTCAATATCAAAACTGGAAACAGACCGCCGAGCAAACCCGTCAGGAATTAGAACAGGCGCGAGACTGGAGCGAACAGCTACAAGCAGGACGGGATTGGTTTGAATCTCAGTTGCGCGAATGGCAAAAAAGCGCGAACTATTACCAAGGCGAACTGGAGAAAACCCGCGCCGAATTAGAACGAGTTCAGGGGATGGCGCAAGCAGAGCGCGATCGCGCCGAACAATTAGAATCAATAATTACCGCGATGGAGAGTAGCAAATTTTGGCAAGCAAGATCGGCATGGTTTAAACTCAAACAGCGGCTGGGATTGGAGGTGGAGGACTGAAAACTCGAACGAACCATTGGCAAATTTTGAGAGGGACGGATCTCTATCGCGATCGCCCGCTTCGTGATAACTTAGTAACGAGCTTGGAGCGCAAACCGGATCGATGGGTCAAACCGTTAAACTATTCGTGACATCTGCGGGCAATTGGTTCATGATGGAGATTGCCCAAATTTTTGTAGAAGGGATTCAAAGTTGCGGCGCGATCGCCGAACTGGTTATCGACGAAATTCCGACAACGAAACTCGATCGCGATACCAGCCAAGTTATTGTTGCCCCCCACGAGTTTTATCCCCTCTTTTTAGAAGAAAAACTCGATCCAAAAGCCGTTCTGGATCTCACTAAATCCGTTTACTTATTGACCGTCGAGCAACCGGGAAGCCAGTGGTTCGAAATTTCCTATAAATATTCCAATTACGCCAAGGGAGTTTTCGATATCAACCAGCAAGGGGTGCGAGAATTCCGACAGCGCGGAATTGAGGCAATCCACACGCCGCTCGGTTACAGTCCGTGTATGGAAGCCGATACCTTGGCGGATAACGCCAAACCCGTGGATTTGTTATTTATGGGAACGCACTCGCTGCGGCGAGAAATGCTGCTGTCTCGAAATGCCGACTTTTTCAATCAGTACAATTGTCGGTTGATTTTAACTCGTTTGGATAAACCGAGATTGGTGGGAACGCCGGGATTTTACACCCACGACGATCGCAATCGCCTACTCGCATCGAGCAAGATTGTCATGAACGTTCATTTCAGCGACAATACCTATCTGGAATGGCATCGAGTCCTGATCGCGATCGCCAATCGGTGTCTGGTGGTCTCCGAACTCAGCGACGCGATCGAACCCCTCGAAAATGGCAAGCATTTAATATTAACCGAACTCGAAAATATTCCCGAAATCTGTCAGTATTATCTCGATCGCGAGGACGAACGCCTCGAAATCGTCGAACGCGCCTATCAATTTATGACGCAACAGTATAGTTCGGGTTTGCTCTCGCAGGATTTACTCGGTCACTTAAACGGGAGGGGGTCGTAGGATGCACGCCGACACGATTCAATCGACGCGCAGCGCTATTTTAAATCGCCTGGAGATGGCGAAACTCTGTCGCATTTTAGGGAAAGATCCGTGGGTCATCGAAGCAAATGATGCCTATCGTGGCGCTCGTCAACCTTGCGTTTCTGCGATTATCACGCTGTTTAACTATTCCGAGTACATCGAAGAATGTCTCGATAGCGTTTGCGCCTCAAAAACTGACGAACTCCCCAGCGAATTCGAGATTTTAATTGTTGACGATTGCTCGACCGATCGCTCCGCATTTATTGCCGAAAAATACTTGCACAACCATCCCCAAATCCCGATCGCGCTGGTAAAAAAGCAGTTCAATACAGGGTTAGCCGATGCTAGAAATGTCGGCTTGCACGTGGCTCGCGCGCCCTATGCCTTTATTTTAGACGCGGATAACTGGATTTATCCCAACTGTTTGTCCGTTCTCTATCGCACCATTCACGAGTCGAATTATGCGGCAGTTTACGGCACGATCAACAAGTTCGATAACCTCACCCGCGAAGGAGCAGGTCTGGTGTCGTGTTACGAGTGGGACGCGCGGGAGTTGATTCGCGGTCCCTATATCGACGCTATGGCGATGGTGGATCGCGAAATCGTGTTGAGCGTTGGCGGCTACTCCACCGAACTGTTGCAACTGGGATGGTTCGGCTGGGAAGATTACGATTTGTGGCTAAAACTTGCCGAAGCGCACCAGTCGTGCAAGCTCGTCCCCCAAATTCTCAGTGCCTATCGGGTGCATGTCACCTCGATGCTCAACACCACCAACCAGTACACCCTGACCCTGGCGAAATACTTTCTGCGGAAATTTTCGGGACTGCTGCGAGAGTACGACGATCTCGATCGCTTTTTCGGTTTTGCCCGTCAAACCCTGGAACAGCCGCAACCGCAAGCGCCATCGTCCCCACCCACCGAACAAGTCAACGCCACTGCGCCTCAAACGGAGCAATTAAATGTGGAGTTACAGCAGGCGCGGGAGCGAATTGCGGCGATGGAAACGAGTAAATTCTGGCAGTTGCGCAAGCGGTGGTTTCGGATCAAGCGCGCGTTGGGACTTCCCGATAACGAGTAGGCGGCGACGCCAAATTAAATTTGTTTGTAACGTTTGATTCGACCCCTCTACCTCGTCGGTAGGGGGGGATTTTGTTGCGGTTGCAATCGCTGAAACGACCGTATGGCGGGCGCGATCGCCTAATTTTACAAAGAGTGTTGACATCCGTGTAACAAATCGTTACATTAGTTTACAGAGCGTTACACAAACACGACGACAACGACAGGGAGACAGCGCAAATGTATACCACCGTTAACGATCGAGGTCTGCTTAATAACTACGCTCGCGAACCGCAAATGTATTATTCCGAGTATCCTTCCCCTCAAGAACAGCGTCGCTATGCCTTTCAGGGCGCGATCGCCACGTTACTCGTAACGGCGTTAGTGTTAACTTCGTTTGCGGTGAGCTAACCTCTTTACACGATCTTTAATCTGGTTTACACAATCTTTAAATCTGGCTTCTAACTCAAAACTCAATCCTTTCCTCTCTCTACCTCAGCGTTGACTAGTCGCTGGGGTTTTTGCTTTGGGAACTTTTGGTTTTTCCTGCTAACGATAGAGGTCAGTATTAAATTTTATTGCTCTAATAGAATTTGAACTAAGCGAAATAACGCTATTTATTGTCGCTTTCAATCAGGGATTTCGATGACCGAAGATCGAATGCAGCAACCCAGATGGCTCGATACCTCGCCTAGACAGAACTCTCCCCACCCTTCCGCGTTTTCCGCCACCAAGCGAGCGATCGACTTATTGGGGAGTGCAATTGGTTTGCTGATTCTCGCAATCTTGTTCGTTCCCATCGCGATCGCCATCAAACTCGACAGTCCCGGTCCCATTTTCTACACCCAAGAACGATACGGCTTGCAAGGTCGTCCCTTTCGGATCGTGAAATTTCGCTCCATGGTTGGTGATGCGGACGCGCGCAAGTCCGACATTGACAACGACGCCAACGGTCTCATTTTCAAAAATACTGCCGATCCCCGCATCACTCGGGTCGGTCGGTTTTTGCGCCAAACCAGTTTGGACGAATTTCCCCAATTTTGGAACGTGTTGAAGGGGGAGATGAGTTTAGTGGGAACCCGTCCGCCAACTGGCGATGAAGTGCGCCATTACAACGATCGCCACTGGCAGCGATTGAACGTGAAACCCGGTCTGACCGGAGAATGGCAAGTCAACGGACGATCGCGCATTACGGATTTCGATCGCATTGTGGATCTGGATTTGCGCTATCAACGTCGCTGGACGCCTTGGTACGACCTGGAGATCGTGTTTAAAACCATTTACGTGGTGGTGGCGAAAAGCAGTGCGTATTAAGCATGAAATCCGGTTGTAGACTTTCTAATTTCATGGGAAGGTGGGCGATTGCTATAGCAATGCGCTCTCGGCTATTTACAGATACCGTAGGGGCGAACGGCCGTTC
>CAYQUF010000018.1:0-43847 GCA_964420595.1 uncultured bacterium
TGCCGACACCTTACAGCAAGCGTGCAGTTAACCGCATTGGCTTCTAGCCGGTTTCCCATTCGCCCTCTCGACAGGTTGGGGGTACAATCAAAACAACTTTGACCGACTCCCTCAAGCTGCCTGTAAGAATTGGGATGGACCGATGCAAGATTTACCACCTTCCGATCCGCGCCCCGACCCCAACAATCGTTCCCTCGACTGGGACGAACGCATTGCAATTATTGTCGTAATTCTCGTCTTTGGTTCGATTTTTACGTGGGCGCTCACTCGCAAAGGAATGGAGTGGACGGAGGCGCTGTCGTCTCCCGTGCTAGAAGACACCGATGCAGAGGGATCGGGAATCCTTCCATTTCGATCTGAGGACGCCGAACCGTCCGAACCCAGCCTCGCGATCGCCCCTCGACCAGCGCGTGCTCGCACCGAAGGCGACGAGGCAATGGGCGATGCGGAAACTGCTGCTGCTGCACCCATTTTGTCGTTATTTGGCGGACAAGCCGAGGGCGACGGATCCCCCATCCCGGACGTTTCGCCAGACGAGGCGATCCCGACCCCGGACGCCCAAGCCTCGCCAGATACCGAGGAATCCCCAGAAGCGACCCCAACTCCCACCGAATCGCCCCAAGCCTCTCCGTCTCCAGAGGCTGAGGAAACGCTGGAAGCCTCTCCCTCTCCGTCTCCAGAAGCCGAGGAATCCCCAGAAGCAACCCCGACTCCCACCGAATCGCCCCAAGCCTCTCCCTCCCCAGATGCTGAGGAATCGCCATCGCCCGACATTCCCCTCGAACCCGAAGCGACGGAAACCACCGAGGAGCCGGTTGAATTTGCCGACATTCCCCAACAGTTCTGGGCGCGTCCGTACATTCAAGAGGTGGCGCAACGGGGGATTGTCAACGGTTACCCCGATCGCACGTTTCGTCCCGATAACCCCGTGACGCGGTCTGAATTTGCCGTATTTCTCGATAAAACCTTCGAGTTGCAATCGAAACAAGCGGCGATCGCCTATCAGGATGTTCCCCCGATCCATTGGGCGCAGGCGGAAATTCAGAAAGCCACGGAAGGCGGATTTTTAACCGGCGATCCCGAAACCACCTTCCGTCCCGACGATCGCCTCAGTCGGCTCGAAGTCCTGTTAGCGCTGAGTCAGGGATTGGATCTGCAACCGCCCGATAACGCCGAGCAGGTCTTGCAACAAAGCTACGAGGATGCCGAAGTCGTCCCCGAAAGAGCTATGTCCAGCATCGCTGCTGCCACTCAAGCCGGTTTCGTGTATAAAGACGGAGAAGCTCGGCGGCTGCGTCCCGACGAACCCGCCACTCGGGCAGAAGTGGTGGCACTTTTGCATCAAGCCTTAGTCATAGAAGGCGAAGTCGAGCCACCCCAGCAGTAGCGAATCTCTGACCAGACGAGCGCATCGAGGTGAGAGCCAACCAAGTTTCTCCCTCGCTCCCGCTCTCCCCAATTTCTCCTAACTTGCATCAACAGCTTGACTTTTGTTAGTCTCCCGGAATTAGGGTTAAATGGAGCGAAGTCTAGACTAACTCGAACTCGGGGGATCGAGTCTTGGACTGGGTGCTTGCCCCCTGTAGGACGCCAGGAAGGAGTAAAGTTTGATGTGCGGAATCGTTGGTTATATCGGCACGCAAGCGGCAAACGAGATTTTGATGTCGGGATTGGAGCGATTGGAATACAGGGGCTACGACTCTGCGGGAATTGCGACGGTCTGGGATGAGAAAATTCACTGCACCCGCGCCAAGGGAAAACTTCACAAGTTGCGCGACAAGCTCGAAGGGGTCGAAAGTCCGGCACAATTGGGAATCGGTCACACCCGGTGGGCGACTCACGGCAAGCCAGAGGAGCATAACGCCCACCCCCACTTGGATACGGCGAGACGGGTGGCGGTGGTGCAAAATGGCATTATCGAAAATTATCGCGAATTGCGCGAAGCGTTGAAACAGCGGGGACACGAGTTCCGCTCCGATACCGATACGGAAACGATTCCCCATTTAATTGCCGATTGGATGGGCAAGTTAGCGACACCCGAGTCCGATTTCGATTCGCGATCGCTCCTGTTTGAAGCCGTCCGTCATGCCGTGGCGGAGTTGGAAGGCGCGTTTGCCATTGCGGTGATTTGTGCCGACTCTCCCGACGAGCTGATCGTGGCGCGACAGCAGGCTCCGCTGGCGATTGGCTTCGGTCAGGGGGAATTTTTCTGCGCCTCGGATACTCCGGCGATCGTGCCGCATACCCGCGCGATTTTGCATTTGGATAACGGCGAGTTGGCTCGACTGACGCCCCTTGGCGTAGAAGTCTACAACTTCGAGGGCGATCGCCTCAAGAAGAAACCCCGCACCCTCAACTGGAACCCCATTTTGGTGGAAAAGCAGGGGTTCAAACACTTCATGCTCAAGGAAATCTACGAGCAACCGGGAGTGGTGCGTGCCTGTTTGGAAGCCTACAGCGACATGAATTGGCATCCGAGCCAGGAGGACAAGCAACCGGTCAATTTAAATCTACCTGCCGAATTGACCGAAGACTTGCAACAGATTCAAATTCTCGCCTGCGGGACGAGTTGGCACGCTAGCCTGGTGGGTAAGTATTTGCTCGAACAACTTGCCGACATTCCCACTAGCGTTCACTATGCCTCGGAATTTCGCTACGCGCCCTCTCCGATGACGCCCAATACGCTGACGATTGGGGTGACGCAATCGGGGGAAACGGCGGACACCCTGGCGGCATTGGCGATGGAACAACAGCGTCGCAGCGATCGCCCTTCAGCCTTGCAACCGCGCCTGTTGGGGATTACCAATCGCCCGGAGTCGTCCCTGGCGCAGATGGTGCCGCAAATTATTGACACCCGCGCTGGGATTGAAATTGGCGTGGCAGCGACGAAAACGTTTGCGGCGCAGTTGATGGCATTTTACCTGCTAGCGTTGGAGTTGGGCTATCGCCGAGGGGTGCTTCCGGCGACGCGGGTGGAAGAAATTTTAAACGGATTGCGACAATTACCGGCTCAAATTGAGTTAATCCTGGAAAGTCAGGAACGCTATATCGAGGATTTGGCGCACGAATTTGTCGATACCCAAGACTTCATTTTTGTCGGACGGGGTATTAATTTTCCCATTGCCTTAGAAGGCGCGCTGAAACTGAAAGAAATCAGTTATATCCACGCCGAAGGTTATCCCGCTGGCGAGATGAAACACGGTCCGATCGCCTTATTGGATACTAAGGTTCCCGTAGTGGCGATCGCGATGCCGGGAAGCGTGTACGATAAAGTTCTCTCGAACGCCCAGGAAGCCAAGGCGCGGGATTCTCGCTTGATTGGCGTGACGCCGATGGACGATGAGGAAGCCGAGGATACGTTCGACGAGTTGCTGCCGGTTCCGGTGGTGGACGAAATTATTTCGCCGTTGCTGTCGGTGGTACCGTTGCAATTGCTGGCGTATCACATTGCGGCGCGTCGCGGTTTGGATGTGGATCAGCCGAGGAATTTGGCGAAGTCGGTGACGGTGGAATAGATGAGCGGGTGGTGCGTTCCGGCAATGTCGCCCCATTTTGAGGCACCCAGCCGCAATGCACCCCGACTGAGCATTCATTCAACGCCATCGACATTGAGTCGGCGCGGATCGTGCGTGATTTGCCAGCCGTCTTTGTGCAAAGCGACGACAACCACTCATGAAACCGATTTCTAGCCGAGCTTCATTCTCTCCTAAAGATATTGCTGCAAAAACTCAATGGTTCGCTGCCACGCTAACTCTGCCGCTTCGGGATTGTAACGAGTGCCAGACGGGTTGGCAAAGGCATGGTCGGCATCGGGATAAATATAAATTTCGGCGGTTTTGCCTAAAGATTTGAGTGCCGATTCAAACGCGCGGGCAGTTTCGGGAGACGGACGGGAATCGAGTTCGCCAAAATGTCCTAAAATTGGCATTTCTAGCGGTTGGAGCCGATCGCGATCGCCCGTAATTTCGCCGCCGTAATAGATAACCGCAGCATCGAGTTTTTCTGGAAGCAGGAGTGCTGTTTCGAGCGATCGCGAGCCGCCAAAACACCAACCAATACTGGCAACTTTGGGGGCATTTGCTTCAGAGGTCAAATACTCGTAAGCGGCGATAAGATTTTTTTGGCGTTCGGTCGAATTTTCCAGGGTCGATTCCACTAGCGATCGCGCCACTTCTGGAGTTTCCGCCACGCGATCGCCGTACAGGTCTACCGCTAGCACGACGTACCCTTCTCCCGCTAAGCGGCGAGTCATGGCTTCGATATTCTCGTTCAATCCCCACCATTCGTGGATGGCAATTAGACCGGGGAGCGGTTCGGTCGCCGTTTCCGGTCGTGCTAAATAGCCAGTGATGGGAGTTCCGTCAATTTCGGCGTAGGTGACGGATTTGGCGGACACTTCTTGACGGGGAGATGGCGCGATCGCGTCGGTGGCAATGGGGCGATCGTTCTGATGCATCTCAGCGATGCGATCGGTTTGAATTTTGGCGGTCGAAGGTTGTGGATTCTGGTTGAATCCCATCCAGAGCAAGATGGCAAAAATACCTAGAATGAGAAAACGAACGGTTTTACGCATTGTTCTTGAGTTTTTAAGGTTGGCAAGATTCAATTGAACGAGTTAGATAAACTCAATTTCGTTTTTTGTTTATTCTGGTCATAGAACATCTTACATCAAAATTAACGTGTAGACTATTTTTCCGATAGGGCTGCTAACCCTTTCATTCAGATTAAATCAAATCGTGTTTGTGTAGTTGGAACGATTGTCATGGGTTAATCTTCTCTAATTAATCGCCCTCTAACGGCACGCAATAACGGCTCTGCACCGTGCGCGTCGGCTTCCAAGGCGGGTGCCAATAGGTTTGCTGAATTGCCACCTTCTGAGTATCGTCAGCCGACCATTGCAGAGAGACCACACTGATATTATTGCGACCGACCACTTCCGCACCTTCTTGAAACCAACGATTGCGCCACAACCGCGAAAACCAATCGCCGATAAAACTCAACCATTCCGGGAGTGGATGAAACGGCGGCGTCCCGATTTTTCGCGGTCTAAAAGGAACGAGTTCGGCATTCTGACGCGGGATCCATTCGATGCGATAGCGCCAATCCGGTAATGATTTTTTATCCTTTGCTGCTGCGTGCCAGGCAATTTTACCATTGCCCCGAGGGGATTGAATTTTGCGTAGAATTGGACCGGTTTTGCCGACTTCAATGGGAAGTTGTCGTACCCGTCCCGGCGTGGCGACGACATCGACTAATTCCGGCGGTTGCTGCCATCCTGCCCAATATTCAACGGGTTCGGGAGCGATGGATTTGAGTTTGGTGTGGACGAGATAAGTAATCAGTTCGGCGTTTTTAATGGCACTGGAAGTTAATTGTGCCAAAACGCCAATGCGATCGCCCCTAGCCGATTGATAACTCAACCTGACCGCACAAGCATAGTGAATGTCGCCGGAGAGGGCAATAATGCGATCGCGCCGATTGAAGAGAACTGAAAGCAGTCGAGTTTGCGCCGCTTCGTTAAAGTTCCACGAATCGCCGACATCGTGAGCAAATACATTTCCCCGTTCGAGATCGAATTCTTGAATCCAATCGATCGCCGAGAGACTGACTAAGTTCGTGGGCAAAATAATAAAGGTGGCTTCGATATTGGGAAAATCGCGATCGCTTTGGTCGAGAGAGGTTTGAATTTGTCGCTCGAATGCTGTCGGACTCAACAACATCGGTGGCGTCATCGAATCGCCGTCGGGATACCCTCTCCAGGTGCGCGTGTCCAACACTACGACTTCATGTTTGAAACTGCGCAGGGTGTAATGCCACTCCAATTCTGGCGGGTCACTCGGATGCAGCGAATGCAGGATCGAAACCTCCTCGTCGCGATCGTATTGCGGCAAATTCGTCTTGGGATCGACCTTGGGAAGTGCAAGAAATTGCTCGAGTTCGACTTCTGCAACCTTATCCGTTCCCGCCGATTCCGACCATCGCGCGATCGCCTCTAGAAACGCCGCTCCCGGCTGTCCCGGTGCAAATTGAGCTGGCGTATTGCCCCATCCCTGAAACACCGCATACGCCGCCATTCCGTTTTGCACCACCCGCCGTCCGAAGGGTTTGACCAACACGCGATCGCACCATTCTCGATTTAAATACCAGTCATCGGTGACATCGCGATCGTCGCAAATCGTATACGTCGAAATATTGGCAAACGCGCGTCGCACTTGCCACAAATCGCGGACGAAAATGTCGAGATCCCGCAATTCCCAATCCCATTGCTTCGCTTGCTTGCGGGTTTTAGCAACGTCGCGACCCGACGGCGGACGATTTTGCCACAATACCGGCGACCACGCACACAAGTACATGGCAAAATATTCCCCCAACCCAAACAGGTGGCTTTTTGCCTTTTTCGGTTTATTCGCCAGCATCGCCGTAAACCCGCCCCAATCGTGGGCGATATCGCTCCGCTGTCCCGGTAAGAATTGCGTCAGCGGGTAAGATTCGCCGTGGGTTCGCGGTAACTGTTCTTCCCACCCCAGCAAGGCATTCCCCAATTGCGTGACTTGCCATAACAGGGGATCGGCAACGTCGTCGCCGTAAATCCGATCGCCGGTTAAAAACAGTTGCTGCGGTCGTTCTAGGGGGACATCGGCGGATTGTTCGATCGAGGTATCCACCAGGGGGAGCGTATCCCGTCCGCCACCGTGGGGTTTGCGACAGGAACCGTGAACCAGACGCAGGTGGTTGAGGTCGTCGGGTGGGGTGACGAAGGTGGGGAGTTGGTGGTCGAAGTAGCTGATGGCGTCGGTTGGGGTTCCCTCAAAGCTTAGACCGTGTTGCAAGGTGGGTTCGGTTGCGCCGAAATCCATGTCGTAGGCGTAAATGCAGCCTGGTTGGAATCCTTCGGGGATGTCTGCGGTGACAGCAACCACGTGCAATCGTTGACCCAAGGGAACGGTGTGGCGCGATCCGCTGGCAATTTCGCGATCGATGCGTTTGCCTTGTCCTGCCTCGGTTTCGTAGATTTTGAGGGTGACTTGACGCGGTTGTTGCAATGCCACCCAAATTGCGATCGCGTCGGGGTCGGTGCGTCGCACGATCGGTCCGGCGAGAATTAAGGGCAACCGCGTAAAATCGAGGCGGGTCGGGATGGGGGACATTTGAGGCTAGAGGGATGGCGATCGATTCGTTCTGTAGCCTAGCATTTCAGGCTCGAACGCGCGATCGCGGCTACAACCCATCGTGGGTTGGGTTAATATCAAATCCGGCTAAAATCGCCACAATTGCATAATGTAACGTTAGAGCGATCGAGGGAGCAGGTCGTCGAGACGCAGGTGCAACTGGGGAAATTGGGGCGATCGAATTGTTTCCCCCAAACGATACTGCTGCTGTTGGTATTCGTCGGAGGTTGTCTCATCCAACCAACACACCGTCAGCGTGGGTTGTTTGGGTTTCCCGATAAATGCCAATCCTCCCAAACCGCGATAATCGACAATCCAGTATTCTGGAATTCCCAACAGTGCGTATTCTTCGACTTTGCGAGCGTAATCGTCTTGCCAGTTGGTACTGACCACTTCGGCAACCCATTGTATGCTGCGTCCGTTGCAGATCATCGGTTCCTGTTGCCACAGGGGTTCCGAGTCCAGTTGCGTTTCGTCTAAAACGATGACATCGGGACGTAAGGCGGTTGCTTCTGATGCGGGAGGTTGGATGAGGCAGTTTTTTGGGATAATCCAAGGTTGACGCGATCGCTGGATTTCGTTGAACACGTATCCCGAGAGGTTTCCCGCGACGGTTTCGCGAGATCCGGTGGGTTCCATATTGCGAAATTCGCCGTCAATAAGTTCGTAACGCGGGTTATCGCCGTACTGGTCGAGAAAGCGATCGAGAGAGAGTTGCGTAGAGGTAAAGTGAGTCATCGGGAGGGGGGCGATCGTGTTTCTATATTCTCAATTATGGCGCGATCGAAACGATGGCGGGAGGCGAGTTTTTATTGGCGATCGATTTGCTTCATCAATTCTTCGATTTCATCAAGGTAACTAGCTTCTCGCTTCAAACCTGGATGATTTTTAATCTCGCTCAGAATTTCCCCTAAGACTTCTGACATGAGAAACTCGTTGAAACGCTTCAATTTGCCCAGTCGAATCGATCTGCCTTCGTCACGAAAGTAGGGATTGAGTAGCTGCCGCGAATATACGGCTTGGATTAACTTGTTTTTTTGTTTGACTTTGCCACGTCCAAATTCTCCTTGTTTGAATACAGAAGCCAAAAATTAACCCAAACAGTCTTTATAAATACACAAAAAGTTTTCGGCGTGACTCGCGCCTAATTTTTGAATTTTGGGTGGAAACGCACTTAAAGGCGCGACGTCACCATAAATTTGTAATTTGGCTGCACCTTCAGCTGCTCCAGCATGAAGATAAACCACATCAGGTTCTAAATTGAGCCACATTCCCAAACGTTGCGTCACGTCATAAGCTGTCATGCTTCCTAAACCTTTAACGCGATGTGTAATCGAGTTTATCCAATCGTGAAGCTCTTCAAATGTTTTGAAGTCTTCTGGCTTGCGACAATCACTTCGAGCGATTTTAAGTCCTGCTTCCAGCCTGGGTGAAACTCGATATTGATGGGGGTGCATTTTGCCGTCTGGAAATCTCGATCTCCAAGCTCTTTCTAAGGTCGCAGCCCAATCTATATGTTTATCTCCCCACCAATTGAATTGTTCGTTGTAAACATTCTCAAATTTGTCAAGATAATCTTTGACACAATCTGGAAGTTTTGGAATTTTTTCTTTACTCGATCGTGTTTTTGATTGACAATTTACATTGTTGTTTTTTGCGAAAATTTTAGAGTTTTGCGACAAGTCATTTTCTTGAAATATAGATTCTTTATCCATTATAATAAAAAATAGGAAAGCGCGGTAACTTCACTATGCTGAACTACGACCCTCGTCAATGTTTGCCTTCCTCCGCAGAACTCCCCGATTCTGACGATACCCCTGTGGATAACGAATTACAGAACCTCGTTCCCAATCTCCTCGAAGCTATTTTGGCTTTGGCTTGGAGCGATCGCGAAGATTGGTTTTTCGCCGTAGACATGGGAATTTACTACGCTCCCGGCGAAGCGGCGATCGTTCCCGATGGATTCCTGGCTTTGGGAGTCGGTCGATTCGTCGGAGAAGGAGGGCGTTTGAGTTACGTTCTCTGGGAAGAAAACGGAATTCAGCCGATTTTTGCCCTAGAAGTAGTCTCCAAAACCTACGGCGGAGAATACGAACGGAAAAAAGTCGATTACGCGAAATTGGGAATTTTATATTACGCCATTTACGTCCCTGGACGAACCCGGCGCGATCGACAACCGTTAGAGATTTATCAGTTAGAAAATGGCGAGTATCGACAGCTTTCAGGAAATCCCGTTTGGTTGCCAGAAATTGGTTTGGCGTTGGGGCGCGATCGCGGAACCTATCTCGGACGAACTCGCGAATGGTTGTACTGGTACGATCGCCAAGGAAACCGACTCCCCACGCCAGAAGAATTAGCCCAGCGAGAACGCCAACGGGCAGAAATTGCCAGCCAACGTGCCGATCGACTGGCGTCAAAACTGCGAGAATTAGGTATCGATCCCTCTGAATTGGAGGGAGAATAATTTTCAGCAAATTCAAAGCGGCTCGATTCCGAGGAAGTTGCGGATTTCTTGTGCCATAATTTCTAAATCTTCTCGGGGAAAATCGTAGGCAAAACGCCGTAAAAAGACCCCTTCCCAAATATACAACTGCGGGAGGTTGGATGAGGCAGTTTTTTGGGATAATCCAAGGTTGACGCGATCGCTGGATTTCGTTGAACACGTATCCCGAGAGGTTTCCCGCGACGGTTTCGCGAGATCCGGTGGGTTCCATATTGCGAAATTCGCCGTCAATAAGTTCGTAACGCGGGTTATCGCCGTACTGGTCGAGAAAGCGATCGAGAGAGAGTTGCGTAGAGGTAAAGTGAGTCATCGGGAGCGGTGCGTTGCACGAATGAGGACATCCTTAAGAGACTATTTATCAAATAAATAGAGCATTTCCCGGACTGATGAGGTATACCTCCCTGTTGCCTTCCTCAACCAAGGTGTACCGCACAGCTCTAAGAATTTCTCTAACCGCAAGCATTTATATACCCCATAAGATCGGAACATATTCGACTTAATTCAGGATATTTTTAGATGAGTACAAACTATCCCAAACTCGTGCGCGATCGCATCCCCGAAATCATTCAAAACGCGGGCAAGCAATGCGACATTGAAACCCTCTCCGACGCCGACTATCGCCAAGCCTTGCGCGCCAAACTCATTGAAGAAGCCACCGAAGCCGCAGGAGCCAGTGACGATCGCCTCGAAACCGAAATCGCCGACTTGTACGAGGTCATCGATGCCATTCTAACCGCCTACAATCTCGATCGCGCCGATATTCTCGCCACCCAAACCCAAAAACGACGAGACCGGGGCGGATTTTCCGATAAAATTCAATTGTTGCGGGTGCGCGAATCGAGTTAATTCGCAATAATACAACCAACGATCGCGCTGTTGTCATTGCTCATGAATCCTCAATCCCCCATTCTCGATCGCCTCAATTCTTATTTACGCGACACCATCGCCCCGCAAGCTGCTATCCTAGATCGGGATGCCGATCGCCTGGCAGATGCCATGCAGGGATTGGGCGATCGCGACTTACTCGCATTGCGCCTTCCGAAACAGTGGGGCGGATCCGACCTAGACGAGCCGACCTTTCGCACCATCCAAATCGAGATAACTCGGCATTCCGGCGCGCTGTCCTTCCTGCAAACCCAACATCAAAGTGCTGGCAGCTTACTCGCCAAAAGCGAAAACGACGCACTCAAACAAGAATACTTACCCCACCTCGCCAGTGGCGCGCGACGGGTTGGAATTGGATTCTCGCAATTGCGGCGTCCGGGAGATCCGATTATGAGAGCCGTTCCCATCGAGGGGGGATACGAACTCAACGGAACCGTCCCCTGGGTGACCGGATACGGCAGCTTTCACGATTTTATCATCGGAGCGACCCTTCCCGACGGACGCGCGCTCTACGGCATCGTTCCCTTTCGCAATTGCCAAGGAGACGGCGGCGAAATTGCCTTTGGCGAACCGATGGAACTGGCGGTGATGGACTCCACTCAAACGGTGGTCGCCGAAGTGCGTCAGTGGCGGCTATCTCACGATCGCGTCTTATTCGTCAAACCCGCAGATGCGATTCAAACAAGCGATCGCGCCAATGTCCTCCACCATAGCTTCTTTTCCCTCGGTTGCGCGCAGGCGGCTTTAGATATTTTAGCGATCGCGGCAGAGAAAAAACCCCTTCCGTTGATTCGCGACACCTGGAACCTCCTGGATCGCCAATTGACCCAAACCCGCGATACAATCTTTGCAGAGCAAGTGCATCCGAGGCGACCCTTTGCCGAACGAGTCCAATTGCGCGCCAACGCCATTACCCTCGCCGTCCGTTGCGCTCACGCCGCCGTAACCGCCTCCAGCGGTGCTGCCAACTCTCTCCACCATCCGGCGCAACGAGTCTATCGGGAAGCCATGTTATTCAGCGTCTCCGGACAAACCGCAGCGGTGATGGAAGCGACGCTAGGACAGATTGCATCATGAGCGGCGATCGCGTTGAAGGTCGGGTAAAATTTAAAGTCGGCGATGCCTTTTACCGTCCCGCTAGCGCGCTCTCGCGGGATTTAGGCGTGTTGGCGGCGGCGCTGTACCGTGGCGATACCGGCGGATTGCGGGTTTTAGATGCCATGGCGGGATGCGGCGCGCGATCGTTGCGCTATTGGGTCGAAAGCGGAGCCGACTGGGTCTGCGCCAACGATGCTAACCCCGACTTACACCCGATTTTACAGCACAATTTAACTGAGGCGATCGCCACGAACCGCGCTGAAATCGTTCACCGAGACGCCAACGCACTATTCTTCGAGTGCTACAACCGCAAAGCATTTTACGATCTCGTCGATATCGATGCGTTTGGTTCTCCCGCACCCTACCTGACAACGGCGCTGTGGTCGGTGAAACTCGGCGGACTGTTCTATTTAACCACCACTGACGGACGTACCGCTACCGGTCGCGAGCCGGAAACGGGGTTGCGGGTTTACGGTTCCTATCCTCGCACCCATCCGGCGATGCAAGAGCAGGGATTGCGATTGGCGATGGGTGGGGTGCAGCAGCAAGCGGCGGCTCGCGGACAGGGAATCGACCCGGTGTTTTCGCTGTTTTCGGGTCACATCTATCGGGTGATGGTGCGTTTGGTGCCGCAAGTGCGCCTGAGGGAGCATAATTATGGTTGGATTGGCTACTGTCATCACTGCGGCGAGTATGCAATGGTGAAGTGGCGCAAGTTGGGACGCGCCGTCTGTCCCCACGATGGAGAGCCGCTGACGCTTAGCGGTCCTTTGTGGTTGGGTGATTTACACGATCGCGCCTTTGTGCGGCGGATGCAAGGGTTGGCGTTGCAGTGGAATTGGACCCATTTGACAGATTTGTTGGAAACAATGGCTGGTGAAGCCGATTTTCCACCTTATTTTTATACCCTTGGCGAAATCGGACGGCGGGGTAAAATGGACGTTCCCAAACGCGATCGTTTGATTGAAGGTTTGCAGCAGCAAGGCGATCGCGCCGCACCGACTCACATCGACGCGCAAGCGGTTAAAACCGATACCGATTTGCTAACTTGTATTAAAATTGCTCGCCAGCTATAGCAATGCGCTCTTGGCGATTTGCAGCGAGGTGATGCGTTCCGGGTCTCCAAACCCTTCCCATGGGGGTAAACGCTGAAGCGTTTACTACAAAACCAGTTCCGGCGTTTTTACTCCCTGGCAACGGTGCCATATGGATCTGCGCCGCAACGTTCCCTACCAAATTACTCAATCCGGTTGGATGGTTAATACACGAGCGCTCGCTGCTATATAAGAGTGTAGCAAATGCTGCAAACGATGCAATCGAATATTGATTATACTGCCCTTAATGTTGCGGAGATTCTCTCGATTCCGATCTGTAATTTGGAGGTCTGCTGCTTGGTGAAGTGGGTGGCGATCGATGCTCCCCCTACAGTTCCTGTTTGACTGATAACATCTATGAGACGGCGGTGGTTTTTACAATTGGGCTTAATGGCGCTGCTAACGGCGTGTAGTGTCTCGGCTTCCAATGGGACAAATGAGTCGGTTTCGCTGACGATATCGGCGGCGTCGAGTCTGCAAGATTCCTTAAAGGCGATCGCGCCGATTTACGCCCGAGAAAATCCCGATGTTGAAATTAACTATAATTTCGCATCTTCGGGGGCATTGCAACAGCAAATCGAGCAAGGCGCACCCGTTGACGTGTTTTTATCTGCCGCACCGAAGCAAATGAATGCGTTGGAGCAGAAGGAGTTGTTGCTGCCGCAAACGCGACGGGATTTGCTTAAAAATCGCATGGTGCTGGTGGTTCCCCTCGAACAAACGAAGGTATCCGAGTTTAAGGATTTAACGAAAAATACGGTTGGAAAAGTCGCTATTGGCGACCCCGATAGCGTTCCCGCTGGAATGTACGGCAGACAGGTGTTAGAATCGCTGCAACTGTACGAATCGCTGTCGTCGAAATTCGTATTTGCTAAAGACGTACGACAGGTTTTATCTTATGTCGAAACCGAGAACGTGGCAGCGGGATTGGTGTACGCCACCGATGCAACCGTAAGCGATCGCGTTGAGGTTATCGCTACCGCACCGGAAAACACCCACGAACCGATTGTTTATCCTGTTGCGGTGATTCGAGATAGCGCCAATCCCGAGGCTGCTAAAGCCTTTGTCGAGTTTCTCGCCACCGAGGACGCGACAGAGATATTCGAGCAATACGGGTTTGCGGCAATGGCAACCCCTAGCGACGGTTGAACTGATGAGTTTGGAATTCTCCCCGGTTTGGATCTCCCTCAAAACTGCCTTCACCGCCACCGCGTTCGCCTTTTTTATTGGCATTACCGTGGCAGGATGGATGTTTGGCTATCGAGGTCGATGGCGGGGAATCGTCGATAGCCTGTTTACTTTGCCGCTGGTGTTACCGCCTACGGTCTTAGGATTTCTGTTACTAATTATTTTAGGCAGAAACAGTCCCATCGGTCAAGTGTTAAGACAGTTTGGAATTAATTTAATTTTTACCTGGCAAGCGACCGTTATCGCCGCGACGGTGGTGGCGTTTCCGCTGATGTATAAAACGGTGCTGGGAGCTTTCGAGCAAGTCGATGCGAACTTAATCGATTGCGCGCGCACCTTGGGAGCTTCAGAACGGCGAATTTTCTGGCAAATTCTCATCCCTTTAGCGTGGCCCGGTGCAATTGCGGGAACCGTGTTAGCCTTTGCGCGAGCGTTGGGAGAATTCGGCGCGACTCTGATGCTGGCGGGGAGCATTCCCGGCAAAACTCAAACGATTCCGATCGCGATTTTTTTCGCCGCCGAAGCGGGTAAAATGGGGGAAGCGATGGCGTGGACGCTGATTGTGGTTGCCATTGCGTTAATTGCGATCGCCTCGATTAACTACAGTTCCACATCCACCGCCAAACTCAATACCATGGGGTGGGAACTGTCGCAAAAACTCTGGGCGATCGCCCCTTTATTTCTACCGCGATCGTCCTATCAAACGCAAGAGTGCGATATCATCAATTCCCAACCGCGCGGATTGTTGGCAAATTTCCAAACGTCTGTCTCCAGCTTCACCCTCAACGCCAACCTTCAAACCAACGGAACGCCATTGGGATTGCTCGGCGAATCGGGGTCGGGAAAAAGCACGATACTGCGCTGCATCGCCGGATTGGAAACGCCACAAACCGGACAAATTCGATTAAACGGACGGATATTATTCGACTCCAATCAAAATATCAATATTCCCGCACGCCAACGCCGCATCGGTGTCGTGTTTCAAAACTATGCCTTATTTCCCCATCTCACCGTGGCGCAAAACATCGCCTTTGGCTTGCAAGACCTTCCCCAAACCGAACAAAAACAGCGAGTTCGCTATTATTTGCAACACCTGCACTTGCACGGATTGGATAATCGCTACCCGCACCAACTGTCTGGCGGTCAACAGCAACGAGTCGCCTTAGCCAGAGCCCTCGCGATCGCCCCGGATGCGCTATTATTAGACGAACCCCTCTCCGCACTCGACACCTATCTGCGCAGTCAAATCGAACGAATGCTCGGGGACATTTTGGCGACCTACGACGGCGTCACCCTGTTTATCACCCACAAACTCGAAGAAGCCTATCGCCTCTGCGGGGATTTGCTGGTGCTATCCAACGGACGAGTTATCGCCTCCGGTCGCAAGCAAGACATTTTCGAGCGTCCCCAGACGTTTAAAGTGGCGCAGGTGACCGAGTGCAAGAACTTCTCTCGCGTCCGTCCGGTGGACTCGCACCATGTCGAAGCGGTGGATTGGGGATGCGTGCTGCGGGTTCTCGAACCGATTCCCCAACCGTTAGAGTACCTCGGAATTCGCGCGCACCACGTCCGGTTTAGCGATACTGAGAGGGAGAATAACACCTTTCCCGGTTGGTTGGCTCGCGCCAGCGAAACCCAGCATCGGATGACGCTCTATCTCAAACTCCACCATCCCCCCACGGGAAAGGACGACTATCACTTGCAGGTGGAGGTGTATAAAGAAAAGTGGGAACGCCTCAAAGACCGACCGTTTCCGTGGAATGTTCGTTTGGATCCGCTGCGATTAATCTTAATGCAAGAATAGCGGCGCACGTTATTGAAAATCGATCTCGTGGACTTCTCCCATAAACTCCACCGTATCGCCAGCACGGAGTTTGCGTCCCCGTCGCGTTTCCACTTCGCCGTTGACCAGGACTTCTCCCGAACTAATCAATATCTTGGCTTCGCCGCCAGTTTGAACGGCTCCCAGCCATTTGAGAAATTGGTCGAGTTTAATGGCGCGATCGCCTTGTGTCATCGGTGCGCGTTTAGAATCGTTCTAGGGTGAGGATAGCGAATTTCTATCTTAAGGTAGAGGACATTCGAGCCTCGCGATAGAGGTGGCAAACGCGCGATGTCGCTATGTTAGAAGTAATGACGCTAACCATCGCAATTTAACCATGACTCCGGTTCGTACCCTCCACTCTACCAAACTTTTACCCACCGCGATCGCCTGTTTGACCATTTCTGCTCTGATGGGAATTGCAACTCCCGCTCGCGCCAACGAAGTCGAAACCAGTCGGGTGTTTGAGAACGGCGAACTCGAACTCAACAGTTCCGAGGACTATCGGCGCGTGTTTGGAACGCCAGAGTCGGAGCCAATTGCACCGCAACGCAGCACTCGCGACACCGAAACGAACGGCGATTTACTCGACAGCGACACAATTACAATTGGCGATCCCGACCGAGTGCAAGTTACCTTTGGCGATGAGGACAATGAAGTCGAAGATGTGGAATTTGACGATAGCGATAGGCGCGAAGAAGGGGAACCCGTAGGATTTCAATACGACGACCGCGAGGCGAGTGCGGATTTAACGATCGATCGCACGGAAGCGGATTTAGAGTTTGAAACTCGCTCCAACCGACGGGATGCAGGAGATGAAATCAGGTTGTTGTTTCCGCTGCAATAAGTCTGACGACATTGAGAATAGTTTTAGCTTGTCCCGAGCGAGGGTGATGCGCTGCATTTGCGATCGTTTGGGACATTTTTAATAGCGGATTGCCTCTAACTCAACACCTTGATGAGTCTACTTACTGCGTCAGTGGCATAAATTTTTATATAAAAGTCAATTTATTAATTGAACGACTTTATCGCTGCAACAGCAAGATAGCGATCTAACTGTCAATGTTGGCGGTCAAACCATTGCCACGTTGCAGGGAGTATCAGTCGATGCTATTACTCGCAAAGATTTTATCTCGCTCGGCTAGGTTTTGTGAATCAAGTGGGCGATCGCGTTTTTAAAATCTAGAAATTCGATCGCCTATTATTTTCCATTCCTGATTTATGCTGGCAAAATTCAGTAAATTTCTGGAATCGAGCCGATCGCGCCTGTAGGCGATCGCAGTCCCGACAATTCCAGGAGATCGAATATGCTCAAGGGAGTTGCCCTTCTCGCCACCCTGCTTGTCACGCAAACTGCCAGTTGCAGCGAGGCACAATCGCAATCGCCACAGACGCGATCGGATTATCGCGAAATTGAGGTGGCTCCCTTCGTGCAACGATACGACCTCGAAGATCGCAATCCGCGTGAGGTGGCGCGACAACTGCTCGACCGTCCCGCTTCCCTGGAAGGACGACAGCAGGAAACCATCGCGATCGCGTATCCTATGGGATCGGATGAAATTGGCGCGATCGAACATACAGTTATCGGACTCGCCGACGATTCCGTTCGCAGCCAACGCCGCCGCATTGAAATGAAATGGCAGCCAGAGGGTTGGGAGATCGTTTGGGTCGGATTGCAATTTCAATGTCGCCAGGGACGGGGACATCAAGATTGGTCAAGCGAACTGTGTTCGTAGCGATCGCTCGATTCGCGATCGGCTCAAAGGAAATCAAGTGACGAGGCGAATTTCTCCTCATCCCCTCCCCCCGTTACCTATAAAAATAAAAAAGTCGGGTTTTAGGGAGAATACCGGTTCAACGGAAATCGGAGGCGACCCTAAAACCCGAACCATAGCAGGGGTTAAGAGAACTGAATTCTCAGCCCGGTTTGCACCAAGACCTCGAACATCACCAAAAATCATTATATCGGTATATAGCGATTAAGCAACCCCTGGCGCGAGATTAGCTCAACAAACTGCCCGAATCCCGATAAAATAAACAGTCTAGCCGCTGCGCCCGTTATAGGGATCGCTTTGGCTTAGGATATTGACAGGCACAACCCTAGACAAAACGCAGTATTGCCCGTTCTGATGGATATTAAAGAATTTTTCCAGCTCTGTGCTGGCAAGTGGTTTTCGCAACGCACCAGTCATCCCATTCCCCCGGAACAGCTCGAAGCCGGGCGATCCGATTTGTGGGTGGATCTCCTCCCAGCCGACGATCCGAAAGTCGGACAATTGTGCGATCGCGTTGGAACCGACAAGAGCCATGCCATCTTAGGTGTCAGCATCCGTTGGGAAGGCATTGTCGGAGCCGATCCCGACAAGAAAAAAGGTTCGACCCTGATGATTCCCCTCTCCGACGGAACCTTCGTGCAAAACAACAACACTCCCGGTAGCACTCCGATGAAGGGAACCTACGTGCTGGGAAACGACGACGCCCTCACCTTAGTCACCGAATCCGATACCCTGCACGCCGAAGAACGGATTTGGTTCGCCAGTTCCAACCTGCGACTGCGCAATAGCACGATTCGCTATCCCGACGGCTCCGGTTTGGCGTCATTCTGTTCCGAGATTCGCATGGGGGGCGTTCCGCCGCAATAATCTTGGAGGCGATCGCGTTATCTGCGAAACTGAACTCGTTCGACCCACACCAACCATCGTTATGAGCCTTTCCGCCCAACTGGGGTTACACGAAACCTCCCTTTCCCTCGATATCGACGCCCTCGCCCGCTGTTTCGTCGAAGTCGAAAATCTGCTCGCGATTCAAGACCTAGACGGCGTGTGCATGGGATTGGTCAAAGATCCCCTAACCCGGGAGATCGACCCTCGCTACGTCGAAGCCACCCAAGCCTTCGAGGGACATTTCTACGTGCTCACCAACGGCGAACACATCGGACAGCGGGGCGTCAACGGTATTATCGAACGGGCGTTTGGTGAGGGCGAAACGGTGAAACGGCGGGGATTGTACCTTCCCGGACTGGCTGCGGGTGGCGTGCAGTGGCAAGATCGTCAGGGAAACGTCTCCCATCCGGGGGTAAGCGAAGCAGAATTGGAATTTTTGCGCGCCGTTCCCGATCGCATCAAACAGCGGTTGCGACAGGCGATGGAGCCATATGAGGGAGTATTGGACGCGCCAACCCTGGATCGCTGTATCGAAGCCTCAGCGTTGGATAACGTGGCATCGCCCACGGCAAATCTCAATACATTTTACGAAACCCTGGGCGATCGCGTCGAGATTTACATGGCGCTGCAACAACAGATGCAAGCCTTAATGGACGAATTGCTCGACGAAGCCGCCGAGAAGGGATTGGACGATTCGTTCTTCGTTCACTACGCGCCGAACTTAGGACGGGACGAACGAGGAAACGAAATTATGTGGCCCGCTCGCGGTCAGGATTCGGGAACGACGGACTTCCAATTCATGCTGCGCGGCGCGATTAAAGAAGCGGGAGTGCTAGCCATTTTAAACCGCTATTACCACCAACGCACGGGAACCTATCCCCTCGGCGAAGATTTCAGCGTCCGCCAAGCACCGAAAGACCACGAAGACCTGTTGGAGTTGGTCAAGGCGAACTTCGACCCGCAGCAGATGCCGTTAATGGTAGGAATTGGCGACACCGTCACCAGTCAGGTCGGCGATGAAGGAGACGTGCGACGGGGTGGGAGCGATCGCAATTTTCTGCAACTGATTCAAGCAATTGGTCGCGAGTTTAATACTGGAAATATTATTGTTTATGTCGATAGTTCTGGCGGCGAAGTCAAAAACCGCAAGCCAATTAAACTGGCGCAGGAGGGTAACGGCGAATTGAAGGCGGTTGAGGGACCCGGCGACGCGCGGGATACAGACGATCCGCTAACGCTGAACGTGGCATTTCACGAAGGTCATCGCCAATATATCGAATTTTTCCAACGGGTAGCGCGGGAGCGACAGCAGCGAATGCAGGGTTAACGGGAATCCCGCCGAAAACTTGGCATTCTCGAACTTTGTGTCCTTTGTGTCTTTGTGGTGAAATGTAGGGTGGGCATTGCCGATCGATGAACGATCGAGTCGATCCATTGAAGTAATAATGCCCACCTTTCCATAAGGTCGCGTTTACCTCACCGACACTCCCTGACGTTCCGAAGCCACGCAACGCCCAATCGTCTCCACCACTGACTGGGATAAGGCATCGAGATCGTAGCCACCTTCTAACCCAAATAAGATGCGGCGAGTCACTTGCAAAGCGTAATCGGTGAGGCGACCGTAATCTTGCGGGTACAGAGACACGCCAGCCAAGGGATCGACGGCATTGGCATCGTATCCGGCACTTACCAAGAGCAAATCGGGCGCAAACTGACTTAAAAACGGGACGACGTGCTGCTCGAACAGCGGTTGATAGTTTTCAAAGGTGCTACCGGCTTTCACGGGCAAATTCAACACGTTGTCGTAGTCGCCGCGTTCCTCGGCTTCTCCCGTTCCCGGATAGAACGGGAATTGGTGCAGCGAGCAGTAGGCGATGTGGGGATTGGTTTCGACGATCGCCTGGGTGCCATTGCCGTGGTGAACGTCCCAATCCAGAATCGCTACCCGTTCGACATCGGGGCGTTCTAGAGCGTAGTGAGCCGCGATCGCGACGTTGGAAAAAATGCAGAACCCCATCCCGTATTGTCGCATGGCGTGGTGACCCGGGGGACGTGCCAGCACGAAGGCAGGATCGTTCGTTTCGAGGACGCAATCGACCCCATCCAACCAGGCGTTCACTGCCAGTAATGCCACGTCGTAGGTACGCGGCGAAACCGGGGTGTCTAAATCCAATCGACCGCCCCCACCTCGCGAGATTTCTTTAATTCTTTCGATATACTGGCTGGGATGAATTTGGGCGATCGCGTCGAGGGGATCGCGCTCGGACACGGAAACCGGCGATCGCCACTCCAATTCTCCCGCCCACGGCGTGGCTTTTAAAGCATTGACAATAGCCGACAAACGTGCTGGCGATTCCGGGTGAAACGATCCCGTATCGTGATCTAAAAATTCTTCGGAATAGAAAATGGAAAACACGGGCGATCGCGATCCAAGTGGCTGCAATGGATTTCGCTATCTATTCTAGCAGGCAAAATCCAGCCGAAATATGTTAAAATCTTAACAATTAGTAATGGAATTTCGACAGAAACCAAACGCTAAATTAACGATTGGGTAACGTTGCGGCGTTTGAGCGCCGATTTCGGATTTTAATGGAGTTTTATACCGTATGACCACTTCCCAGGAGCGGATTATCCCCACGAATCTGCACAACGAAATGTCCCGATCCTACCTAGAATACGCCATGAGCGTGATCGTAGGTCGGGCGCTTCCAGATGCCAGGGATGGGTTAAAGCCCGTACATCGGCGAATTCTATACGCCATGCACGAATTGGGACTCACGCCCGATCGCCCGTTTCGTAAATGCGCCCGCGTGGTCGGGGAAGTGCTGGGTAAATATCACCCCCACGGCGACAGCGCCGTATACGACGCCCTGGTGCGGATGGCGCAGCATTTTACCATGCGATCGCCCCTGATTAACGGACATGGCAACTTCGGTTCCATCGACAACGACCCCCCGGCGGCGATGCGATACACCGAATGTCGATTGCAGTCTCTCAGTTGCGATTCCCTGCTGCAAGATATCGACGCCGAAACCGTCGATTTTATCGATAACTTCGACGGCTCGCAGCAAGAACCGATCGTTCTCCCCGCCAGAATTCCCCACCTCCTGCTCAACGGCTCATCTGGAATTGCCGTGGGGATGGCGACCAACATCCCGCCTCACAACCCCGGCGAACTGATTGATG
The DNA here is from genome assembly GCA_964420595.1 of uncultured bacterium. Taxonomy (GTDB): domain Bacteria; phylum Cyanobacteriota; class Cyanobacteriia; order Cyanobacteriales; family Geitlerinemataceae; genus CAYQUF01. Next base: position 21,609 of record CAYQUF010000018.1, read on the forward strand.
GCTTAGTCGCGCTGATTCGCAACCCCGAAATTAGCGAAACCGAACTCATGCGCCACATCCCCGGTCCCGACTTTCCCACCGGCGGACAAATCCTGGGCAGAAGCGGCATTCGCGAAGCCTACACCACCGGACGGGGATCGATTACCATGCGCGGCGTGGCGCAAATCGAAACCCTCGAACAGCGAGGCAGACCGGATCGAGAAGCGATTATTATCACCGAACTGCCCTTCCAGACCAACAAAGCGGCGCTGATTGAAAAAATCGCCGACATGGTCAACGATAAGAAATTGGATGGGATTTCCGACATTCGCGACGAGAGCGATCGCTCCGGGATGCGCATCGTCATCGAACTGAAGCGAGATTCTTATCCCCGCGTCGTTCTCAATAACCTGTACAAGCAAACGCCCCTACAAGCTAACTTCGGGGCGAATATGCTGGCACTGGTAGAGGGAGAGCCGCAACTGCTGAGTTTGAAGCAGTTTCTGCAAGTTTTCCTCGACTTCCGCATCGACGCCATCACCCGCCGCACCCGCTACGAACTGCGCAAAGCCGAAGAACGGGATCACCTCTTGCAAGGGTTGCTCATCGCCCTGCAAAACTTGGATGAAGTGATTCGGATTATCCGTCGTTCCGCCGATACCGCCTCCGCCCGTCAGGAATTAATCGATGGCTTCGGACTGTCCGAACGTCAAGCCGACGCCATCTTGCAAATGCAACTGCGACGGCTGACCGCCCTCGAAGCCGAGAAAATCCAGCAAGAACACGAAGAACTGCAAGCCACCATTGCCGACCTGCGCGATATCTTGGCGCGTCGGGAGCGGATTCTCGAAATTATCGAAACCGAGGTCAGCGAGTTAAAGCAGACCTACAGCACCCCGCGCCAAACCGAAATTCTCACCGAAGAAGGCGAACTCGACGACACCGACCTGATTGCCAACGAGCAGGTGTTAATCCTGCTGACCGAACAGGGATATATCAAGCGGATGCCCGTTAGCGAGTTCGACGCCCAAAGTCGGGCAACGCGAGGCAAAGCCGGAACCCGGATGAAAGAAGACGACGTGGTGGAGCATTTTCTCACTTGCTGCGACCACGACAGCGTCTTATTCTTTACCGATCGCGGCGTGGTTTACAACCTCAAAGCCTATCAAATCCCCACTGGGTCGCGGAACTCTCGGGGCGTGCCGACCGTGCAACTGCTCCCGGTTCCCCGCGACGAAAAAATTACATCCCTGATTCCGGTGAGCGAATTCAGCGAAGACGAATACCTGATTATGCTCACCCGCAGCGGCTACGTCAAGAAAACCGCCCTCTCGGCATTTAGCAACATTCGCGCCAACGGGTTAATTGCCATTTCCCTGGCTGAAGGCGATCAATTGCGCTGGGTGCGACGGGCGCGGGAAGACGATAGCATTATCATCGGATCCCGCAGCGGTATGGCGATTCATTTTAAAGCCGATCGCGATCAGTTGCGTCCCCTGGGTCGGGCAACTCGCGGCGTCAAATCCATGAACCTGCGCAAAAACGACGAACTGATTAGCATGGACATCCTCCCCGGTACCATTGTCGCGACCCTCACGCAATCGGAGGATGACGACGACGACATCGACGTTCAGGCGGTCGAAGATAGCGATACTGAGACTGACACCGAAACCGAAGACAACGGTAACGGCGGACTGTGGGTGTTGGTGATTACCACTGGCGGATATGGCAAGCGGGTTCCCGTGTCGCAATTCCGCCTGCAAAATCGCGCCGGAAAGGGCATTATCGCCACTAAATTCCGAGGCAAGCAAGACAACCTGGCGGCGTTGCGAGTTGTCGGAGCCGAAGACGAGTTAATGATGATCACCAGTCGGGGGATTATCATCCGCCAGCGAGCCAATGCTATTTCCTCCCAATCGCGGGCAGCACGAGGCGTGCGGGTGCAGCGACTGGACGAGGAAGACGCGATCGTTGCCGTGGCGTTAGTGCCTCCAGCGGCAGAGGAAATGGAAGAACTCGAAGAATAGTTCGCAATCCAGTTTCTTCTGCTTTGTCGGACGAACGAGGGAGTGAGGGCGAGATTTCCATTGAGTTGCGAACCGTCCCCTATCTCCCTCTCCTTCGCAGGGCAACACTGGAGTCCGGGTTGTCATCGTCACGACACCATGGGGGGTTAGAGCTAACCAAGTTTCTCCCTATCCCTCGCCCCAACTAACACCCTCGCTTCTCCCCATCCGGCATAATGACATCGCACAAATTGGCGTTGTCTAGATTGGTTTCGTCCAGATTTGCTTCGTTGAGGTCGGCTTGGGTCAAATTTGCCCCTCGAAAATCGGCTTCGACCAGGTCGGCGGCAGATAGGAAGGCTTGGGTTAAATTTGCCCCTTGCAGGTTGGCACGAGCGAGGTTGGCATTGCGCAGGCTGGCCCCGGCGAGATTTGCCCCTTGCAAGTTGGCATCGCGCAGTCTCGCTCCGGTGAGGTTGGCACTTTCGAGGTCGGCACCGCTGAGGTCGGCGCGATTGAAGTTAACGCCAACGAGATCGGCTCGTCTTAGATTAATCCCGTTGAGGCGCGCGTCGCTGAGATTGGCTTCTTCTAAATAGATGTCGCTGAGATCCGTCCCTCGCAGGTCTACCCCTTCGAGATCGGCGCGTCCGAGGTTAATAATAAATAAAGTCGCGCCGGTGAGGTTAGCACCTACCGCGATCGCGTCGGTTAAAGTGGCACCCGTCAGGTTTGCGCCGATCAGGTTGGCTTGCTGGAGGTTGGCGAGGGTGAGATTGGCACCCACGATCTCGGCACCGCGCAAGTCGCTGTTGCCAAAATCGGTTTTTTGCAGTTTGGCACTGCTCAGGTCGGCACCGCGCAGGTCGGCACCGCGTAAGGTCGCTGCTTGCAAGTCGGCACCGCGCAGGTTCGCCCCCCGCAAGTCGGCGTCGATCAGGATCGAATTTTGCAGGTTGGCTCGGTTGAGGTCGGCTCCTTGCAGGTTGCAACCCTGGCATTGATTGGTTTGGAGTAACTGGCGCACGGCGGCGGGATCTTCGGCTCGTGCGGGAGCGCCGACAGCGGTGAGGGCTAGGGTTAAAATTGCCCCAAATCGAGCAATAGCGACAAAATTAGGCACGAATTCTATCAATAGCAACGACGTAATTAATAATGAGTCTAGTGCGAGCAGGATCGATTGTAGAGGCAGATTGGCTGGCGCGACCGGCGAGGGAAGTGGCACCGGCGTTAATTGGGTGTACTCTGGTTCGACAGGTGGGCGATCGCGTCGTTCGAGGGGTCATCGTCGAAACGGAAGCCTACGAACCGGGGGATCCGGCGTGTCATGCTTACCGACGGCGCACCGCGCGCAACGAACCCATGTTTGGGATGGCGGGGTTGGCATATGTCTATTTGATTTACGGGATGTATTGCTGCTTTAACGTGGTTACCGATCTTGAAGACGTTCCCAGCGCGGTTTTGATTCGGGCGTTGCAATTGGAGTCGATCCCGCCGTGGCTCGAACCCCGCCACACTCGATCGCGCCACCGGATTGCTGCGGGACCGGGCAAACTGTCGCGCGCCCTGGGGATCGAGGTGTCCCATTCGGGGCGGCGATTGGAGCCGAAACAAGGGCTGTGGCTGCAACACCGCGATCGCCCTTGGTCGGACAATCCCTTGGCGATCGTTCAAACCACCCGCATCGGGATCTCGCGGGGGACGGAGTTGCCTTGGCGCTGGTATGCCGATTGCGCCGCCGTTTCGAAGCGATGAGCGATCGCTCAGTTGCCGCCAAAATATCGGTTAATGCGAATTCAGTGTTATAGTGCTAAAGCACCCAACGCACTCAATCGCCCGATCGCCCGGAAAATCAACCGTAGAGCAGATGTTTCGCGCCCGGGTCGGGGGTTAAATTGAGGGCAAGCATCGGTCAACTTATGGTAAAATGGGATCCCACTTACAGCAAAATCGACTAGATTTTGAATGTTGTAAAAGTTTTGTAAATGTATGTCATAATTAGACGATATATGTTAGCGTTTGAAGCTAAATAGTGCCAATTAGGTTGAGAAATATTAAAATGCTCTCGCCTAATAGAGGCAATGGTGCCAGAAGTCCAGAGGAAGTTTAGTTCTAATGTCATCAATCTTCATCATCTCGCTAGTTACTGCACTCATCGCACTCTACCTGTATTTGAACCTGTCCGAAGAAATTCCCCGCATTTTTGCGCTGGCAATTGTGGCAGTCTGCTTCGTATTGGATTTAATTGTCGCGCCTTGGCCAGTGCAGTTGTCGATCTTAATTGGCATCTTGGTGACCACGCGCCAAATGTCCTTACCCAACCAAAATTAGATCGATCGCGCGATCGCCATCGCCTCATCGTGCGTCGTGCAATTGCGTGCCCGCCATTTCCCGATTCTTGCGAAACCCGCGATTCCCGTTTGCTTTACATCCCTCAAGCGTCCATTTGACTCCATTGCTGCTGCAATTTAGCGTCATGCCAGCAGGTGGCTTAGGAAAGCTTTACCTACGACACGAGTGTTCCTAGGTTTCATTAATTTTTCTCTCAAATCGAGCCGCAATCTGAGATCCTATGGGATGCTGAGGGTAAGGATCGCGCTAGGGCAAGCCTTAGCAGAGATTTATGCAAGAACTTCTTTTTATACTCGTTTTAGCAATCGCCACCTTCTTCGCCGTTTACGTTTCTGCTTTAGCCTTCGCAGCCGTCAGTGGCGTTTTTATGGTTTTAAAATACTTTCCCGAAGAAATCTGGACGGTAATCTTGCTGGCGCTAACGATTGCCACCATGCGGGGTTTGCGCTACTCCACCGACTGAAACATCCGCCCCGGACGCTGAAATCACCTGAGAGATACGCTATTTTAAAGGGGTCTGGTTCTTTGTAGCAGCAGGTCACCCGGATCGTGTCGTTTATCCGCATTCCCAAATCCTGGCAACTGTCCGAACACCTCGTGACTCCCGAAAGCGTTTTTCTCAACCGCCGCCGCCTGATTAAAGGTTTGGTCGGCGCGGGAATTGGAGCTGCGATCGCTCCTTTAGCCGGATGCCAGAAATCGCAATCGAGCGAGGCCACCAACGGCGACTTAAAAAACTTCGACGCCCCGCGCAACCCGGAGTTTTCCAACTTAGAGCGATCGCTCACCCAAGAAGACCTCGCCGCCCAGTATAACAACTTCTACGAATTCGGCAGCGGCAAATCAGTCTGGCGCGCCGCCCAAGCTCTCCCCACCGAAAATTGGAAAGTCGAAGTTGGCGGATTGGTCAAAAACCCCCGCACCTACGACATGGACGACCTCGCCAAACGGTTTCCCTACGAAGAGCGCGTCTATCGATTTCGCTGCGTCGAAGCTTGGGCGATGGTGATTCCCTGGACGGGGTTTCCGATGCGCCTATTGCTCGAAGATGTCGAACCGACCTCCGAAGCCAAGTTCGTCCGTTTCTCCTCCTACTACAATCCCAAAATTACCACCGGTCCCGGTTGGCGATTGGGCGACCCCCTCCCCTGGCCCTATTCCGAAGGGTTGAGCATTGAAGAAATGGCAAACGACCTAGCATTTTTCGCCACGGGAATTTACGGTCACGCCTTACCGAAGCAACACGGCGCGCCAATTCGCATGGTCGTCCCTTGGAAATACGGCTTCAAAGGGGCAAAATCCATCGTCAAAATCGAATTTCTTGCCGAGCGACCCGCCACCTTTTGGAATACCCTCGCTCCCCACGAATACGGATTCGAAGCCAATGTCAATCCCGACAAACCCCATCCCCGCTGGTCGCAAGCACAAGAGCGAATGATAGGACCCGGTCCTGCCTTCAGTTGGGAGGTGCGGGACACGCTGCACTATAACGGCTATGGGGAATACGTGGCAGATTTGTATGCTTGAGGTATATTTTGCGTGGTAAGGGCGGTTTGCGAACCGCTAACAGTAAATAACAGTAAATGCGCGACACCGTAGCCTGCTCTGGCTCGATATCGCGCACTGCACGAACGGACTGAACCGCTATCTCGTTACGCCAATCCGACTAACTGACGGCTGAGATCCCACAACCGCTGCGACTTGTCATCGTCGCTGGCTTCGTCGGAAACCTCTTGAACGAACGACTGGCGACCTTTCTTCTGACGGTTCCCCCAACTCCAATAAACGCCGGATTTATTGAATTCGGGATCTTTGACCACCGCTGCAACCCGTTCTCCTGCCAGTTCCTCGGACACGAATCCGCCAGTGATATAGCGTTGGAAAATCGGGAAAATCGTGCGGAACAGGGGATGGTGGTTGCGGAACAGAGCCGTGGTCGCCACGCATCCGGGATAGAGCGAACTGAACACGATTCCGGTAGAGTCGTGATAGCGGCGGTGCAATTCCCGCATGGTCAGGATGTTGCACAACTTGCTATCTTTGTAGGCTTTCCCGGATTTGAATTTATCGCCGCTAATCATCGACACCGGCTCTTTAAATCCGGCTTCAAACCCTTTGAGTTCGCCGAGATCCGGGGGGGTGGGAATGGGGATTTTACCGCCGAGTTCTTTGGGGTTGGCGGTGACCGTTCCCAAGATAATCATTCTGGGATTGGGAGAGGAGGAGCGTTTCATGTCCTCGACCATGAGGTTGCACAGGAGAAAATGACCGAGGTGATTGGTGGCGACACTCAACTCGTAACCATCTTCGCTGCGCATCGGCTCTTTGAGCAATGGCAGGTAAACTGCGGCGTTGCAGACTAAAGCGTCGAGGGTTCTACCGCTTTCTCGGAAGGTGTTGACGAATTTGCGAACGCTCTTGAGGGAAGCGAGGTCAATTTGCATGACCGTGTAGTTGTCCTCCGGCATTCCCAAGCTTTGGGCGGCGTTTTCTGCCTTTTCGAGGTTGCGACACGCCATGACGACATCCCATTGTCCGGTTTTGGCGAGTGCGTTGGCAGCGTGCAAACCGACTCCGGAGGAAGCGCCTGTAATGACGACTGTTGATTTCTGAGATTGTTGCATTCTATTCCGACTCCATGAACCGCCGTGAACTGTAGTTGAATTTGCACGTCACTGAATAATGAATATACCAATCCTTTGGGAGACATAACACGGATGCGTAACGGATGTTTACTAATTGAAATAGATGGGACTCGATGGGGCAGGAATCGATGAGAATAGTCGCCCTGCAATACCGAACTCCTCCCAACGCGCGCTCGATTCTGGGCGGGGAGGAAGGCTCAACGCACCGATCGGGTGAGGTTGCCGTTCGTCAATCCGTTTTTATACTTATTGTATCTCGATCGCGGTGAGGAAATTTTAGAACCTTGAGAATGCCGGGGCGAGAAATTGAGTGAGTTCGTGCAACAATGACGGACATAACACTCGTTGAATTTAATCTATACGAGAAAATAAAAATTGTGCTATCTCGAATGCGATCGCGCGATGTTCGTTGCCGCAGTTTGTACCGATTGAATCGTTATGCCAAGCCAGTGGGACTGTTTGCTGCAAAACTTAGGGGAGTGGGAGGGATCGTTTGCGCGATTGTCGCCGGATGGCGAGTGGTTGGAGGAGACGCCAACGCTGGTCGCTCTGGAGGGACGCCACCAGAATCGCAGCATTTACCAGCTCGTGCGCCGCTTTCTCCCCAGTGGGGATGAGTCGAGAACGCCGCAGGTACAAGATAAGACGTTCGAGTACAGTTCGCTCGGTCGCGGTATTTTGTTGTTTGAGGATGGTGCGTTTTCGCAAGGTTCGATGCAATGGGGCCCGTTTTCCGAATTCGGGGCGGAACTGGGTGCCATCGATCGCGATCGCCGCTTGCGTCTGGTGCAATTGTACGATCGCGACAGTCAACTCGATCGCATCACTTTAATTCGAGAACGGCGCGCCGGAACAGAGGCTCCCGAACGTCCTCCCTTGGCGATCGCGGATTTGCTCGGGGAATGGCACGGGGAAGCGGTGACGATCTATCCCGATTTGCGACCGAGCGATCGCTATCCGACCCATCTTAGTTTACGGGCGATCGGGGACTCGAAAGTGCAACAAGAATTACAATTTGGAGGAGGCGCGATCGCTTCGACGGGAACGATTCGCGACGGTTGGATCGATTTCGAGCAAGGAACGCTTCCGGTGCGGGTGTTGTTGCTTCCCGATGGCGCGTCGTCTACCTGTCCGCTCTCGATTCGTAGCGGTTGCACTTTCTTTCTCGAACTTGGCTGGTTGCTGCAACCGGATTTACGGGTGCGTTTGATTCGCCGCTATAACGGAAAGGGGGAATGGGTGAGTTTGACGCACTTGAGAGAGCGGAAGGTGGGGAGTGGGAGATAGGGGGATGAGGGGAAAACATGTAGGGGTTTGGTTTCCAAACTCTGGATTCCAACTATTGCCTATTGCCTCTTTCATGACGACCGACGAGCCAGTAGGTGGTAATTTCTCCTTTGCCTTTAATCGGGATTTTACCTCGTTGTTCGAATTGGTATTGGTGTTTGAGACGATGGTAAGTTTGCTCGGTGACTTGAATTTTTCCCGGTTCTCCTTGCGATTCCATGCGAGAGGCAATATTAACCGCATCTCCCCACAAATCGTAGATGAATTTTTTTAAGCCAATCACGCCAGCAACTACCGAGCCGGTGTTCATGCCAATTCGAATTTGAAACGGTTTTCCCGGTCGGACTCGATTGAGTTGTTCGAGGGATAAAGTTGCCATTGCAGCTTGCATGGCTAATGCCATTTCTGCCATTGCTTCGGCGCGATCCAGTTTGGGAACGGGTAAACCGCCGACGACCATATAGGCATCGCCAATGGTTTTAATTTTTTCGAGTCCGTATTGTTCGGCGAGGCGATCGAAGGTTGAAAATACTTGATTGAGCAACTGCATTAATTCAATCGGCGATAGTTGGGAAGCGAGTGGCGTAAATCCGACTAAATCGGCAAATAAAATCGTCACGTCGTCGAACTGTTCGGCAATCGCGCTGGGATTTTGTTTCAACTGTTCGGCGATGGGACGCGGCAGAATATTTAATAATAGATTTTCCGATTTCTGTTTGGCAATTCGTAATGCCATTTCGGCTTGTTTTCGGCGCGTGTCGGCTTGATGGGTGGTAATGCTTTTGGCTAAGGTTTGGGACATTAGCTCGATCAGTTCGATTTCTTCGGCGCAGAACGATCGCGCTCTCGGTGCGGTTGCGGCGAATTCGAGCATTCCATAAATTTCGCCATCGACCCACAGTGGCGTTCCAATATAGGTTTCAAGTTGAAATTTTTGGTAGAACGCGGTTTGATTGAGTTGCGGATCGTCACTAATGCGATCGCGCGCGATGGTGCGTTGTTCTCGAACCACTAAATTGCCATATGTATTCGAGAGATTGAAGGTGAGATTTAGATGTAACTCCGATCGATTGGAATAAATCGCATCAATCATGTAATCGGCATTTTGCAATCGACTGACCAGTCCGGTAGACAATCCGAGGCTTTCGCAGCCTGCGACTAAATAGGCTTGAAACCGCGCTTCTAAAGTCGAATAATATTGCGTATTCAAGCGATGCAGTTGTTTGAGTCGATCGCTGAATTGCTGTAATTGAGTTTGAGCGATAACGCGATCGCGCACTTCTTGTTGCAGTTGGGTATTGCGATCGCGCAATTGTTGTTGCAGCAATTTTAAGCGCAGTTGATTGGCAATTCTGGCTAAAACTTCTTCTCGATTAAAGGGTTTGGTAATGTAGTCACTCCCTCCGACTTGGAAGGCTCTTACCTTGTCCATCGGCTCGTCGAGAGCGCTCAGAAAAATGATGGGAATATCTTTCGTGCGATCGTCGGCTTTTAAGGACAGACACACCTCGTATCCATCCATATTCGGCATCATAATATCGAGCAAAATCAGATCGGGAGGATGGATGCGCGCTGCGGTGAGTGCCATGCTTCCCGTTAAGGCTTTGCGAACCTCATACCCGTGTTTGTCGAGTAACGCCGACAGGACGCGCAAATTGTTAGGCGTATCGTCAATAATTAGGATATTGTCTCGGTCGTTTGGCTGGCACTCGTGACTCATTGAGGACTAATTTTTATGAGATCGGAAAATTGACAAGAGCGAGAATACAATGCATCTAAAGGGAACAGGCAACAGGGGAGTGTATTTCATCAACCTAGAAAACGCTCTAGACCGATGCCTCTCACTTTACGAGATACTTTGAACCCCGATTCCGTACATTTACAGAGATAAAGCAATCGCGATCGCGCCAATTTCTTACCAACAATCGACACAGCGAAATCCGGCAAAAACTTGGCGGACGTGGGGATAGTACCAGTTGCGAAAACTACAGCGTAACGCCCACGATCGCGTCGCCCAACTTCCGCCGCGCAACACCCGATGCTGGCGATCGAAAAATGCTTCCGAATAGCCGCGATAGGGGTAAAACTGAAAGCCTTCGTACCCCTGGAACCACGACGCCGTCCATTCCCAAACATTGCCGAGCATATCGTAACAGCCATAAGCGCTCGCCCCCTCGGGAAAGGCGTTGACGGGGGTTGTTTGACCCCAGAGGCGATCGGAATTGCACCGAGAGGCGGAGGGAGGTTCGTTTCCCCACGGGTAGATGCGACGCTGACGGGCGATCGGATCCCAACTGGCGGCTTTTGCCCATTCGGCTTCGGTAGGTAAGCGTTTTCCCACAAAGCGAGCGTAAGCCTCGGCTTCGTAACAGCTCACCCCGCAAACCGGGCGATCGCGCCACGAGATCTCGTCACTCCAGTATAGCGGCGCGCTGACACCGCTGGCTTGCAACCACTGCCAACCTGCCTGCGACCACCAACGGCGATCGCCATAGCCTCCGGCTTCGATAAACTGACGGTATTCGCTACAGGTGACGGGATATTTATCGATGCGATAGGTGTCGAGATAGCGGCGGTGGAGTTGGCGTTCGTTGTCCATGGCGTCGATGGTGTTGTTCCCTTGCTCGAACCAACCGGCGGGAATCTCGATCGCGCGGTCTTTATCCGTTACCGCCTCTGTTAAAGGCGAGGTGCTGTCGGTCTCGGGGAATCCCGCTTGGAGTGCCAAAACCATCGCGATCGTTTCGCTATGCTGGCTTTCGTGTTGCAGGATAAACCGCCACAGTCGTTCGGTACCGGTCATCGAAGCAGTCGTCAGTGCGTGGCGTACCTTGTGGCGAACGATCGCCAGATACTCGCAAATCTCGTCCAACGAGGGGAGTTTCCCCCGTTCGGTTTTGGGCAACCCATCCGCTGCAAACAGGCGACGATAGCTCGGATAACGCGCGTTCAACTCCGCTGACGGTTGGAGCAACCAGGTGGCTTCAATTAACCCAATATGTCCCAAATGCCAGCCGGCGGGACTGAAATCGGGGTGTGCTTGGGTGCAAAAGGTGGGTTCGTCGATGCCTTCAAATTGCCGTAACGTTCCGAGGCGACAGTGTTCCAACGATCGCGCGATCGCCTCTCGACGTGTGGTTTGGCTAGAGTCGATCGATTTGGATATCAAGGTTCTCTCCTACACCAATCATGCTTTGTTCGGGACAACTGTGCCAATTGCCCTCGAATAACGGTTCGGAAGCAATGATAGCGGAGTCTGGAAAATTGGGATCGTCGCGCAGCCAATACAGGGAAGGGGGTGCGGTATTGACGGCGAACCGAGTGGCGATTAACCGGGTGCCGTCGCCGACGATAATATTGGCAGATGCGGCAACTTGGTACTGTCGCGCTAAGTCTGCCATCACGGTCAATCCGTCGGACACGGCAGCTTCGAGGGAGCGATTGCCATTGTCGATCCAGGCTTGTACGATCGAGGCGAACAGGTGTTCCGAGTCCGTCGTCCCGTGCAAGCGGAGATACACCTCGTCGCTGAGGCGATCGCGAATCGGACGGTAGAGGGTGTGGCGGAAATTTTTGACAAAGCCGTTGTGAATGTAGAGGAGGCGATCGTAGCCGAACGGCTGGCAATTACTCAAGTCTACCGCCTGTCCCGGCGTGGCGCTGCGCACGTATCCCAGAGAACAGCCAGATTCGATGTAGCGGCTCAGTGGCGGCAGGTTGAGATCGCTCCAAATTGGTAAAATTTGGCGGTAGGTAAACGGTTCGTCCCGTTCGCGATCGCCATACCACCCGATGCCAAATCCGTCGGCGTTGACCACTCCCGAGGTCATCTCGCGGGGGTTGTAGCTTTGCTCGACCAGCGAATGGTCGGGTTTGTACAGCAGGCGATCCAGTTGAATTGGCGTTCCCAGATAACCGAGCAAGCGGCACATAGTTTTCCCTCTATCCCGGATTTTATTGTAGTGGGCAGTGGGGCGAGAGAGAACCTCCGGTCAAATGCGAGCGGCGAGCGATCGTTGCAATTGCACTTGTAGGGATTTGTCGGGATCGATCGCTACTCCCACCCCACTCGATCGGATTCCATCCCCTTCCGCCTCGGCGTTTGGCGGCGACCACAGCACCCAACGGCTACCGGGAGGGAGAGTAGAGAGGCGATCGCGATTTTGGGTCAGCCAAATTAACGGTTGCGACGGCGGCGGTTCGATGGGGTCGCTTCCCCCAGCATCTAAGTCGGCGAGAGCTTCTAACACCACCCGATGACCGCGTATCAGTCCGGTCTTGGCACTCCACAACTGGGCGTTGAGTTGGCGTCGGCTGGCGTAAAAATAGAGAGAGGCAGCGGCGATCGCGGCTTGTTCGAAGTTTTCGCCATCCCAGGGGACGGTGTTGTCAATGCAAATAATCGCCTCCAACCCGCCGGTATACGTTTCTAATTCTCGCACTCTCAACTCCCCGTAACGCGCGCTGGTGCGCCAGTGAACCAGGCGAATCGGATCCCCCCAGCGATAGGGACGCAAGGCGCGGGTCAAACCTTGGTTGGATTTGCGAGTGCGGCGATCGCGACTTTGAAATTGAGGACTCTGCTCCTGTCCCATCCCGTCGATCAGGGGACAGCGACGTAGCGGTAATACGGTGGGATAGACGATCGCTTTGGCAGGGGTGTGGCGATGGCGGCGCGCCCAAAATAACCCCAACGGAGCGGCGGTGCGCAACTGAACCTCGTGCCAGTGGTACACGCCCCGTTTGGGTGCCATTTGATAGTATACCCAGTGGTGGGTGCCGCCCTCGGGAATCGATTCGATCGCCATTTCCACCGGATCGCCCAACTTCGCCGGAATCACATCGCGCACTTGTAACAACGTTTTGGGCTTGGACAGGGGATTGTCGAATTCTAACTCCACCGTCAGGCGATCGCCCGCACTCACCGGCGCAATGGGACGGCGGCGAACTTGCAACTGTCCGAGCGATCGAGGGGGTAAAATTGCCGCGATCGCCAGTAGCACCCACGTCACGCCGCTGATGACATAGAGCCACCCCGCCATGGTATTGATCGCCGAGGCGAAGAAGAACAGGGACAATCCCCCCAGCAATCCCCCCGCAAAGGCAGGTACGATCCAGTGGCTTTCGAGCCAATTCAACCGTTGACGGATCCAGTGTTTCATAAAGCGATCGCCGAATTTTAACGATATTTTTAGGGTTTGATGCCAAGAATGCCAGCCTCCTCCCCCCGTATTTTCCCCATTTTCCCCTTTGCACCGCCTAAAATTTAAGTGGATTTGCCGTAGAACGACAACTCGCTGGGTTAGTTCTACCGCGATCCGCTGCCATCCATTTGACTTGGCACGAACGAGGCGACACTTGGAACCAACACTGGAGTCCGTACGGTCATCGTCATGACAAAAGGGGGATCGGAGCTGACAAAGTTTCTCCCCTTCCCCTCTCTCCCGCTTCCCCAAATCGAGGGAAATCTAAAAAATGTCGCCTTGCGACCTCCAACCCCCTCCCTTGCTGGGGACTGGCGGTTAATGCCGTCGCGTTGTTTTCCGTCCCGGTTTCAGTCAAAACACGGGATTGCCGAACTTCCGGAGATTTACTTATGAACCGTCCTGCACCATCTCGGTCTCCCGCCAATCCCTCTCCCCCACCCCCGCCACCACCTCCCCAACCCAACGACAAGTCACAACAGTCGAAAAGTAAAGTCCCCACCGTTGAAAAGATGGTCAAACACGCCTACTCTCAAGGGGCGTCCGACATTCACATTCGCGTTGGGGAAGTGCCTCGGTATCGACTTCGAGGGAAGATGGAGCCGGTGAAAACCAATTTCAAGGTCACCTCAGAAGTTTTCCAACATTATTTAGAAGAAATCCTCACCCCCGAGCAACGAGAACGATTCGAGCGAGACAAGGAACTCGATACGGCAATTTTTTATCCGGGTTTGGTTCGCTGTCGGGTGAACTGTTTCGAAACCCTGAGTGGTGGCGCGCTCGTCTTGCGCTTGATTACCCTGGAAGTGCCTTCGATCGACGATTTGGGATTGCCCCCCGTTCTCAAAAAAGTGGTGGAAAAATCCCAAGGACTGATCTTGATTACCGGACCGACGGGGTCGGGGAAATCGACCACCTTGGCGGCGATGATGCGTCACATGAACGAAAATCAGTATCGCCATATCGTCACCATCGAAGATCCGATCGAATACATTCATGCGTCGCAAAATTGCCTGATCAGCCAGCGGGAAGTCGGCTTGCATACCCACGAGTTTCACAATGCCCTGCGAGCGGTGTTGCGCGAAGACCCGGATGTCATTCTGATCGGGGAAATGCGCGATCGCACCACGATCAATACCGCACTGCAAGCGGCGCAAACCGGTCACCTGGTCTTCGGCACCTTACACACTCGCAATGCAATTAATTCTGTCAACCGCTTGCTGAATATGTATCCTCCCGAGGAGCAAGATACGATGCGGGTTCAAATTTCCGAATCTCTCGTGGCGGTTGTCGCGCAATTGCTGCTTCCCACAACAGACGGTCGTCGCACTGCCGTTCACGATATTTTAATCAACACCGGTGCCATGCAGGATTACCTGCTCAAGGGTGAAGAAGACGAAGCCTTCCAGTTGATGAAAACCGATAAGTACGAAGGCATGCAAATTATCAATCATGCCCTGTACCATAAGATTCTGGAAGGGCGCATCACCATTGAGGAAGCGCATAAGGTATCTCCCGATATTGGCGAACTGGATCGCTTGATCCGCACGGGAGGTTACGATCCTAGCGACAATCCTCGCGAATGGGGTTAAATCCTGTCGAGAGTTTCGGCAAACAGGAGTATTGAATAGATGTCGAAGGAAAGTGCGACTCAGTTTTTACGCGATGCGACGAACAAGATGGAATTGCGCGACAAGTTTAAGGAGGTCGCCAATGCTCGGGAATTTATCCAGGTTGCCTCCCAACTCGGCTACGATTTTACGACCGAAGAGTTGAAGCAAGTGGTGAGCGAACACAGCCAAGGGATTACGGTGAGGCGACATACGGGGGTTTGGCCCTGGTTGCGAACTGTGCCTTGGATGTGAGGGGTTGAGACATCGATTTGCACCAACGATCCGCTGAAGTGGCAATGATGCTGTTCTCGAACCATCCCTCAACGGAGGAGGGCAACAGGTAAGGCGAGATTGTCCCTCGGATACCAAGTGGTCGGGATGAGACGGTTCCCAAATGCTCTTCTCCCCTCCGAATCGCCGCGATCGGGGATCGCGGCGATTTTTAATTAGAGCGGGTTATCCCATATTGTAAAGAAACGTAAATCGCGTTAAGATTAGAATTAAGTTAGCCTTTACCCCGACCCCGGATCGATGCTCGAGCCTAAGCCGTCCGAATCTAATTTTCTCAAAACGGTCTTAGAACCGCTGTTAGAAGACTTTCGCCATTGGCTGTCGCGATCGCGCCATTTGCTCGAAACGGAAGACATCACCTTTTTGACAGATGACGAACAAGCCGATCTCTTGGCAAGAGTGAAACAGGCACAACAGGAAGTCAACGCCACGCAGTCGCTGATGAAAGCCACCGGCGCGCAGGTTGGCGTGGAGATGTCTACCTTAATGCCGTGGCACCAGCTCTTGATGGAGTGCTGGCAGGTTTCGAGGCTCTGGCGATCGCAATCTGCGGCGCGGGGACATTCGTTAGACCGCAGTTAATCCAGGGTGGCGCAAATCGGCGTAGAATTTGACTAGGCGCGATCGCCCCCCAGCTTTAATAAAACTTGTTTGTCGATTCATTGTCTGTTTGGTTTAGAGGAAAACACCGATGTTGCACCTACTTTACATTCTCGCGTTTACTGCCATTGCGTTTTTAGCGGTCGGCAACCTCATTCGCAATCTCGTTACCCTCAGCCGAGATTCCCAACGCACTCGTTCTCGCAAACAGTGGTCGGCGAACGCGCGATCGCAATCGGCTCCCCACCCCGAACTGCTCGACGATACCGGTCGCGTTTCCAACGAACCCCTGCTCGTGATGCGATCGATGAATGTTGAAGATGCTCGCGAACAGCTCGATGCTCTCTACGATTCGTCCCCCAGTGGAAATCGGGAAAATCGGGAAGATTCCTAAGCGCATATCACAAAACTTGTAAAAAGTCAATCTATTTTCCTGGCACGCGAGCGAGTTCTTCTGGCGTGCCTATTAATTTAATTTAAGGCTTAATTTAAGGTGTCCCTGTTCCAATACGACGATCTAGGTGACGACTACGCGATCGAGCGTCGGAAACCCGCTCGGTTTTAAGGATCGAAAAACTTCGCGCATTTTCTACTGACTCAAGCGGACGTTGCTGTTAACGCTGATGATTGTGCCGATGCTGCGGTCAAATGAATTTGAACTTTTTTCTAAGACTGTTTCAAGTTCACCAGATTTTTACCAATCGCGATCGCCAATAGCACTTCAGGAAGCGGCTATCCCGAATTGCTATTATCAAAGTGTCCTCCACCGCAGTCTCGGGTTGAGAACCACTATGCAGCTTCAGCCTCAAATTTGTCCGCCTTTGGAAAATGGCGATCGCCTCAGTTACCGCGAATTTGAGCGACGTTACGCAGCGATGCCTGGCGATCGGAAAGCCGAATTAGTTGAAGGAATTGTCTATATGGCATCGCCACTGCGGTTTGCCACCCATGCAGAACCCCACGGTCGTCTCATCACCTGGTTGGGAGTTTACCAAGCCGCTACCTCCTCCACTGCGATGGGAATTGAACCCACGGTTCGCCTCGACGCCGACAACGAATTTCAACCGGATGGAGTGTTGTTGATTCCGGGAAGGCGATCGCAATTCAACCAAGAAGGGTATATTCAAGGCGCACCGGAACTGGTGGTTGAAATTGCTGCTAGTAGTGCGGCGATCGATTTGGGGGATAAAAAACGGGTCTATAGACGCAATGGAGTTCAAGAATATCTAGTTTGGCAAATCTTCGATGAAAAACTAGATTGGTTTTATCTGGAACAAGGAGTTTATCAGTCTCTCCCTCCTAATGACGAGGGGATTCTGTGCAGTCGCGTGTTTCCCGGTTTATGGCTGAGGCGATCGCAACTGTTGCAAAATAACCTGTCCGCTGTTTTGGAAACCCTACAAGCCGGATTGGCATCCCCAGAACATCAAGCCTTTATCAGCTAATACCCCCCTCACCGTCGGCGCATCCACAGACAATAGGTAAGGATTCAGGGGTCGGGGTTGCAGGAAATCGCGCCTCAGTTAGAATAATCATAAGTTTGAGGAAATGATTTATGGGTGTAGGTCGATCGCTCCTAAAACTAAGCATCGGTGGCGGCTGTGTTCTGGGAGCTTTAGCGACAACACCGATTGTTGGCCCGGTGGGGGGAATTTTCGCAACAGCTTTAGGAAATGTAGCGGCGGGGAATACGGCTAATGCCATTGATGCCTTAATTGATGGAAGGGATGAGGGAGTTTCCCTAGAGAATCATGACTTAACCAAAGCGGTGGGAAAAGCGATCGCCGCCGTCATCACCCTCGCCGCCAAACAACAGCAAGGTAAAACCTGCCAACATCTGGAAAAAATCGCTGCCCAAGCTAAAGATAACTGGGTCAAAATCGCCCAACAGGAACTCACCCAGCAACGTTACCCCGAACTGCGAGAAGCCAAACTCGATCGATTCCTCACCCCGGAAGAATACCACCTCACCCAACAAGGCAACCTCACCGCTACAGAATGGGGGGATATTTTCATCCGCCTCAACATGAAAGCCTGTAGTAAAGGGGGTGGGTTTCCCATTCCCCCAGAGGTGCGTCAACAAGTCGCCGAATTACTGCATACCACCTTCCCCAAGGCCTTGCGAGAAACCCTCAAAGAAGACTTTGTCAATGATGGTAAAGCCTTTGCGGGGTTAACCTTGCAGTTACTTACGGGAATGCAGGCGCAACTGAGTCAACTGCAAGGGAGTCAAGGGGCGTTAAATGCTGAGGAATTCAGCCAAATCCTGCAACAGTTTCAGGAATTAGAAACCCAGTTACGGGGAACGGTTGACCAGCAGCAGGCATTTTTTAACCAGATTTCCCACCGGATTGATTCTGGTTTTGCAGAAGTCTGTCAACGGTTGGGGGTGATGGAAACCAATATCACCCAGTTGTTACAAGGTGTGGAAAAAACCCTAGAAAGTTTGGTGGCAGAAATTCGATCGCATTTTGATGCGACCAACCCCAATATCTCCTTAGAAGATTGGCGAACAATTGCCCAGTTGATGCTGGCTGAACGACGGGCATTAACCGCTCATCCCGCATTCGATCGCGTCGATGTCTATGTGCCGTTGGCATTGGTAGAACGTCGCGAACCCAAGCAACCGAAACCGGGTCAAAATATAGAAACCCTAGGGCAAGATTTGGAACGGGACGTAGAGACGATTACCCCAATTGCCGAGGATGAGTTTTTTAACCAGGTTTTGCGGCAGGGGAAAAGTCCCAAAAGTCAGGGGCGACGGATTGCGATGATTGGCGAACCGGGGTCAGGAAAAACCACGCGGTTACAGGCGATCGCCGATTGGATTTTAGCCCACAATCTCGGCATCCCGATTTGGATACCGTTGGCAGAATTTAGCGAACCGACTCTGGTGGATTATTTGCAAGAGAAATGGCTGAAGTCGGCGGGGGTTGAAGGGGCAATAACCTCTCTCCAAGACCACAAGGAGCATCTATGGTTATTGATGGATGGATTGGATGAGATGGTCGCCCGGATTGAAAAGCCCCAGGTGTCGCAATTATTGACTGGGTGGGTGGGGTTAGGACGGGCGATTATTACCTGTCGGGTGAATGTGTGGGAAGCGGATCGAAATGCCTTTTCGGGGTTTGATGTGTATCGGAATTTACCCTTTGAGGTGGAGCAGATGGAACTGTTTATTCGGCGGTTTTTTGCCCAGAGTGGTTAAAAACAGTGATTCGATTTGTGTATGCGCTATGATCACCTTAGTTAGGGAGTAAGTTAAGGAAAGAATCGTGAAGATTAACATAGAGTTGCCTTCTGATCTAGAAAATGAACTCTCCGCTGAGGCATCCCAGCTTAAATTACCTCTGCCAGAGTATATTCTCCGTGTTCTCTCCTTTCGCCCTTTCCTCCCAAACCCTCCCCAAACAGGACTAGATCTCCTCGCCTACTGGGAAAGCGTTGGTGTAATCAACTCTCGACCCGATATCGCTGACAGCCAGCAACACGCCCGCCAATTGCGTAACCAAGCTGAAAAACGCGAAAGAGTTTAGGTCGCCCATGTATATCCTTGATACCGATATCACGATCGATATTCAGAGAGGCTATGAGCCAGCACTAGCTTGGTTTGCATCTCTACCAGAACTGCCAAGCATCCCAGGTTTTGTGGTCATGGAATTGATTCAGGACGCTCAGAACAAGCAACGGGTGCGTAAAGTCCTACAGCTTGTAGCACCCTTGACCATTGTTTGGCCGACTCAAACCGACTGCGCCCGTGCCTTATCCGACTTTACGGCCTATCATCTGTCGCACAAGGTTGGTCTAATTGATGCTTTGATTGCAGCCTGTGCCGTTGGGCGTAACGCAACCCTCTGCACTTTCAACGTGAAGCACTACCAAGCGATCTCAGGATTAAACATCGAGCAACCCTATAGCCGTTGAACTATTGACTGGGTGGTGGGAGTTAGGACGGGCGATTATTACCTGTCGGGTGAATGTGTGGGAAGCGGATCAAAATGCCTTTTCCGGGTTTGATGTGTATCGAAATTCACCTTTTGAGGTGGATCAGATGGAACTGTTTATCTGGCGGTTTTTTACCCAGACTGGTTAAAATTAGAAAAACAGAACCTTTTACCCTTATGCAAGTTCATCGGTCTCTCCCTCCACTTCATCATCTCCCGAAGTCGTTCCCCTTGGATGGAGCGGTGCGAATTGAGTTGAAATCCGGTGTTCCAATTTTTCGGGCATCAGCAAACGTGCAGGCTCGGATTGTGATGTTGTTGGAAAAACAGCAACTTGAAGCGTTAACTGAGTCGGAAGAACAGGAGTTAGATGCTTATGAGGAAATTGATGATTATCTAAGTTTTGTCAATCGCACGATTCGGAATTTGGCAGTTGCACCCAATTCGCAGGCTTAAAGATTTGAAATGTCTCGTCCTTGGATTTCTGAACAGACACAAGCCACGGTTAGGCAACGCGCCAAAGGGCTTTGTGAATATTGTCATGCTTCGGAACAGTGGCAATATGTGCAATTTACAATCGATCACATTGTTCCTTTAGCTGAAGGGGGTTCTAGCGATCTGAATAACTTGGCTCTGGCCTGTTTTCACTGCAATCGTCGGAAAGGACGCGCTCAAGATGCGATCGATCCGCAATCCGAGCAAAAGGTCAATTTGTTTCATCCTAGACAGGATAGGTGGCTGGATCATTTTCGTTGGTCTGAACGATTGTTTACGGATTATTGGCATTACTCCCACTGGACGGGCAACGGTTGCAGCACTAGCGATGAACCGGGAACGCATTGTGACCATTCGAGCCGCAGATTACGAAATTGGGCGACATCCACCATTGGACGATAGATGAGTTCAGAGGTTTTTTGCCCAGAGTGGTTAGCCAGACTGACTCTATAATAAAATGATAGTTAGATTTTGGATGTTCATCATGTCCCTCAACATCGCCCTTAATCCTGAACTAGAAGCTAAACTCGTTGCAGAAGCAAAGCGGCAGGGTCAAAGTTTGGATATCTTTCTCCAGCAGTTGCTATCTCAAGCATTGGGTGTGTCGGAGCCTGATGCTTGGTTAGGGGAGGATGGTTTAGGGGCAGATTTATACAGTCCGGTGGCTTTGTTGGATGATGATGGGGTGATTGCGTTGGCAGAGCTTAAGTTAGATACTGGGCAAAATGAGCGGTTGGGCGATCTGCAAGCGAAAGGAAAGGCTCAGGGGTTAACTCAAGCGGAGCGATATGAACTAATGATGTTAATGCAGAGTTATCGCTTAGGGTTATTGCGAAAATCCGAAGCCTTAGCCGAAGCAAAGGCGCGGGGTTTAACCCCAAATCTTGCCCCATGAGTTTATCTGACCCGGTACGTCAAATCGTTCGTCAACGTGCCGGAAACTGTTGTGAATATTGTTTGAGCCATCAAGATTACATTATGGGTCGCTTACAGGTCGATCACATACTACCAGTGGCGAAGGGGGGTGGTGATGAGATAGAAAATCTCTGTTTAGCTTGTGAGTTGTGCAATCAATATAAGTGGACAAAGACGGAATTCAACGATCCACAGACTGGGCAATCTATAGGTTTGTTTAATCCTCGTCAACAACGATGGTCGGATCATTTTCAATGGAGTAAGGATGGGACAGAAATTATTGGTTTGACGGCTTGTGGTCGGGCCACTGTAGCCGCATTAGAGCTTAATAATTCATTGGCGGTGGTTGTGCGCCGAAATTGGGTTATGGCTGGCTGGCATCCACCGAAATTAAATACATAAATATCGCTCATTACCGGAACGATAAACGATGCTTTAGTGGTTATTTCTTGATTCCTTAAACAATAATGCCATGACGACCTCAACTCCAACTTCTGCCGATGCTCTCATTGCCGCCCTCCATGAACCAGGACGGGAACACCTCCTCGATCTAGTCCGAAACCCGTTGCGTTTGACCTTGCTCTGTATGACTTGGGATGGGTCATCCTTGCCGGAAACTCAGGCGGAGTTATATGCCCGTTACCTGAAAGAAGTGTATCAGTGGAATCAGAATTTACAGGAGTTGCGCCACCATGCCCAACGCTGTGGCACAAATATCACGAATTTAAAGCAGGATTTGAATCGGCAACTGGGGGAACTCGCGAAGGCGGCGCTGAATTTGCCCCAGGAGCGATTTCGGTTATCCCAGGCTTTGGTGGAAGAGTATTTGGGGGAGGAATTGGATGAGACATCGTTGGGTTATTTGGCGTTGCGGTTGGGCTGGTTAAATCGGGTGGGTAAAGATGGGC
>CAYQUF010000019.1:0-39588 GCA_964420595.1 uncultured bacterium
GCTGACATGAGTCCTCGCGCGATCGCCTCTTTGGATATCTCTGTTTTACCAGATTCGCCCTTGAGGGGGAGCGAAGCGCCGAGGTGTACCGCACATCTCTAAGAATTGCTCTATTCTGGCATTGGTACTTTTCTCCCCTACCACTTTCCTTGTCTTTGTGCATCCTCTTTGTCTAAAGTCCAGTTTTAAGGGATATGACGCGATCGCCCGATTTTGGCGTAAATATTCATCAATATTGATTTCACGATTTTAATGAAGGTGAATTTTCGCGATATCTCTTGATTTATAGGGATTATGCGTGTATCGTGATTGCAGTCAAAAAGTAAATGATGCCGAATTTGCGCGATCGCGCCTCGGAAAATCACCCGAAATCCACATAAATTAAAGGTTTCACCGATCCATATCGGGCTAGCACCCTTTAGAATATTGCAGTAAAACCTCGAATCAGTGGGAGTTTCAGGCATTTTGACCGAACCCCCGTAGGTTTTGCGTTCGATTCTATCCGTAGAATCTCGTTGATGTCTTAATAGTTGTCGTACTCAAGGAGTTTTGAGATGAATAAAGGAGAACTCGTCGATGTGGTCGCCGATAAAGCAGGCGTGACCAAAAAGCAAGCCGATGCAGTCCTGACGGCGGCGCTCGATGCGATTGTCGAAGCCGTTTCGAATGACGATAAGGTCACCTTGGTTGGATTCGGTTCCTTCGAGTCTAGGGAACGTAAGGCTCGCGAGGGTCGCAATCCCAAAACCGGCGACAAGATGGAAATTCCGGCAACTCGGGTTCCTGCCTTTTCTGCCGGGAAACTGTTTAAAGAAAAGGTGGCACCGAAGTAGGCGAACGCATTCGTTGAAGCGACCGACGCACGGAGGCAATTTAACATGGGCAGCCGCGATCGCCGGCTGTCCTCCTTCGGCGATTTTAGACTTCTCTGCCAGTATCAACCCCCTCGGTCCGCCCCAAAGCGCGATCGCGGCGATTCAGTCCCATCTCGGCGATTTGGTGGCGTATCCCGATCCCGACTACCATCAGTTGCGTCAAGCCTTGGCTCGGGTGCATCGAGTGCCGCCGGAATGGATTTTACCGGGAAATGGGGCTGCCGAGTTATTGATGCTGGCAGGTCGGGCGCTGTCCGAGCGTAATGGTGTATCGTTGATAACGCCAGCGTTTAGCGGTTACTGGCGAGCCTTCCAAGCCTTTAACGTGCGCGCGATCGCCCATCCCCTCACGGATGAAGAGGGAGACATTATCGCTCATTCCGACGACACAGACTTACCGATTGGCAATCCCGCGCCCGGATTTGGGTTACTGCTCAACAATCCCCACAATCCAACGGGAAAATTGTGGAAAATGGAAGCGATCGCCCCTTATTTGGAACAATTCGACCTGGTGGTGGCGGACGAAGCGTTTATGGATTTTCTGCCACCCTCGCAACAACAGAGTTTAATTGAGCACGTCGCCACCCACCCGAATTTAGTCGTGGTGCGATCGCTCACCAAATTTTACAGCTTGCCGGGATTGCGGTTGGGGTACGCCATTGCCCATCCCGATCGCCTGCGAGAATGGCAACAGTGGCGCGATCCCTGGCCCGTCAACGCTTTAGCTGCCGCTGCGGGGATGGCGGTGGTGTCGGATACGGGATTCGCCGCTCGAACTCGCCAGTGGCTGCCAACGGCGCGATCGCAATTGTTCGACGGGTTGGCTCGCTTGCCTGGGTTACAACCCCTGCCCGGTGCTGCTAACTTTTTATTAGTGCGATCGCGCCAATCGAGTTCGCAACTCCAACAGGCGTTATTGCAGCGCCACCAAATCCTCATCCGCGACTGTCTCAGCTTTGAGGAATTGGGCGATCGTTACTTCCGCGTCGCCGTGCGATCGGATGCTGACAATCGGCGTTTGCTCGACGGACTGTCAATTTTTAGGCAGGGGACAGGGTGGTAGGGGCGAACGGCCGTTCGCCCCTACGGGGGGTGTGGTCTCTAAATCCTTGCTCAAATCATATAAGGTAACAATGGCAGTTGACTACGATATAGCAATTTTAGGCGGAAGTGCTGCTGCCATTCGTGCGGCGGTCACGGCTCGCGGTTGGAATGCTCGGGTGGCGTTGGTGATGCCCGAGAAATCGCCGTTTGAGGGCAATCCCCTCCAAGTCCGAGCGATCCATCAAGTCGGACAGATGGCGGTGCGAATGCGTCGTGCCGGACAGTTTGGGCTGGATTGGCAAACTAACGGACCCGTTCCCCTCTCTATTGATTTTGCCAAAGTGTTGCGTTGGGTCAATGGGGCGATCGCCAATACCGAGGCGGCGTACTCTCCCACGATGCTGGCAACCCTCGGGATTGATGTCATTCGCGATCGCGGGAAGTTTGAAGGTGGCAGCACGCCAGCGTTAGTCACCAGTCGGCGATCGCTGTTGGCGAGAACCTATTTAATTGCACCGGGATCGCGATCGCGCATTCCAGACATCGAAGGATTGTCAGTCGCCGGTTACCTCACGGAAGACACCATTTCTCGCTTAGCCAAACAAGATTTACCCCACAGCGCGATCGTTATCGGTGGCGCGCCGACGGGAATCGTACTGGCGCAGGCGTTGAATCGGTTTGGCGTGAAGGTGACCCTGGTGGTTCGCACGGAGCGGATTTTGCCGTGGGAGGATGCGGATGCGGCTCGGTTGGTGCAGGCGCAGCTGGAGGCGGAAGGGGTGCGGGTTTTGGCGGGGAAACCGGCGGTACAGGTGAAGCGGATCGAGGAGAAGAAATGGGTGCAAGCGGGCGATCGGGCGATCGATGCGGATGAGATCGTGTTGGCAACCGGTCGCGTGGCGGATTTGGAGGATGCCAATTTAGAGGCGGTGGGGGTCGAATCTCTGCGTCAGGGAATTTTTGTCAATCGCAAGTTGCAAACCAGCAATCCTCAAATTTACGCTTGCGGCGATGCCTTGGGCGGTTATGGATTGGATCGATTGGGAATGTACGAGGCTGACATTGCGGTGAAAAATGCTTTGTTTTTGCCGTGGTGGACCGTCGATTATCGGGCGATTCCCTGGACGATTGAGTGCGATCCGCCGCTGGCGAGAGCGGGATTGACGGAAGACCAGGCGAGGCGGCGATATGGCGAGGATGTGGTGGTGTTGCGGGCGTATTTTAAGACGCTGCTGACGGCGCAAATTCGCGATGAAACCACGGGGATGTTTAAACTGCTCGTTCGAGGCAATGGTGAGATTTTAGGAGGTCACGCGGTTGGCGCGCAGGCGGGCGAGCTGATTCATCCCATTGCACTGGCGATCGCTCGGGGGGTGAAAATGAGCGCGATCGCCTCTCTGACTCCCGCGTCGGGAACCTTTGCCGAAATTTACGATCGCCTGGGGATGGGGTGGCGACAACACTGGCGCGATCGGCATCCCAGAATGCAGCGTTGGCTCGATAGCTTTTTCGACTGGCGGCGATCGTAGAGGGTTTGGGGACCAAACCCCTACCGCGTTTTGTGCGTCTCCCGTAGCCTATGCATATCTACGCATTGACGTCGCATTGCCATTAATTTACTATTTAGTTATACAGTTGATTAATAGCGTATCTGAAGTCCGCGAGGCTCAATCGCCATTCATGGCGAACTCAGGCAAAACTCAGTTACAACAATTAAAAGCGATATAGAGCAGTAGAGGAGCAAAAATGCTATTCCGACAGCTATTCGACAAAGACACCTCAACCTACACCTACCTAATCGCCGACAAGAGTACCAAAGCCGCCATCCTCATCGATCCCGTCCTCGAACAAGTCGATCGCGATCGCCAATTAATCGACGAACTGGGATTGACCCTGCACTACTGTCTCGAAACCCACATCCACGCCGATCACGTCACCGGAACCGGGAAATTGCGCGAACTCACCGGTTGTAAAGGGGTCGTTCCCGACAACGCCGCCGCTGGATGTGCCGATATGCGACTGAAACACGGCGATACCCTTGATATCGGCGACATTCACGTTGAGGCGATCGCGACTCCGGGTCACACCGACTGTCATATGGCGTATTTAGTCAACGGCGATCGCCTGTTTACCGGAGATGCCTTGTTTATCCGAGGTTGCGGACGCACTGACTTCCAAAGCGGCGACCCCGGAACCCTCTACGACTCCATCACCCAACACTTATTTACCCTCCCCGACGACACCCTCGTCTATCCCGGTCACGACTATCGGGGTCACACTGTTTCCACCATCGGCGAAGAAAAACACCTCAATCCTCGCCTCGCCAATCGCAGCCGCAATGACTTTATCGAGTTAATGAATAACTTAAATCTGCCCGATCCTCAAAAAATAATGGAGGCAATTCCCGCCAACCGAGAATGCGGTCGTGCAGTCGTGACTTCTGTTTAGGCAATGCTGATTTGGATTATCGGTCACGCGATCGCGCTAGCAATTGGAATCAGCCTCGGGTTAATCGGTGGCGGCGGGTCGATTCTCGCCGTTCCCACCCTGGTCTATATCATGAATATCGATCCCAAAAGCGCGATCGCCATGAGTTTGGTTATCGTCGGCACCGTTAGCGCGATCGGGGCAATTCCTCACTGGAAACTGGGAAATATCAACTTCCAAAAAGCCGCAATTTTCGGCGGTGCGACCATGGTCGGCGCGTATTTGGGTGCTAAATTAGCCACTCTCCCTTTCATCACGGGAACCATGCAAATGCTGTTCTTTTCCGTGATGATGCTAATCGCGGCGGGATTTATGATTCGCAAGAGTTCGACTAAAACGCCGCCGACTCTCGACCCCAAAACCGAGTTAGACCTGTATCCCAAACCGGTATGCAAATATTGCTGGCTTTGGTTGATGAGTGAAGGTATTGGTGTCGGGGTGCTGACGGGATTGGTTGGCGTTGGTGGCGGATTCGCGATCGTGCCAGCGTTGGTTCTATTGGGTCAAACGCCGATTAAAGAAGCGATCGGGACATCGTTGGTGATTATTGCACTGAATGCCGTGGCGGGATTTATCGGCTATCTCGGTTATGTGGAACTGAATGTGGGGTTGATGGTCTCGTTTATCGTCGCCGCCAGTTTGGGAATTGCTGCGGGAGCGTATATTAGCCGTTTCGTGCAAGCGAAGCAGTTGCAAAAGGGATTCGGCTATTTCTTGTTGGTGATGTCGGCGTTTGTGTTGTGGCAAAATCGAGATGCTTTGCAGTTTCAACAGTTCACCACGGAGACACGGAGTACACAGAGAGAGGTGGCGCAATTGACTAGATCGAGGACAGTTTATAATCGGAGTTAAGAGCGTTGGAGTGGACAATGTCTACCTAGCTTTTTCAAAGGTTCGACGAGCTAGCTAGCTTTCAGGACTTCACGCTCTGACCAATGCGCAAACCGGCACGATCTGATGAGGTCAATATGGTACAAACACCTGCCAAACCGGAAACCGAAACCCTGTTACTGAATGTCCCGAAAACAATTAAGCTCTACGTTACCCAAGACCAGTTTGCGACTTTAGCAGCGTGCAATCGAGAATTACAACTGGAACGAACGGCGCGAGGAGAGTTAATTGTGAATCCACCCACGGGTTGGAAAACGGGGAAACGGAATAGCCGCATTACCGGACAACTCGATCGCTGGGACAAAGATAATGAGAACTTGGGGCAGGTTTTTGACTCCTCTACCGGGTTCGCGTTACCCAATGGTGCAATTCTCTCTCCAGATGCCTCTTGGATCTCTCAAGAGTGTTGGGATGCACTGAGTGACGAACAGAAGGGAACGTTTGCAAATATTTGTCCGGATTTTGTCGTGGAATTGCGATCGCACTCAGATTCTCTCAAGTCGCTGCAAGAAAAAATGCAGGAATATATGGACAATGGAGCCAGGCTGGGATGGTTAATCGATCCGCAAAATCGAACGGTAGAAGTTTATCGAGTCGGTTTAGAAGTAGAAGTTTTATCAAATCCGGCAGAGTTATCCGGTGAAGGAGTTTTACCGGGGTTTGTTTTGGATTTGCGTCGGGTCTGGGACTGAAAGACGCAATTTCTTTCTGGGCGATCGCGCTTTCTATTCCTATCAAATCGCTAAAATCATGCAACTCCATAGAACATCTTCATCGATCGCGACTTCTTGACTCGTGACTCGCTCTAGTTTGAGATATCAATTATAATGGCATACGATTAAATGCCGTTCCCCTAAACTGGTGAATTGCGTTGGCGCAGTTCTCACCGATCCGAAGATCGTCCCTTGTCCGTCCAATTCCCCATGCTCTCCCTTCTATCCAGCCTAATTCTCGCCCAAACCACCCCCAACACCGCACCCACCGAAATCGTCAGACCGCAAGCGGTGCGAGCGTTACCGGGACAATTAGATTCTACACCCGTTTTTAACAGCAATAGCCCGGAATTGGTGCAAACCGAAGGGATTTTGCTCTCCACTTTCCCCCCGGACAACAAGCGATCGCCTGACGCGCACCTCAACTTTCCCCTCACCGGTCGATTCGATATTTTCGCTCACCACGTCGCCAAACCGCCATCGCCGGATGACTTGCGATCGCTCTATCACGGCATCCTGCTCCACAATCCTAACCCCAACCCCGTCACCGTTGATATCTTGCAGGGAGCCAGCTACCTCAGCCAGCCGGATGCACCGTTTGTCGAACTTCCCGATCGCGTCTATAATCCCGATGGCGAGGTTTATGCCGGACCGGGCGATCGCGTGGCGAACGAAGTGTTGCGCGGGTGGCGACAGTCCCAATTTCCCGATCGACTCGTTCTCGCACCGGGGGAGAGCCAAATGTTGATGAACCTGCCAATCCCCGTGCGATCGTTCGATCCCCCCCTCAACGGACGGTCTACCCTGCTGCGATTGCGTAGCGATGACGCGGTGTATGTAGCGAGTTTGGCGCAATATGCAACCCCGGACGCCGAGGGAAACGAAACCGCTCCCACCCTGGCGCAATGGCAGGCACTATTGGATAATGGAGAATTGGCAGAGCCGCGCGATCGCCCTCCGACGCCACCGAATCAATCCACCGGTCAGATTATCTACGGACGGGTGGCTGGGGTGTCTCAAGGGTCGCAATGGAGAGCTACCCTGCGCGATCGCGATGGGGCAGAAACTCGCAATTTCAACCTGACTTTACCCTCACCGGGGCAAGTTATTTCTTATGGAATTGCCACCCTACCCGGCGGAACTTGGGGAACCGGTCAGATTCAAAGCGCGCCGATGCTGGTTCGCTATTCCGATACCGCCTATCGCGCTCACGGCAATTATGGCATTCAGTATAGTCTCGATATTCCATTGTATAACGAAACTGACGAGACACAGACCATTCAATTGCGATTTGAAACGCCAATTAAAGAAGATACCCTGTCGCAAGACGGATTGCGGTTTTTCCAACCCCCTCCAGATCGAATCTTTTTCCGAGGAACCCTTCGCTTTCGCTACGCGGACGAGCGCGATCGCATCCAAACTCGCTATTGGCATTTAGTGCAGCGACGGGGACAGTCGAGTTCGCCGTTGGTGACGTTGCAACTGGCTGCGGGAGAACGTCGTTTGGTGGAGGTGGATTTGATTTATCCCGCCGATTCGACACCTCCGCAAGTGCTGACGATTGAAACTGTGGTGGAGAAAGTGGAGGCGAGGGGTCAATAAATTACAGTAATATGCATGAATAGTTTATGTGATTTAGGTAACAAATAAAACTTGCAAATATTAGGTTTCCTATGTCAACCCAACTCACAAGATTAACGTGCAATTCCCGTAGGTTGGGTAGAGGAACGAAACCCAACAAACCAACAAATTTGTAGATAGCAGATAAACTTAGATATAGTCAATCAACGATAACGATTAATTACACGCAACCAAGTCAAGTTATTCAACCGGATAAGAGGTTACCAATAGTTCTGAAATATTGCCGCGTTTTTTTCCATTAGAATTAATCGCGCGTCCGGCGGAAATCGAGTGAATGTGAAAGTCCGAATACAACTCTCGAATCAACGGACAATCAGAATTCGACAGCATTACCTTAACGCCAGATTCGGCAAGTTTTGCAAAAACATCTCGCAGGCGAATTTGGTCGTCTTCACCAAACGAATTGCGACTGTAAGACGTGAATCGGCTGGTATCGTTGAGAGGGTGATACGGCGGATCGAAATAGACAAAATCATCGCCAGACATAGCGCGATCGCAAATGGATTCAAACGATCGCACTTCAATTTTCGCCAATTGCAACGCCATCGACGCCGAGTACAACAATTGCGGATCGTAGATAATCGGATTTTTGTACCGTCCGATGGGAACGTTAAACTCTCCCTTAGTATTTTCGCGATACAAGCCGTTAAAGCACGTTTTATTGAGATACATCAAACACGCCGCGCGATCGAGATCTTTATCATCCGATGGCGGCAATTGCTGGAGCTGGCGAAAGCGCGATCGCACTTCATAATAGTACGAAGAACTGTGATTATTTTTATGAACCTCCAACCGTTCGATTAACCCATCCACATCATCGCGGACGCAGCGATACGCATTAATCAAATCCGCATTAATATCCGTTAAAACCGCTCGCTCTGGCAGCAAATGAAAAAACACCGCACCGCCACCCACAAATGGTTCGTGATAAGTGCGATAGTCCGTTGGAAAATAATCTTTATATTGAGAGATTAGCCGAGTTTTACCCCCTGCCCACTTTAGAAACGGACGGGGCGGAACCTGTAATTGCGATCGCGCCAACATCAATACAATAAACTCTCTTACAATCCCAACTCTGCCGTAATTCCCCAGCGAAAATCATCGCCTTTATTAGTCGAATCGTCCCCCAACGGGGTCAAATAGGTAAAATCGATTAAACCGAATTTGCCAAACAGCCGCACGAACGCCTGTTGCTCCGAATCGAGTTCCACCCCGCTCCCCAAACTGAGCACGAACGGAATATTAAACCGATTGAACACCCAAACGTGGGGATTTTGGGTCGGGTGCAATTGAATTTTGCCGCCAAAATCGACAATTCCCAACGCACTCAACATCCCAAACAAATGAGACGTGACCGTTCCCGCCGTATCGACGCCAAATCCGCCTCCCGCATTCATCAATCCCGGTATGGAAACGTCGCCAAAACTTTGCAGGGTGCTGACATTTTTTTCTCTTCGGGTCATCATGTCTTCAGTGGTCCCGAGGTTGAGTTTGCCCCCCGCCCCAATGGTGCCTATCGGTCGCCAACCGCCGTACAATTGCAATGAAGGCGAATCGGGCGATCCAAATTCGACCCGCGCGCCAACGGTCAGCCACAGAAAATCTCGAACGTTATTGGACACAGAACCCACTCCTAAATGATGGCACCGCGAAAATCGCAATTTAGCGGCTGTTTGCTGGGACAATGCCTCGCAGACGCCTTGGGAATGCCTGTCGAAGGTCTTTCCCCCCAGGATTGCAACCACTACGTCGAAGCCGAACTTAAAACCAACCGCGCCGGACAACGCAGTCGGGGAGGCTTTCCCTTCGGACAGTATACCGACGATTCCCAACTGGCGAGAGAGTT
This sequence comes from uncultured bacterium, assembly GCA_964420595.1. GTDB lineage: Bacteria > Cyanobacteriota > Cyanobacteriia > Cyanobacteriales > Geitlerinemataceae > CAYQUF01. The sequence goes on from CAYQUF010000019.1 coordinate 9,498, forward strand.
AATTCAAAGTTACGTTAACTGCGGCGAGTTCGACCCCAGCGATTACGCGGGTCGGATTGCGGCAATTTTCACCGAAGACCGGATTGTGGGACGGGGAAGGTCTACCCATCAAGCGGCGATGCGACTGGCTCAAGGGGTTCCCTGGGAGGAAGCGGGAACGCCATCTCCGTCAGCGGGAAACGGAAGTGCGATGCGAGCGGCTCCGATTGGGTTAATGTTTTACGAAGATCCCGAGGCGCTGATTCGTGCGGCACGAGATCAAGGTCGCATCACCCATCAAGATCCTCGCTGTTCGGCGGGTGCAGTGGCGATCGCCTCGGGGACGGCGTTTGCGCTACAACACGAAACCATCCAACCCGATGCCTTCTTCAGTTTGATTGAAGCACAGATGGCACAAGTCGAACCGGAATTTGCGAAGTTGGCACGACAGTTGAAACAGTGGGTGAAATTGCCGCCATTGGAGGCTGCGAGCCGGATTGCGCCAGCAGGATTGCCAGAAGATGCCTCAACTCCCGTCGGAATTTCGCCGTTTGTGGTACCGAGCGTGTTGTGGAGCTTGTATGCTTTCGCGCGATCGCCCCATAATTATTTAGAAACCGTTTGCACGGCGATCGCAGTAGGCGGCGATGTGGATACCACCGCAGCCATGGCAGGAGCGATAAGCGGCGCATACGTCGGTTTAGAGGGACTTCCGCCGGATTTGGTCAGGCAAGTGAGCGATCGCGGGACGTGGGAATTTGACGAGTTAGTGGATCTCGCAGAGCGGTGTTACACCTTAAAATAATCTAAAAGACAGCATCTTAAATCTGGCGACACCATCATGAACGACTTCTGGCAAAACGTCTCTCGCTACCCCCGCTATTTTATTACCATTATTCTGGGCATTTTCTTTGCCCTGTATCAATGGCTCAAACCTCTGGCGAAGAAACCGGTGACCCTAGTTGCGCTGGTTCTGTTAATCGTGTCCGGGTTCGTGTTTGTCAGCTTGACCCTCAGAGCCATGTTGGGATTGGATACGGTGACGATGTAGCGTTTTTCGAACCATTAGAAAACCCCCTGGAGTTGCAGGGGGTCTTTGACTTCATCGAGACTTGGAATCTACCGAGCGCCACCGCGACGACCGCCACCGCGACGACCGCCACCGCGACGACCGCCAAACTGTTCGCGGCGCTGCTCCATTAATTCCGCCAATTGTTGTTGCTGTTCGGGGGTTAGTACCTCTCGAATTTGTAGCATGGTTTGAAAGCGACGATCGCCCATTTGTTGGTGCAATGCCTGCATCCGCTCGTGTTGTTGTTCTAATTCGGCATTACTGGCATCGCTGTCGAGTAGCGATCGCATTTGTTCGCGTGCTTGTTGGACTTGCGTGCGTAAGTCTTCGTTTTCGGCGCGAGCTTCTTCCCGGATGGTGCGGATTTGTTCGGCTTGTTCCTCGCTGAGATCCAACTGCTCGATGAGCTTCTCGGCGCGATCGCCGTGGGGTCCCCGTTGTGCTACGGTTTGAATATCATTAGGTTGGAATCTTTGCGCCAGTGCAGAGGGAGCGCCCATACTCAAGAGAACCGGAACGGCAGCGAGAAAGAGGGTATGACGTAGCTTCATGGTGTTTGTCTCCTAATATCGAATCGCTCTGTTGCGAACACCTTTATCGTAGACACGCCAACCCTTTCGTCGCTTGGATCGCAGTTCCCAAATCGTCTAGACCCGCAGCACTAGATCGATATAGGACTTTAGGACTACTCCGCTGGAGAAACCCTTTATAAGTTAACCGCTTGAGTCGAACTCGTTTCGGCAACTTTAGCAGCAGACTCGGCTCGGGTGGAGCGAAACATCCCAAACCGACACAGACCCGCACCGAACGCAAACCGCATCAGCAACAGGGTCGGCACTTCTCGCACGGATTTGATGAAACCGGCGATCCCGTAACGCATCCACCCCTGGGGTCGCACGATCCCTTGCCAAATCGAGTCGAGCCAAGAGGGAAGAGTTTCTTCGGTCCAATCGTCGGTGGCGACCCGACCGTCAACCAGTCCCGTTGCTTCCAACTGTTCGGCAAATCCTTCAATACTCGAAAATGCCGGATGGGACCACTGATCCAGTAGTTGCCGCATCACGGGTTTTTCCCAAAAATTGAGCGGTTTTTGCCGATCGTCTCTCTGATTCCAATCAGCGACAACCAGGGTTCCACCGGGTTTGACGACCCGCAACAATTCCTTGGCAAACTTGGCTTTATCGGGGATGTGGGGACCGGTTTCAATCGACCAGACCACGTCAAAACTGGCGTCCGGGAACGACAGATTCATCGCGTCGTTGACCGCAAACTTAGCGTTGAGGTCTTCTGGAGTCAATTCCCGCGCGCGTTCGACTTGTTGGGGACTGATGGTCACCCCGGTCACGTCAAAGCCGTAGTCCCGTGCCAAAATGCGGCTGCTCCCGCCAATTCCGCAACCGACATCAAGAACGGTGGTGCCTGGGGGCAGTTGGTCTAAGCCTCCCCAACGTGCCATTTCATGCACGAAATCGGATTTGGCGGCTAAAAAATCTTTCCGCTGCGGTGGCGACCCGTAGTGACCGAGGTGGATGTGTTCGCCCCAGTAATACTCTAAGATGCCGTCTTGGGTCCATTGGTCGTAGGAGCTGGCGACTGAGTCGGAGGATTGATAGCGACGTGCTGAGAGGAGATAGGCTACAATACCGATCGCCCCGAGTCCGAGTAGGAGTCCGAGAACGATAAACAACCAATTCATTCAATCAAGTCCTAAACTTGTCGATCGCGATCGATCTTACCTCGAACCGTGGGCAGGTTCCTGTCAGAATCGGGAATGGTCTGGCGCAAGGAATCGCCTCAAATCGCACAATGTCAAATACTTGAAATCCCTCGCGCAATCCAAGATGTAAAATCTCAGACTGTAGCGAGGGAGAGTGTGACAATTAGACTAGCGACGCCAACGCCGTAGAGTCCTAAAACCTGCGAGTTTAAATCCACTCGTAAAGCTCCAAACTTTCTGGAGCGCAGCTATGACATTTGCCGCATTTTTTGCTCTCTAGCTTGCGCACTCGTCCTTTACAAATCAGTCGGTCGAGCATTCCGCGCAAAGCATCGGGAGCGATGTGAAAGTGGGCGGCGAGTTCGGCTAGGGTTATCGTGCGACGATCGCGCATATAGTGTTGTAACTCTTGCAAAATCATTGGCGTTTTCCTCCAATTACTGTTGCAATGCTTCGGTTTGTCTCCCGTTGGTTGCCTCAATGCGATGGCGATTGCTAAACCATTTCATTCCTGCCAAGGTTCCGAACATGACCAGCAACAGACCGACAATCCACGAAATCGCGCTGACCGGACGTTCGTTGAGATTCATAAATTGGTAGTAAAATACGGCGACCCAATAGGCGAGTCCCGTGGTCCAAGCCACCACGAAAAGCGTCCAGCCGAGATTGGTTTCGCGATACACCGCCGCCGTTGCCGAGACACAGGGAAAGTACAGGAGAACGAATAGCAGAAATGCGATCGCCGCTGCTGAAGAGCCAAACCGCATCGACATTTGTCCGAAGGTGGTGTAATGGACTTCTTGGATTTCTGCGGCGGCTTGTTGGTCGGCCGTATCGCTCAAAATACTCACGCCAATCGGGTCGAGGGCTTGATTGGTCAAATCGGCTAGGTTGGCGGGAATGCTGGCAAAGGCTTCCCCAATACCGCCCCAGAAATCGAATTCTTCGGCGGGTTCTTCGCTGACGTCGGCTTCCTGTTCGGCAAGCTGCGTATACAGCGAATCCATCGTTCCCACCATTACCTCTTTGGCGAATACACCGGTGAACAAGCCGACAGTTGCCGGCCAGTTATCCTGTTCGATTCCCATCGGTGCAAATACGGGAGTGACCGTACGACTGACGGCACTCAAAACTGAGTCTTGGCTGTCGTGTTTGCCAAAGGAACCATCCACGCCAACGGAGTTAATCAATCCCAGAACCAACACCATGATAACAATCATTTTACCGGCTTTGGAGATAAAGGCTTTCAGTCGCTCCCAAGCCCGAATCAACACGCCTTTAAAGGTAGGAATGTGATAGGGCGGTAACTCCATGACGAAGGGCGCTGCTTCTCCCCGAAACAGGGTCTTTTTCATCACGAATCCGGTGAAGATGGCGGCGAGAATGCCCAAAACGTACAGCACGAACACGATGTTTTGACCGTTGGCGGGGAAGAAGGCGGCACAGAAGAGGGCATAAACCGGCAGGCGCGCCCCACAGGACATAAACGGATTCATCAGGATGGTCATGAGGCGATCGCGCCGATTTTCTAAGGTTCGGGTCGCCATAATGCCGGGAATGTTGCAGCCGAATCCTACCATCATCGGCACGAAGGATTTACCGGGCAATCCCATAAACCGCATCAGCCGGTCCATGACAAATGCGGCTCGCGCCATGTAACCGGAGTCTTCCAGAATGGCTAAGAACACAAACAACAAGCCAATTTGGGGGATGAAGGTTGCCGTGGTTTGAATGCCTCCGCCGACTCCATCGGCGAGCAAGCCAATCAGCCAACCGGGGGCTTGAACTTGCTCCAATAAATGAGCGGTTCCTCCCACAAAAATCGTGCCGATGCCAATATCGAAGAAGTCGATAAACGCGCCGCCCAAATTGATCGATACCAAAAACATCAGGTACATGACGACGAGGAAGATCGGCAGACCCAGCCGGCGATCGAGTACCACGCGATCGACGCGATCGGAAATGGTTTGTTTGACTACATTGGTTCGCTGCATTACCCCGTCGATCACCTGACGAATCCAGCTATAACGACTGTCGGCAATCAGCAAATCTGTATCTTCACCCAAGGTTTGGTGAATGCGATGGCGGTGTTTGGCAATGCATCGCAATACGTCCGATCCTAATTCGGGGAGTTGGAGATCGTCGTACTGCAACAGGTTGATGGCAAACCAGCGAACGTTGGCTGGGGTTACGGGTTGGTCTTCGAGGATCGGAATCAACTCGCTCAAGGCGTCCTCGACGACTGGCGGATAGGGGACATAGGCTCGTGACATTGTGGTTTGCGTCAGCGCCCAAGCAATGGTATCGCACACATTCGTCAATCCATGACCCGTGTGCGCGTGCAACGGAACTACCGGACAGTCCAATCGCTCTGATAGCTTGTCCGGATCGATGCGAATTTCTCGCTTCTGGGCAACATCCATCATGTTGAGGGCGACGACCGTCGGGATGCCCATCTCTAAAATCTGGGTGGTCAGGTAGAGATTGCGCTCTAGGTTCGAGGCATCTACGATATTGATGATTAAATCTGCTTTCCCGGACAGCAGATAATCTCGCGCCACCAGTTCGTCGAGTCCGGAGGAGGTGTTACCTGCATCGACTGAATAAACGCCGGGTAAATCGACCACGGTCACGGCGTGAGTGACGTCAATATTCTTGCCTTGATAGCGGTAGCTCCCTTCCTTCCGTTCGACGGTGACGCCGGGCCAGTTGCCAACCCGCTGATTTGCCCCTGTTAGGGCATTGAATAATGTGGTTTTGCCGCAGTTTGGATTGCCGACCAATCCAATTATTTTCTGTTCCATCACCTGATTCCCTATACTGGTTCTACAATCAAGGCATCTGCTTCGGCTTTGCGCAAACTCAAGCGAAATCCGCGCACTTCAATTTCGATCGGATCGCCCAGGGGGGCATGACGCTTGACCGTGAATTCTGTCCCTGGAGTCAGTCCCATTGCGAGTAATTTGCGTTTGTAATCGCGAGCACCTTCTGTGTAGGCGATCGCCTTTAAAGTCGAACCCACTGTTGCCTCGCGTAGTTTGAAGGCACGGTTTTCACTGGTTTCATTCATTGCTCTGACTCGGTGATTGGTTGTGTTGGCTGTTGTCCCGATGGGGGAATCGGCTTGGGTGAGTTGAATGTTTTTGGTCATTTTGGCTTCCAAGCCCAAACGGTTATCGTTCAGGGCGACGATCGCCGAACCGCTTCCGGTGACGTTCACCACTTGCAGCTCGATTCCCGGCATCAGTCCCATCTCCATCAGCCGGTTGTTGGTCTCGCCACAGTTGAGGGAAGCGATGCGAACGCGATCGCCCACTTTAGCCTTGGCTAGAGGAAAGGTATCTAAGTCGGCGATGTCATTATTGTTAATTTTTTGAAACAAATCTCGATCGTTGATATTGTGCCTCTCGTAATCCATCGACTCTCCAAAGTAGTCAAATCGCTGCCACGAGCCACTTATAGGCTCTGGCACCGGGTCTTCGTCTGGTTGGTAGTGACGGCTCATTTTCGATTAATTCCAGCCACTTGATGAAAATTCTTCTCAATCATTCTAGAGCGATCCAGAGATCGAGATGAAAAATTTTAGATTTTCTTTAGCGGAACCTTGGCAAACAATTCTCTGCGATCGCCTTCAAAGCTTTGTCTGACAAGACTTTGACGTTGAGAATCGTTGATTAGGAAGTTGCAGCCGCATTAGAAACTGAAACAGGTCTCGCTTAGGGGGACGGAAACCTCAGCATGACAGGCAAAGTCAGCGACTCGGTCTTTAACGATCGAACTCCGAATCGCCGCTCGGTCATCAAATAAAAGTAATATTATAAGAATTTAAATAATTTATAGATAAAATAAATTAAAAAGTTAATAATAAACTGATTTTATAAATTTTTATTAATAGTATTGAGCCATTTCGGGAACCCAACCGTAGCTCTCAGAATTGCTCTATCGCCTCCTCAGATTTTTGCTGTTCAAAGGGATGGACGGCGGTAGGAATTCTTCCCATTCTTTGCAAATACGTTCGTAACATTTGGGGGGAGCAATCGGTAAGTTTTTCAGGTATAAGAAATTCACTTGACTGCCGGATTCGAGCAAAAACACCACTTCGGATTCGGGATTGTAACCCTCCACGGCTTCCAAAATATGGGCTTTCGTGAAGTGATGTTGGAGAATGACGGTATCGGGAGTTGCCAGCCAAGCATTGAGAAACGGAGCCAGACGGGGGCGCGCGACAAAATGAGCTTTAAAGGTTTCGCCGGTTACGCCAATTTTGGGGTTATTGGTACTACAGACGATCGCGCCGCGATTTGCCGAAAGATATCCCGCCCAGGCATTGTACCCGATCGCCATTAAGTTAGTAGAAATAAAGTGTTGCTGCCAGTCGAATGCACGATTTTGCATGACTCATCTGTTAGGACTTCTACATTATTTCAGTAAGGTGGGCATTGTGAGTTCCCATGGATCGGTACAGGCAATGCCCACCCTACAGTTATGGTTCAATTGAGTGCTGCCACAAACGGTCGAACCACTAAACTCGACTCAACGAATACAATCCCTATTTCGAGCCAGATTCGACTTCTTCGCGCAACATTCGCGCAGCTTGCACCATGTTTTTCAGCGAAGGCACCACTTCGTCCCAACCTCGGGTTTTCAAGCCGCAATCCGGATTCACCCAGATTTGTTCCACCGGCAAATTAGCAACCCCAGTTCGCAATTGTTCCACCAGTTGCTCGACCGTGGGAACGGCAGGACTGTGAACGTCGTAAATGCCATTGCCCACCTGATGCTTGTATCCCGCACCCGTAATTTCAAACAGGGTTTCGTTGTTGCTGCGGCTGTTTTCAATCGATAGCACGTCCGCATCCAAGCGTTCGATATGCTCGATAATATCGCCAAATTCCGAATAGCACATGTGAGTGTGAATTTGGGTTTCGGGTTTGGCAATTCCAGCCGAGAGGCGGAACGCATCTACTGCCCAAGACAGATACTCGTTCCAGCGTTCGGGTTTGAGGGGCAAGCCTTCTCGCAACGCCGGTTCGTCGATTTGAATCATTTTCGCGCCAGCAGCTTCCAGGTCGGCAACTTCATCCCGCAATGCCAGGGCAATCTGCATCGCCTGGTCTTGGCGGGAAATATCGGTGCGGGCAAACGACCAGTTCAGACTCGTTACCGGACCGGTGAGCATCCCTTTGACAATTTTGGAAGTCAGGGATTGAGCAAACTCGAACTCGCGTACCGTCATCGGCTGCGGACGCGCCACATCGCCGTAAATAATCGGCGGACGCACGCACCGACTGCCGTAACTTTGAACCCAACCTTGGGTGGTGAAGGCAAAGCCGGACAACTGCTGTCCGAAGAATTCCACCATGTCGGTTCGTTCGGCTTCCCCGTGAACCAAAACGTCCAATCCGGCTTCTTCTTGTAATTTGATGCACTTGCGAATTTCAGCGTCGATCGCCTTTTGATACTCGGCTTCGCTCATTTCACCGCGTTTGAGCTTCACCCGCAGTTTGCGCACCTCTGACGTTTGGGGAAACGACCCGATGGTGGTGGTGGGGAAAGGCGGTAAAGTGGGTTGGAGCGATCGCCGTTGTTGGTAAGGCAGGGGACGCTCTAAATCGTTGGTCGTGAGGTTGTGCAATCGTTCCCGCACGGCGGAATTTGCGGGACTGAATTCCTCAAACGCTGCCCACTGGTGTTGCCAAGCGGCTAACCGGTCGTCTGGGTCGTTCCCAGAGAAAGCATTTGCCAGCACCACCACTTCTTCGAGTTTCTGTTCGGCAAAGCTCAAGACGTTTCGCAGCGGTTCGGGCAGTTTGGTTTCCCGCTTGGCGTCGTAGGGGACGAATTGCAGCGAGGCAGAGGGGTGCAGGCTGATGTTGGGGGCGATATTTTGAATCGCTTCCAAGGTCGAAAGCGTCGCTTGCGGGCGCACTTTCCAGACGTTGCGAGCGTCCACCAGACCGACGCCCAACCGTTTGTCGGCGGGGAAACCGTGGCGTTTGAGCAGATCGAGATTGTACCCCCGCGTGAAATCGAGACTGATGGCGGAAACCGGCAATTGCACGACCCAGGGATAGGTGTCGCCCAAATCGTCAAAGTAGGTGACCAGGTGAAGGGGGACTCCCACTTCAGCCAGGGCGGCGTAGGTGGATTCGTACAGGGCTTTGCGATCGCCTGCATCGCCGAACACCAGGGCGTTTTCGTGGATTTGGACTTCAGCGACGCCTGCGTTTTTCAGTTCTTCGAGCAAGCGAATGTAACGATCGCGCAGGGGAGTGGCGAGGTCGTCGATGTCAGCTTCCAGGCGACCGAGACGCAGCAGGGTCATCGGTCCGATAACGATCGGGACGGCGCGATCGCCCACGACGGTTTGAGCGCGTCGCACGGTGTCTAAAAAGTCACTCAAGTCATGGGGTTGCAGGGTTTTGCCAATCTCGGGGACGAGATAGTGATAGTTGGTGTCGAACCATTTGGTCATCTCCAACGCCGGAATCCCGTCTTGACCCCGCGCCATGGCAAAGTAGCGATCGAGTCCGGAGAATTTCACGAATCGATCGGGAACGATCCCCAGGCGCACGCTCCAATCGAGAACGCGATCGTACAGGGTGGCATCGCCTACCCCAATGCGATCTATCCCTGCTTCTAATTGGGTTTTCCAGTGACTCGTTTCTAGGTCTCGGGAAATTTGCAACAGGGTTGCCTCATCGGATTCGCCACGCCAGAAGGCTTCAATTGCCTTTTTGAGTTCTCGTTTTTTACCGATAGAAGGGTAACCCAGGGTTTCGGTTTTAATAGTCACGATTTAAATTTCCTCAATTCAAGTTGAAAACAGCGAAAACAAGCTCGAATACTTTGCAAGGTTGCAAAAGCAGTACACAACCTGGACTTAAAGTTGCGAGGTGACTTTATGAATTTGCAACGGCAAGCAATTGAGCGATACAAATGAAGCGATTGCAGCCAAATTTTACATTTAACCAAACAATCGCGAGGGGTCGATCGATAAATTTGACAAACGACCGATCGCCAATTTGTGATTTGAGTGCCAGAATTTCTATGCCAAACCGATCCGCCCCGCCGGGGAGCGGTTCTGGGAAGGCGCAGGTTCTACACCGACCGATTGCAGAATCGGGGCGATCGCAACGGCTCTATTGCTGCGTTCGACTGTAACGACAACTCAAACGCACGGTGCCACCGCTATCGAATTGCGATTGTAAAAATGCTAAATCGACCATCATCCGTACCTCGCAGATGAACAGGAACAGGTTCGCGATCGGCGGGCATCCTGACTGAGAGACTCGCAGCGTCTCATCACAGTTGCGGGACAGCGCCGGATTCGCACCGGACTTTCCCCGTTTCCTCCAACGGCTGACCCCCGTTGGAACCGATTGTCGCTAATACTGCGTATCCTATCACAACTTTTGTGGTTTGGCATCAATGCGCGATCGGACAGGAATCGCGTTTCTCGGTAGGAAGGGACAGCAACCCTTTTAAGGTGGGCGCGAGGAAACAATCTTTCTCTAGGATCGCAATTGACCGAAAATTCATCCGTCGCAGCGTCGGAAATCCGAATTTGACGCGATCGCCCGTTTATGATATAGAATAAATGGATGTACTGATGCAAATCAATACAAATGTTAATTTTTCTAACGCTAACGAATTAAGGGTGCTTGACCGTCAGGGTATCGGTATTTGCAAGCCGATACAATCGCACGCGCATCAGTCACGACAATAGCTCCTAGACCCAGTTTCCAATGGCACTCTAGGAGTTCTGGAGGGCTAATCGATGGAAATTACCACCGCGCGGCAAAATCGTTTTGCTAGCGCGATCGCGGCATTGCTGCAATGGATTCATCCGGGGCGATCGCCCGCCTATGCTTCGTTACGAGGACGAGCAACCGTCGCGATCGCTATTCCAGCCCAAGGAACCGGACGGGTCAAATTTCAAGGATCTTGGTGGCCCGCTCGCTCCGCCACCGGGGAAGCCATTGCTGCGGGCGAAACAGTCTACCCGATCGGTCGCCATAATATTACTCTAATCGTTCAATCGATGGAATCAGTCGATCGGTGATTTTTACGATCTGAATCAGCAACTGTTGGATTGACTGCATTGTCGAGTCTGGGCTCCGGGCAATCGCCTGCCGATCGCTCCCCAGGCGGCTACCATAAATTTATAGCCAAAATTGCCATTACACTCAATTTGCCACCCTTTCCTACGTACGCCCAACCGCCCTGGACGCAACCCTACGACGACATTATCGACGCGCGATCGCCCGCTGAATTTGCCGAAGACCGCATTCCCGGCGCGATTAACCTACCCGTTCTCGACGATGCAGAACGCGCCAAGGTCGGTACGATCTACAAGCAAGTCGATCCGTTTGAGGCGCGCAAACTCGGGGCAGCACTCGTGTCGAAAAATATCGCCCGCCACCTCGAAACCCATTTTATCGCCAAACCTAAAGGCTATCGTCCCCTGATCTACTGCTGGCGGGGCGGACAGCGATCGCGCAGTTTCGCCGCCGTCTTGAGTCAAATCGGCTGGTCGGTGACAGTGGTGGAAGGGGGATACAAAACCTATCGCGCCTACGTGCGATCGCAACTCACCCAACTCCCCGCGCAACTGACCTACCGCATTTTAGCCGGAGCCACCGGGAGCGGCAAAACCCAAATCCTTCACCAAATGCGCGATCGCGGGGTACAAGTGCTAGATTTAGAAGGACTCGCCCACCATCGCGGTTCCATCCTCGGTTCGCAGTGGGACGAGCGACCGGAACCGCAACCGTCGCAAAAGTATTTTGAATCGCTGCTATTGCAACACCTGCAACGCTTCGATCCGGCGAAACCCGTTTGGGTCGAATCCGAGAGCAACAAAATCGGACGCCTCTATCTACCGCAATCGTTGTGGACGCAGATGAAACAATCGAGCGGCGTCGAAATCGAAGTGCCCCTCCCCAGTCGGATTCAGTGGTTATTGCAAGAGTATCCCGACCCCGGTATCCATACCGACTGGTTGAAACAACGGCTGGAGCGGTTGAAATCCCGTTACGGCAAACAAAAGTTACAGCAATGGTACGATTGGATCGATCGCGGCGAGGGCGAAGCGTTTCTCAGCGACCTACTCCAATCTCACTACGATCGCGCCTACGAGCGATCGCTGCACCGCTGCTATCCCAACGTCACCGAAACCCTGGCGCTCCCGGATCTCTCGCCCTCCCGAATCGCCGAATTGGTCGAGCGGCTAGAGCGTTTCCCAGGTCTTTGATCGCTCACCCGTCAGTTCCCCCGGTTGCCTTCTTCTCCAAACCTCGCCTCCTCAATTGTGGCGCGAATAAACTCGAAATAGTTCTCAGTCCCGAACCCGTAACCGCCGCGAAATTGGGTGGGAATCGTCCAACCGTCAAAGGTGCGATCGCCCTCGCAATACGCCCCAAAATCAAGATAGCGAAATTCCGACTCCCCCGGCAGATTGCCCCAACGCTTCAACCCAACTTGCTGCAACCGTCCGTCTGGCGCAATTGCCAGGGTCAGCGCAAACGGTTCCCCATCCACCTCTAAATGCGCCGTCACCCGCGTTTCGTCCACCGCTTCCCAGCGAACTCCCCGTTGCGGTAAGAGTACCGACGGCAGCCAAATCGACTCGGACACCAACCGTCCGAGGGACGATCGCGAAATATCGGCATTGCTCCCTTTCACCAATGGAATCAGTCCCCACAGGGAAAATTGGATCTGCCCGACGCCGTTAAAATAGCGATCGGCACCGATCAGTTGAAACCCGCTGCGTCCGATGCGAGCTTTCCAGACAAATCCTTGCAAACCCGCGATAATTTGTTCGGCGCGCATGGGCAACCACATTGCCTCGGGACGGGTACGGAAGCTGCCTTTCATTTGTAAATAGACGTTCGAGGCGAGTGGCGTTCCCGGTTGAATCGCGCGTCGGAAGTAACGCCGGGCGGGATCGGGTAAATCGGCGATCGCGCTTTCGTCAAAGGTTTCGGTTTCCTCACCTTGTTGCAGCGCTTGCCAAATCCGCTCGGTCTGCCGCCACTGCCATCCTTGCCACAGCAGCACTCCTAAAATCGCGATCGCCCCCAAAACTATTGCCGTCACCACGGTTCGCTCAACCTCCCCACGCGATCGCCACCCCCGTCAGCCCCAATAACACCAATCCTAAACCACCCGCCAGCGGGTTGCCATCGATCCCGGTTATCCACGCCGGAACCGTTCCCCTGGCGCGAATTGCCTCCAACCCATCCACGCTGGCAATGCCCCAAATCCAACCTGCGTGCAGTCCCCACGGCAAAGCGATATGACCGCCATCGACCCAAAACGCCACCGCCAGCACCATTCCCATCAACACCAATCCGGGCAATTGAGGCAGGGTATCCCCCACGTCCCACACCAAATGCAATAGAGCAAACACGACACTGGCGATCGCGGCAGCAATCCAACTAGAATAATCTTGTTGGAGTTGGTATAGGAGAAACCCGCGAAAAACGATCTCCTCCGTCGCGCCGATCCAAAGTGCCAGCGCGAGTGAGGGCAAGATCGTCCCCGTCAAACTCTCAGAGGGCGATCGCCTCGAGTTAAATTCGATCCATCCCAGTCCCCATTGCAGCGCGAAAAATAGCCCCAATCCCCCCAAGGCGATCGCCAATCCCGCCGCGACAGATCGCAAACTTGCCCAATCCAGCGTTAGTCCGTACGCCGATAAAGAAACCCCCTCAACCTCGGACATTCCCCACAAAAGTAAGGGAACGATCGCGTAAAGCGATGCCACTAAAGGTAACTTTTGCGACATTGCCAAGGGTTGAGGGGGTCGCCAATTGAAGCGAATGGCTAGGGGAATGGCAAGCGGCAACCACGCCGCAAACCAAATGCCAAAAAAGGCAATCCCCGCTAGCGTTGCGGAAAAATTCAGCCCGAAAACGAACGGACTCGACGGAACAATTAGATCGAACTCCATAGGCATCAAACCGATCCAGGCTGGGTCGAGCAATTTGCCCCCACCCCAACCCTCAATCGGCAATCGAGATCGGTCGGAATGCGCCGCTTAAGCCGATTAGTCTTCGTCTGAGTATTCTCCACCCGCGCCATTTTGTTCGGCGTTATCGACATCGACTTGAATTAAGTGAATGTGCTTGTATCCGAGCTTAATTTCAAATTCGTCGCCCGGTTTCAAGTTCATCGCCTCGGTGTAGGTCGAACCGATCACGATTTGACCGTTTTTGTGGACGCTGACGCGGTAAGTCGGCTCTCGACCCCGACCGTCTTTGGTGCCTTCAGGACTGAGGGGAATCCCTCGTGCCTCAAGCACGGCGTCGTAGAAGTCGGTCAAGTTCACCCGCGTCTGGTTGTTTTTGGTAACGCTATAGTATCCGCAGCGCTTTGCGGTTTCTCGGCGGGGTAAGTGGGAGAGTTCTTTTACTTTTTGAAGTAGCGCCTTTCCCGTAAGTGGGGTGGTAGGAGTTTCACTCATTGCCTTGTCAATATCCCTCTATCTCTAGATATACTCGATCGATGTTCTTGCCAACTGACTGGCTCTATAAAAAATATATCCCGAAACCCCTCAATTTTGCCAACAAATTTGCCCGATCGCCTTAAAAAAAGTAGCAGTTTTCCAAAAAATCGAAAACCTGGATCGAGCAATGTTGGGCTTAGCCCCCTAATTTCAGGCAATCGGTCGCTATCGATCGAGCGATCGCGATTGCGAGGCAGAATTGAAGTGGCGTTGAATTTGCCGCAGGGCTTGATAAAATTCGGGCAAGCGCTTGTAGATCGCCGAGCTTTTCAACCACAGTTTATTGGGAATGGCAGGGAACCCAGAAACCACCGCACCGGGGTCTACGTCTTGGTGAATTCCCGTTTTCGCAGAGGCGATCGCCCCATCGCCAACCTTAGATTGGTTTGCCACGCCCACTTGTCCGGCAAGGATGACATTATTACCCAGCTTTACGCCTCCGGCAAGACCTACTTGAGCGGCGAGGGCGCAATTCGAGCCAATTTCGCAACCGTGACCGATCTGAACTAAGTTGTCGATCTTGGTATTGGCACCGACGCGAGTTTCTCCCACCGCCGGGCGATCGATGGTAGTATTGCTGCCGATTTCGACCCCATCTTCGAGAACGGTATAACCCGATTGTTCCATCTTGAACCATCCTTGAGAACTGGGTACGAAACCGAATCCCTCGCCCCCCACAACGGCACCGCTATGAATCGTACAATCGGCTCCGATGCGGGTGCGTTCGTGAATGGTGCAATTGGCGTGAAGGACGGAGCGATCGCCAATTTCTACCTCTGGATAGATGACCGCGTTGGGAAAAATACAAACCCCATCGCCAAGGGTTACCCCTGCTTCGATAACCGCGCGCGCGCCAATATAAACGTCCCGTCCGATGGTGGCACTCGGATGCACGATCGCGCTGGGATGAATGCCGGGTTCGGGTCGAAAGGGTTGGTAAAAAAGGGCGATCGCCCGAGCGAATAACAGTCGCGGTTGTGGGGTGGCAATCCAAGCGATCGCCCGTTGGTTTGCCTGACTTTCGAGCGTTTCATCCGCCGGCAAAATTAAGGCACTCGCCGCAGTGGTGGCAACTCGATCGGCAAATTTTTGCCCCTCGATAAAACTGAGCTGGTTCGATCCTGCCCGATCCAAGGCGGCTGCACCGTTGAGGTTCGGATCGGTCGAACTTCCGGCGACCAAGCTATTTTGACTCGCCGCTTCTCCCAATTCTCGAACTAATTCGCTGAACTTCATACTGGCAATCGGTCTAAAAAAAATCGGCTCGCGATCGCGCCGTTAGTCGAGCGAAACGGCATCTACGTCAATGGTTTTGGCGCTCGAACCGACCGAGCGATCGCTATCGTCTCGGGTTTGGCTCTCCGGCGGCGTTTGCCAAGATTGTCCCCATTCCCCCAGCATCCGCGAAATCTCGGAAACGAGCAAGATAATCAACGCAACATCGTCAATTTGTCCGGCGAGGGGGAGTAAATCTGGGGCGAGGTCGATGGGACTTAACACGTAAACCAGAGTTCCCAAAATCGTCCACCAACGCAACTGGGGATTGCGCAGGAGATTGCGATACCAGTCGCCGAGCGATCGAAATAAAAAATTCATCCGAACCGACTCCTCTAGGTCTGTTTAGATCGTGGCAAACAATTCCCCTGAAATGAAGATGCGGATCTCCCCCCACTCCAAATGCAATTTTCGTTAGGGATTCCCTGAAAATACCACAAGTCTCAAAAATTTCCGATTCTCTTAACCATTGCCAGGGATGCAACCGCTTCGATCGCACTCGATCGCCACGAGATTGAAAGTCGCGATCGGGGTAAATCGATGGCTTGCCTTTGCTAATTTAACGCTTCGGCGCGATTTAAAAAAGCGGCAGCTTCCACGTGTGCCGTTTGCGCGAAAAAATCGGCAAGTTGCACTCGCGTCAGCCGATAGCTCCCTTCCGCGCACAAAATCGCCAGATCTCGCGCCAGGGTTGACGGCTTGCAACTGATATAAACAATCCGATCGGGGGCAAGGTCGAGTAACGTGTGGAGAACGGCGCGATCGCACCCTTTGCGCGGCGGATCGAGCAGCACTACATCCGGTGTCTGTTCCAATTGTCCCAGCACGGCTTCCACTTTCCCGGCTCTAAAGGTGGCATTGTCGATCCCGTTAATGCGGGCGTTTTCTCGCGCCTGCTCGACGGCACTCTCTTGCACTTCGATCCCGATCGCTTCTCGGACTCGTCGCGCCAACGGGAGGGTAAAGGTGCCGACGCCGCAGTAAGCGTCGAGCAGGAGTTCGCTCCCTTGCACTTCGAGTTGGGCGATCGCGCCATCGAGCAGGGCTTCGGCGGCTTCGGTATTCACCTGAAAGAAGGTTTCCGGGCGCAATTGAAAGGTTAACCCGGCAAATTGTTCCTCTAAATAGGATCGACCGACCAGACAGCGGGTGTCATTGCCGAAAATGGCATTGGTGCGATCGCGGTTGAGATTGAGACAGACCCCCACCAACTGCGGATAGCGTTGCATCCATGCTTTGGCTTGCTCGTCCAATCCCGACAGGTTGTCGCTCCTCGCCACTAACGTCAGCAGTACCTCTCCCGTGCGGCGACCGAGGCGCAATCCAATGTGGCGAATGTCCCCCCGATGTCGGCGTTCGTCGTAAATCGACCATCCCCGCCGTTCGATATCTTGCTTGATCTCGGCTAAAAACGGATCCAGGCGATCGTCTTGTACCGGACACTGATTTAAATTCACCAAACGATGGCTGCCCTTGCGATAGTATCCCGCCTGAACCCCGCCGCTTTGAGCGCGTCCCACGGGATAGGTGGCTTTGTTGCGATAGCTCAAGGGCGCGATCGCGATAACTTCCTCGTCCACTGGGGGGCGATCGAAATGACCGATCCGCTCCAAAGCCTGCACCACCCGATCGCGTTTGGCGTGCAGTTGATACTCGTCCTCAATATGCTGCCACTGACAGCCGCCGCACTTATCCGCCACGATACAACGGGGTTGGCGGCGGTGGGGCGACGCTTCGATTAACTGGTGCAATTTGCCACGAGCGTACTGGCGTTTGACGCGCACCAAGCGAACGATCGCGCGATCGCCCGGAATCGTATCGGGAACGAACGCCACCCGTCCCTCAGACCGACCGACCCCCTCGCCGCGATCGCCCAAATCGGTAATCTCGACTTCGACTAAATCGCCTTGTTGCCAGCGATTTGGGGATTTAGAATCAGAAGGGGAAACAGCCATCGATCTCCTCGGGCGCGATCGCGATTCAGTCAAATGTAAACAAATTATACGGCTGCGACAACTCCCCCCCAGGCAATCCACTTCGGAGGCGAGCCAATGGTAGAATCGCCCTATGGTGTTTTGGGAGAATTATCGCTCCCGACTCCATACCTTCGAGTCTTCACAAAGAGCGAGATCTCGAGCGCCAACAACCGCTCGGGGTAGCTTCTAGCGATTTGTATCGAAGCACTATCCATCACTATCATATCGATCGGTGCGAACTGGGGTCAGACACGCCTCAACGGTTAGGGTTGGTGCGTCGCCAGACCGCCGAAACCGCTAGCCGCATCCTCGGTCAACTCCGAGAAACGTGTCAATCGGGATATTCTCTTAACGTAGCAATAATCATGAGCGTAGTTAGCCAAGTTATTCTAAAAGCAGACGACGAGCTTCGCTATCCCAGCAGTGGCGAACTAAAAAGCATAAAAAGCTTTCTTGACACCGGCGAACAGCGGATGCGCATCGCCGATATTCTGGCTGAAAACGAAAAGAAAATTGTCGATCGAGCCAGCAAACAACTTTGGAAAAAACGACCTGATTTTATCGCCCCTGGCGGAAATGCCTACGGTCAGCGGGAGCGCTCCCTGTGCTTGCGCGATTACGGCTGGTATTTGCGCCTGATCACCTACGGCGTGCTGGCTGGCAATATCGAGCCGATTGAAAAAATTGGTTTGATTGGCGTGCGCGAAATGTACAACGCCCTCGGCGTTCCCGTTCCGGGAATGGTCGAAGCCATTCGCTGTCTGAAGGAAGCCTCTATCGGCTTGCTGAGCAAAGAGGACGCCGCCGCCGCTTCGCCCTATTTCGATTACATCATTCAAGCGATGTCTTAGAGCGAATTCGGAGACAATCGCAGTTCGATTGTGACGGGAAGGGAGACTGACGGGTTTCCCTTCCTTTGTTTTTAGAAGGCGCGATCGTCGCTTTCCCTATCTCCCCATCTCCCTATCCCCAGTTCCCTACTGCGATCGCAACTCTTGTAAATTTTGACGCAATTGCTCCCGCTGCTGCGGCGTTAAAATCGAGGCGGCTTGCAATCCCGCCATTTGAACGATGCTGCGAAGTTTCGCCTGACGGTCGGGGGGAAGTTCGATCGCCGAGAGTGCCGTTTGAAAGCTGTCGCCGTTTGCCAGTGCGGCGCTAATTTGCTGTTTTTCTTCTGCCGTGAGCAGCGCCTCAATTTGACGGCGAGTATTGTCCACAATTGGAGTCAATTGCGCTTGTTGCTGTTGCGTCAGTTCGATGTCGGCAAATAGCGGCTGGCGTTGCAGTTCGACCAATACCGTTTGCGCCGAGTCGGATCCCGAGCGATCGGACAACTCTGACGACATCGTTTCAGCCCGAACGGTGAAGGGAAGCGCGACAATCGCGATCGCCGCGATCGAACTAACAAAAATCGAGCGCAAGTTGAAATTCATAACCGTTGAAAATAATACGAGATTCGCGGGATGAGCCTTGGAGATAGAGGGAGATAGAGCATTTTTGCCGCCTTTGAGGAGGTACATTCCCCAGATGAGCTGTTGCCCGTTGCCTTCCTCAACTGAGGTGTACCGCACGTTACGAACAACTCTCTATGCCAGATTGCCCTAGCCTCGCTGACCCGATCTGAGGGGGAATGTTCCTTTATCCCCATCCGATCGCCCCGGCACGAATGGCACTCGCCCGGCGAATAGTTTCAGAGTAGATCGATTTCTGGGGCAGCGCAGTGCAAATCCGCCCGGATCGCCGTTTCTACATCAAATCTTTAATATTGAGGCGCTGCGATCGAGCCGCGATCGCTCAGGGTTTGACCACCAACACCGAACACGGCGCGTTCTCGACCACCTGCGAGCTGACCGACCCGGCTAAAATTCGCGACAGTCCCGTCAGTCCCCGACTCCCGATCGCGATTAAATCCGCTCCGTACAGATTCGCCAACCGCACGATTTCTTCCGCCGGATCCCCCGAGACAATTTCGAGCTGGCTCTGACAGGGAAGTCGGTCGCGGTACCGTTGCAACTGAGCCTCGATCTCGGGATAGAGCCACTCGCTCGACCCCGACTGCGGGCGGTCGGCGGGTCGGTTGGGATCGGGATCTGGAGGCGGAATCACGTGGGACAGCACGATCTTCGTCTCGGGTTGGAGTTGCAACCGATTCACGATCTCGAACACGCGATCGGACTCCTCTCTCGCATCGAGCGCTATCAGAATGGTCTTAAACACTAAACAATTCTCCCGCCATCGCAGACTATCACCGGGGTGAAGCCAACGGAGCCAGCCCGAAGATTCCCTCGCGCCAGTCTTGTCGCTATTTCCCCCTACTTATCTTACGCCTCGTTCTCCCCCGATGGCGGATCGATTCTGAGGCGAACGGACTCGGCGTGGGAGTGCAACCCTTCGGCTTGAGCCAGGGTTTGGATGGCACTGCCCATCTTTTGCAGGGCGACGGGGGAATACTGAATCAAACTCGAGTGCTTCATAAACGTTTCGACCCCCAGTGCCGAGGAATAACGCGCCGCTCCAGAGGTGGGGAGGGTGTGGTTGGGACCGGCGAGATAGTCGCCCACCGCTTCGGGAGTCGAGTTGCCAAAGAAAATTGCCCCGGCGTGGCGAATGCGATCGAGCAGATCCCACGGCTCGGCAATTTCGAGTTCTAAATGTTCGGGCGCGAAACCGTTCGACAGCTCGGCGGCGACTTCGAGGGATTCGACCACCACGGCTAAACCATAGTGCGCGATCGCCTTTTCCGTTAGCAACCGACGCGGGTGATCGCTCAACTGTCGCTCCACTTCCGCCGCCACTGACTTGGCTAGATCGGCATCGGTGGTGAGTAAAATCGCCGCCGCCATCGGATCGTGTTCGGCTTGGGCGAGCAAATCCACCGCTACGTGAACCGGATCGGCATGGCGATCGGCAATAATTAATACTTCAGACGGACCGGCGAGGGAATCGATCCCCACCGTGCCGTACACCAGCTTTTTCGCCAGGGTGACGTAGATATTCCCCGGTCCGGTAATTACATCCACTTTCGGCAGGGTTTCGGTGCCGTAAGCCAGTGCCCCGATCGCCTGCGCGCCCCCAACGCGATAGATTTCGGTGACCCCGGCTTCTTGGGCGGCAACCAACACCGCCGGATTAATCCGCTGCTGCTCTCCCGGCGGCGTCACCATCACCACCTTGGGCACGCCCGCCACTTTAGCGGGAATGGCATTCATCAGCACCGTAGACGGGTAAGCGGCGCGACCGCCAGGGACGTACAATCCCGCGCGATCGACGGGGGTGTAGCGTTTGCCCAGAACGACCTCATCTTCGCCAAAATGGACCCACGATTTGGGAACGCGCTGGCGGTGAAAAGCTTCGATCTGACGGGCAGCCAGTCGAATCGCGTCGAGCAGTTCTTTCGAGACCTGTTGATAGGCAGCATCGAGTTCCGAGCCACTCACGCGCAAGTCTTCCGGCTTCAGGGTTTGTCGGTCGAATTCTTCGGTGTAGTGCAGGAGGGCTCGATCGCCTTGGCGTTTGACCGCTTGCAAGACTTCACGCACCGTTGCCTCTTTGTGAACCACTTTATCGTCATGGGTGCGATCGCAGATGCGCTGTAGTTCGGCTTGGGCATCAACCCGCTGAGTGATGATTCGCAGCATGGAGTCGGAACGCCTATCTAGGTACTTGGGAGCGAAGGGTCGGGTCGGGGAATCGAGGAAAATCGGGAGGGTCGATCCTCGTCATACACGTCCCAAGCCCTTTCTTCTCTATAGCTTAACGCGAATTTTCGATTCATTGCCCCCACTTGGGAGTCGAGATGTTATATTAGTTTATCCGGTGGTTCACCTATAATAGAACACTCAAGCCGAGCGAGTAGAGGGAATTTCTGGTGGCAAATATTAAGTCAGCAATCAAACGCATTCAGATTGGCGAACGCAATCGCTTGCAAAATAAAGCGTACAAGTCAGCGGTGAGAACCCTGTCGAAGAAGTATTTAACGGCGGTCGAGAATTATGCCGCCAATCCCAACGAACAAACCCTAGAAGAAGTCCGCCAGCGGATGAATGCGGTGTACAGCAAAATCGATAAAGCCGTCAAGCGGGGCGCGCTCCATGCCAATAACGGCGCTCGCAAGAAGTCTCGTTTGGTCAAGGCACTCAAGCGACACGAACCGCAAGCCTCCTAAATTCGCTGGAGTTGAAGCAAGCAACGCCCCCCATGCAACTGGTCGATACCCACGTTCACATTAATTTCGAGACCTTCGAGCCCGAGTTAGATGCCCTGCGCGATCGCTGGAGATCCGCAGGCGTCACCCGTCTGGTGCATTCGTGCGTCGAACCGAGCGAATTCGGGCGCACTCGGGCACTGGCGCGTCGGTTTCCAGAACTGTGGTTCGCCATTGGGTTGCATCCCCTTGAAGCGGATCGGTGGACGAGTGCGATGGGCGAAGATATTTTGTCCCAGGCGCGATCGGAACCGAAAGTCGTCGCCATTGGCGAAACGGGCTTGGACTTTTATAAGGCTGACAATCCGGCGCAACAAATTGAGGCGTGTCGGAGTCAATTGGCGATCGCCCGACAGTTGGATTTGCCCGTTATTATTCACTGTCGCGACGCCGCCGAACCGATGGCTCGCCTGCTGCGCGAGACCAACGATCGCGAAGGTCCCGTGCGGGGGGTGATGCACTGTTGGGGCGGAACGCCCGAGCAAACCCAGTGGTTTCTCGACTTGGGGTTCTACATTAGCTTTAGCGGGATCGTCACCTTTAAAAAAGCCCAATCGGTGCGGGATTCGGTCAAAATCGTCCCTCGCGATCGCCTGCTGGTCGAAACCGACTGCCCGTTTTTGGCACCCGTTCCCCGTCGGGGCAAGCGCAACGAACCCGCTTACGTGCGATACGTCGCCGAATGCGTCGCCCAAGTGCGCGGCGAACCCGTCGAAGCCCTCGCCGAACAGACCAGCCGCAATGCCTGCGACCTGTTTGACCTCGGCGCGATCGAAGCAACGCCGACGGCGAGTTAGATTCGCCCTTCTCGCCCCGTGCAAATCTGGCGCGCTTGCGTCATAATAAACAAATTGTAAGGGCGATCGCACGAGTGTTACCCTCCCGGACAGCCGTTGGGCGATCGCCAATTGCTGCTTGCCTGGTCGCGTCGCGCCGGATACATTGTGGAGATCGAAAATCGCTTGACCTGACTGAAATCAGTAAAATCGAGCCATTGCCAGATGCTTTGAAGCTTCAGTCCCATTTCCAACCATTCCCTCATTCCTAGAGGGCAGACCTCGCGGACGGGTTCCGTTGAGGTTATCCGTGCATGTTCGTGATTGACATATCAGTACAAATTAGAGTAAACTATAGGGCTCGCGCTCTCGCCGACCCATTCGAGGAGAAGCATGACCGATCGGAGCAATACTGCACCCGCCTTTTACTTGCCGGATCTCGTCGAAATTCAGCGATCGAGTTTCCGTTGGTTTCTAGAAGCAGGACTCATCGAAGAACTCAATAGCTTTTCGCCGATCGTCGATTATACCGGCAAGCTGGAACTGCACTTTCTCGGCAGAAATTACAAGCTTAAAGAACCCAAATACAACGTCGATGAAGCCAAACGACGGGACAGCACCTATGCCGTGCAAATGTACGTCCCCACTCGCCTGATCAACAAAGAAACCGGCGAGATTAAAGAGCAACAAGTCTTCATCGGCGACTTACCCCTGATGACCGAACGGGGGACCTTTATCATTAACGGTGCCGAGCGCGTGATCGTCAACCAGATCGTGCGATCGCCCGGCGTGTATTACAAGTCGGAAACCGACAAAAACGGTCGCCGCACCTACAACGCCTCCCTGATTCCCAACCGAGGCGCGTGGCTGAAATTCGAGACCGACAAAAACGACTTGGTGTGGGTTCGCATCGACAAGACCCGCAAGCTATCCGCCCAAGTCCTGCTCAAAGCCCTGGGGCTGAGCGACAACGAAATCTTCGACGCCCTGCGCCACCCGGAATACTTCCAAAAAACCATCGAGAAAGAAGGGCAGTATACCGAAGAAGAAGCGCTCATGGAACTGTACCGCAAGCTGCGACCGGGGGAACCCCCCACCGTCAGCGGCGGACAGCAACTGCTCGAATCGCGCTTTTTCGATCCCAAACGCTACGATCTCGGTCGCGTCGGACGGTACAAGCTCAACAAAAAATTGCGCCTGAGCGTCCCCGACACCGAGCGCGTGCTCACCCAGCAAGACATCTTAGCCAGCATCGACTATCTGATTAACTTAGAATTCGATATTGGCGCGATCGACGACATCGACCACCTGGGCAACCGTCGGGTGCGATCGGTGGGCGAACTGCTGCAAAACCAAGTGCGCGTCGGACTCAACCGCCTCGAGCGCATCATCAAAGAACGGATGACCGTCTCGGACGCCGACTCCCTCACCCCCGCCTCCTTGGTCAACCCCAAACCCTTGGTGGCGGCAATTAAGGAGTTCTTCGGCTCCTCCCAGTTGTCCCAGTTCATGGATCAAACCAATCCCCTAGCGGAGCTGACCCACAAGCGGCGACTGAGCGCCCTCGGACCCGGCGGACTGACTCGGGAGCGGGCTGGATTTGCCGTGCGCGACATTCACCCGTCCCACTACGGACGCATCTGCCCGATCGAAACCCCAGAAGGTCCCAACGCCGGACTGATCGGGTCGCTAGCAACCCACGCGCGGGTGAACTCCTATGGGTTTATCGAGACGCCCTTCTTCCCAGTTGAAAACGGGCGCGTCTTGAGCGATCGCGAACCGCTGTACATGACCGCCGACGAAGAAGACGACCTGCGGGTGGCACCGGGAGACATTCCCGTCGATAAAGACGGCTACATCCTCGGCGATTCCGTTCCCGTGCGCTACCGTCAGGACTTCACCACCACCACCCCCGACCAGGTGGACTTTGTTGCCGTTTCCCCGGTGCAAATTATCTCGGTGGCGACCTCGTTGATTCCGTTCCTGGAACACGACGACGCCAACCGCGCCCTGATGGGATCCAACATGCAGCGGCAAGCCGTGCCCCTGCTCAAACCCGAACGTCCCCTCGTCGGCACCGGATTGGAAGCCCAAGCCGCGCGAGATTCGGGCATGGTACTCGTCAGCCGCACCAACGGCACCGTCACCTACGTCGATGGCAAGCGGATTCGGGTGCGTCCCCAACCGCCAGAAGGGGAAGCCGAAGGAGCCGAACCGCCTGAAGAAATCGAATATCGCCTGCAAAAATACCAGCGCTCCAACCAAGATACCTGCCTGAACCAGCGACCCCTGGTATTTGAAGGGGACGAAATCGTTTCCGGACAGGTGCTCGCCGACGGATCGTCTACCGAAGGCGGCGAACTGGCGCTGGGACAAAACATCTTGGTGGCGTACATGCCCTGGGAAGGCTACAACTACGAAGACGCCATCCTGATTAGCGAACGCTTGGTGTACGACGACGTTTACACCTCGATTCACGTCGAGAAATACGAAATCGAAGCCCGGCAAACCAAACTCGGTCCCGAAGAAATTACCCGCGAGATTCCCAACGTTGGCGAAGACGCCCTGCGCCAGCTCGACGAAACCGGCATCATCCGCATCGGTGCATGGGTCGAATCTGGAGAGATCCTGGTCGGGAAAGTCACCCCCAAAGGCGAATCCGACCAACCCCCCGAAGAGAAACTGCTGCGCGCCATCTTCGGCGAAAAAGCTCGCGACGTGCGGGATAACTCCCTGCGGGTTCCCAACGGCGAAAAAGGTCGCGTCGTGGACGTGCGCCTGTTTACCCGGGAGCAAGGGGACGAATTGCCCCCCGGTGCCAACATGGTGGTGCGGGTGTACGTGGCGCAAACCCGCAAAATCCAAGTCGGCGATAAGATGGCCGGTCGCCACGGCAACAAGGGGATTATTTCGCGGATCTTGCCCGTCGAAGACATGCCCTACCTGCCCGATGGTACCCCCGTCGATATCGTCCTTAACCCCTTGGGCGTGCCCAGCCGCATGAACGTCGGTCAAATCTTCGAGTGCTTGCTGGGTTGGGCGGGCGAACACCTCGGCGTGCGGTTCAAGACCATCCCGTTCGACGAAATGCACGGGAAAGAGAAATCGCGGGAAACGGTTCACGCCAAATTGAAACAAGCGGCAGCCAAGAAAGACCAACCGTGGGTGTATGACACCAAACATCCCGGCAAAACCGCGATTTACGACGGGCGTACCGGAGAACCGTTCGATCGCCCCGTGACCGTGGGCAAAGCCTACATGCTCAAACTGGTTCACCTGGTCGATGACAAGATTCACGCGCGATCGACCGGACCTTACTCCTTGGTGACCCAACAGCCTCTCGGCGGTAAAGCCCAGCAAGGGGGTCAGCGATTCGGAGAAATGGAGGTGTGGGCGCTCGAAGCCTTCGGTGCGGCGTATACCCTGCAAGAGTTGCTGACGGTTAAGTCCGACGACATGCAAGGTCGCAACGAAGCCCTCAACGCGATCGTCAAAGGCAAAGCCATCCCCCGACCGGGCACCCCCGAATCGTTCAAAGTGCTGATGCGAGAACTGCAATCGCTGTGTCTCGACATCGCCGTTCACAAAGTCGAAACCACCGCCGATGGCGGCAGTCAGGATATCGAAGTGGATCTGATGCTCGATTCGATGAATCGCCGCACGCCACCGCGACCGACCTACGAATCTATCACCAAGAATGAGATTGAAGGTGTAAAAGAGTAATTACCGTCAGGATCGTTCGCCAATCACTCGGACTCGCAGATGATAGGAGGCATCGGGAAACCGCAACCTACCTGTCATCTGCGCCCGTCCTTGGGGCAATCGATCGCCCAACGGGTTCCCACCGCCCGTCGCCCAAACGTAACCGATCGCATACAACTGACCCATGCCAAAACTCGAACAGCGATTTGACTACGTCAAAATTGCGCTAGCTTCGCCCGATCGCATTCGGACTTGGGGAGAGCGCACCCTTCCCAACGGTCAACTCGTCGGGGAAGTCACCAAACCGGAAACCATTAACTATCGCACCTTAAAGCCCGAAATGGACGGGCTGTTTTGCGAGCGCATTTTCGGTCCGGCTAAAGACTGGGAATGCCACTGCGGCAAATACAAGCGCGTGCGCCATCGGGGCATCGTCTGCGAGCGCTGCGGCGTCGAAGTCACCGAATCGCGGGTGCGCCGCCATCGCATGGGCTACATCAAGCTCGCCGCCCCCGTCGCCCACGTGTGGTATCTCAAAGGCATCCCCAGCTATATGGCGATCCTGCTGGATATGCCCCTGCGGGATGTCGAACAAATCGTTTATTTTAATGCTTACGTCGTCCTCGATCCGGGCAACGCCGACAACTTGGCGTACAAGCAGTTGCTCACTGAAGATCAGTGGATGGAAATCGAGGATCAGCTCTACAGCGAAGACTCCGGACTGGAAGGAATTGAAGTCGGCATTGGCGCAGAAGCCCTGCAACGACTGCTGCAAGATCTCGATCTCGAAACCGAAGCCGAGCGACTGCGCGAAGAGATTGCCTCGTCCAAGGGTCAAAAGCGCGCCAAGCTGATCAAGCGGCTGCGGGTGATCGATAACTTCATCGCCACCGAAGCCCTGTCCGAATGGATGGTACTGACCTACATTCCCGTAATTCCGCCGGATTTGCGTCCGATGGTGCAGCTCGACGGCGGTCGGTTTGCCACCTCCGACCTCAACGACCTGTATCGCCGGGTGATCAACCGCAACAATCGCCTGGCGCGGTTGCAAGAGATTCTCGCCCCCGAAATTATCATCCGCAACGAAAAGCGGATGCTGCAAGAGGCGGTCGATGCCCTGATCGATAACGGACGCCGGGGTCGAACCGTCGTCGGCGCGAACAACCGCCCCCTCAAATCCCTCTCGGACATTATCGAAGGGAAACAGGGACGATTCCGCCAGAACTTGCTGGGAAAACGGGTAGACTACTCCGGTCGTAGCGTCATCGTCGTCGGTCCGAAACTCAAAATCCACCAATGCGGACTGCCTCGGGAAATGGCGATCGAGCTGTTCCAACCGTTCGTGATTCACCGCCTGATCCGTCAGGGGTTGGTCAACAACATCAAAGCCGCCAAGCGACTGATCCAGCGCAACGATCCCAGCGTGTGGGACGTCCTCGAAGACGCGATCGAAGGGCATCCCGTCATGCTCAACCGCGCGCCGACGCTGCACCGTTTGGGCATTCAAGCCTTCGAACCGATTCTGGTCGAAGGTCGAGCGATTCAGTTGCACCCGCTGGTGTGTCCGGCATTTAACGCCGACTTCGACGGCGACCAAATGGCGGTTCACGTGCCCCTGTCCTTGGAAGCTCAAGCCGAGGCGCGCCTGTTAATGCTGGCATCCAATAACATTCTCTCCCCCGCCACGGGCAATCCGATCGTCACGCCCAGCCAAGACATGGTGCTCGGTTGCTACTACCTGACCACTGAAAATCCGAATGCCACCAAAGGCAGCGATCGCACCTTTGGCAACCTCACCGACGCGATTTTTGCCTACGAACAGGGTCTGGTAGACCTGCACGCTTACGTGTGGGTTCGATACAAGGGTCGGGTCGAAACCGAAAAACCCGAAGGCAAGCCGCTTGAGGTCAAAACCCTCGAAGACGGTAGCGTCCTCAAACACTATCCCTTCCGCCGCACCCGAGAAGACAGCGAAGGCAACATTATCGCTCAGTACCTGCGAACGACGCCCGGACGAATTCTCTACAACAAAATCATTCAAGATTCTCTCGTCTGAGCGAGGGTGGGGGCGGACGATCCGTTCGCCCTGAATGTCAATCGCGATCGCGCAACGAAGCCAATCGGGACTTATTGCCAATCACTGAAGTAGCTATGGCACAAGAAACAGACAAGACGATTTTTTGGAACCGGGTCGTAGGTAAAAAGCAACTCAAGCAACTCGTGGCTTGGGCGTTTATCAATCACGGCACGGCACGAACGGCAAAGCTCGCCGACGCCCTCAAAGACTTGGGCTTCCGGTACGCCACCAAAGCCGGGGTATCGATCAGCGTCGATGACTTGCAGATTCCTCCGACCAAACAAGATCTCCTCAACGCCGCTCAAGAGGAAATTGACGCGACGGAATTGCGCTACTCGCGCGGGGAAATCACCGAGGTCGAGCGCTTTCAAAAAGTGATCGATACCTGGAGCAGCACCAGCGACGAACTCAAAGACGCGGTCATCGAAAACTTCCGCGAAACCGACCCGCTCAACTCGGTTTACATGATGGCGTTCTCCGGGGCGCGGGGGAACATTTCCCAGGTGCGCCAGCTCGTCGGAATGCGGGGCTTGATGGCGAATCCCCAAGGCGAAATTATCGACTTGCCGATTAAAACCAACTTCCGCGAAGGACTGACCGTTACCGAATACATTATTTCCTCTTACGGTGCCCGTAAGGGATTGGTCGATACGGCACTGCGAACCGCTGACTCGGGTTATCTGACTCGCCGCCTGGTGGACGTCAGCCAAGACACGATCGTGCGCGAGAGCGATTGCGGTACCCAGCGCGGCATTCCCATCCGCGCCATGACCGATGGCGATCGCGTGTTGATTCCCCTCGAAGATCGCCTCATGGGTCGGGTGCTCGCCCGGGATGTCAAAGTCAACGGCGAAACGATCGCCGAGCGCAACCAGCACATCTCCAGCGAGTTGGCCAAACAATTGGGCGAGCAGGTGGACGAAGTCATGGTGCGATCGCCCCTGACCTGCGAAGCTAGCCGCAGCGTTTGCCAAAAATGCTATGGCTGGAGCTTGGCTCACGCCCAACCCGTAGACCTGGGCGAAGCCGTCGGGATTATCGCCGCTCAATCCATCGGCGAACCGGGCACCCAGCTCACCATGCGTACGTTCCACACCGGGGGCGTGTTCACCGGCGAAGTCGCCCGTCAAGCCCGCGCCGCCACGGACGGTCGGGTGCGCTATTCCAAAGACGTCCGCACTCGCCCCTTCCGAACCCGCCACGGTCAAGATGCCTTCGTAGTCGAGCGGGAAGGGGAACTCATCCTCGAAGGCGAGAACGGTCGCCAAGAAACCTATCCCCTCGCCCAAGGTTCGACCCTGATGGTCGAGAACGGCGAAACGGTCAAAAGCAATCAGTTTCTGGCTGAGGTGCCCATTGGCGGTCGGACAGCCCGCAAAACCACGGAAAAAGCCACCAAAGACGTGGCAACCGATATTGGCGGCGAAGTCAAGTTTGCCGGATTGGTGCCCGAAGAGCGCAAAGACCGCCAAGGCAACACCACCTGCATCGCCCAGCGCGGCGGATTGGCGTGGATCCTCTCGGGGGAAGTGTACAACTTGCCGCCCCTGTCCGAACCCGTCGTTAAAAACGGCGATCGCATTGAAGTCGGCGACATCCTCGCCCAAACCAAACTGGTGAGCGAAAACGGCGGCGTGGTGCGACTGCCTGCCGAGCGCGATAGCGAAACCGGCTTGCCCCGCGAAGTCGAAATCGTCACCGCTTCGGTGCTGCTGACCCACGCTCGGGTGCGATCGGAATCCTTGCAAGGACACGATCGCTATACCATCGAAACCAGCAACAACCAGCGCTTTTCCCT
>CAYQUF010000019.1:39688-43815 GCA_964420595.1 uncultured bacterium
GCGGTGTTGCACGTGGACGACGGTAGCTTGGTGCAGCGGGGCGACAACCTGGTGCTGTTGGTGTTCGAGCGGGCAAAAACCGGAGACATCATTCAAGGTCTGCCCCGGATTGAAGAACTGCTCGAAGCCCGCAAACCGAAAGAAGCGTGCGTGCTGGTGCGGCGACCCGGTACGGCGCAAGTGGAATACCAAGAAGACGAAACCGTCGAAATCAAAGTGGTCGAAACCGAAGGGGCGGTGTCCGAGTATCGCTCCAATCCCGGACAAAGCGCGATCGTCTCTGACGGTCAAGAGGTGAAGGCGGGCGAACCCCTCACCGACGGACCGGCAAATCCCCACGAAATTCTCGAGTTGTTCTACGAACTCAATCTCGAAACCATGGGGGCGCACGACGCGGCACTGGCGAGCTTCCAAAGCGTTCAAACCTTCTTGGTGAACGAGGTGCAGTCGGTCTATCAATCTCAAGGGATTGACATTTCCGACAAGCATATCGAAGTGATCGTGCGGCAGATGACCTCGAAAGTTCGCATCGACGACGGCGGCGACACGACCATGTTGCCCGGCGAGTTAATCGAACTGCGTCAGGTCGAACAAGTCAACGAAGCTATGGCGATTACGGGGGGCGCGCCCGCTCAGTACACTCCTGTCCTGCTCGGGATTACCAAGGCGTCGCTGAATACCGATAGCTTTATTTCGGCTGCCAGTTTCCAAGAAACCACTCGCGTGCTGACCGAAGCGGCGATTGAAGGCAAATCCGATTGGCTGCGCGGTCTGAAAGAAAACGTGATTATCGGTCGCCTGATTCCAGCCGGAACGGGCTTTAATGCCTACGAGGAGCTGACGACGACTGAAGCCGACATCAGTTCGGACGGCGATTCCGGCGTGCTCGAAGAAAGCGATATCGACGAAATGGTTGACGATCGCACGGCGCGCAATTACAGCCTGGAAGGAAACTTGAGCGGCGAGAGTGCAGTCGTGGCGGACGAGGCGGACGGATCGGACGACGATTCTGATGACGCCGAGGATGTCGATGAAGACGACGACGCTATGGCGATGGACGAGTTAGTCGAGGAGGAGGACTACGAAGACGACGAGGATGACGAGAGTTACGAAGACGACGACGAATAAGGGATAAAAGGTTTGAGGCAAGCCCATGTCTAACCCACGTCATATCGGCACTGTCAGTCGTGGCAATGGGTCAACCCCAACGTTGACTCGGCGGTTGGATGCGAGGCTGTATGCCTTAACCTTTGTTTTCGGCGTCCTCTCCCTCGGGAGCGCGATGCTGGTCGGTCGCGGATCGATCGCCGCCCCCCAGCATTCGGCTCCCCTGGCTCAAAATTCCGATCGCGGATCGGACGATCGCTTTTCCGAAGCGATTTCCCATGCCCTGCGCGCGGCAGACTTAGCTCAATCGGCGCGATCGCCTGCGGAGTGGGATCGGGTGGCTCGGGCGTGGTTGCAGGCAATTTCGCTGATGCAAGCGGTGCCCCTCGACAGTCCCAAGCGGGCGTTCGCCCAGAAAAAGGTCAGCGAATACCTGCAAAATCTCGCCTACGTCCTGCCCAAAACTCGGGTCAGCGGCGCGGAATTTCCTACCTTTGACAGCCAGTTGCTCGACGAAAAACTGGCGCTGTATCGGTCTTACGTGGCGGCGATCGGAGCGCCGGACATTCTGATCGTTGGGAGTTCCCGCGCCTTGCAAGGGATCGATCCCAAGCCCTTACAACAAGCCTTAGCCCAACAGGGATACGGCGGGTATAAGATTTTCAATTTTGGCGTCAACGGTGCCACGGCGCGAGTGGTGGATGCGATCGTGCGTCAAATTCTCGACTCCGATCGATTGCCACGCTTGATTGTGTGGGCGGATGGGGCGCGGGCGTTTAATAGCGGTCGAGCCGATCGCACTTACGATGCCATTGTCAGTTCGCCCGGTTACCAACGCTTGACGTCCGAGAACGCGCGATCGCTCGACGATTCGCAGAACAAGGAGGTCGTCCGCCTCGAACCCCTTTCCCCAATGGGAAATTCTCTGGATGCTAACGGTTTTCTCCCTGTCAGCGATCGCTTCGATCCGCGCACGTATTATTACAATTACCCGCGCGTGTCGGGACGCTACGATGGCGACTATCAAAACTTCAACCTCGGGGGCGAACAAAAGGCGGCTCTCGATCGCTTCTTAGCCTATACGCGATCGCGACAGATTCCCGTGGTCTTCGTGAATTTACCCCTGACGCAAGATTACTTAGATTCGGTGCGATCGCGCGCTCACCGTCAGTTTGCCCAAGCCATGCAACGCACGGCGAGCGAGAATAACCTGGTCTTCCGAGACTTTTCGCAACGGTTTGTCAATCGCAACGGGTATTTTGAAGATCCCAGCCATCTCAATCGCTACGGTGCGGCGGAAGTGGCGCGCCAACTGGCTCGGGAATCGGGCATTCCCTGGCCGCAAACGAAGCCGTAACGCAAAATCCCCCCGGACGCAGACCCGGAGGGACGGGACAGTGGAAGTGGGCGATCGACCGCTAGGCTCGCTTGGTACTCGAGAACAACAGCCAGCACAGAATCGGGCAAAAGATCAGGACGAAGCCTGTCACGATCGCGATCGTCCATAGCGCTGGAATGAGATCGGGAGTCATAAGTCTTACCGGTCGCCTCGCTCGATCGGGCGATAACGACCTCTCCGAAAACGACGATGATAACAAAGAGTCTACTCTCATTGTCAGCGATCGTCGCAAAAATGTATTGAAATTTACAGAAAAGTTACACTCGACTCGAATAGCACGACCGGCGATGGCGTGGGTGCCGGTTTTTTTAAAGTTTTCAATAATTTTTTCTGCCAAGTGTAAAGCTTCAATAAAGTATCGGAACATAAATTTAAGTCGATCGGACGTTTCGTTATGGTGAAATTACTTAAATTTTCGATTCGATAATTTTAATTATCGAACTAAAAATGAAGCGCGATCGCAACAAAAATATTTATCCAGACAACAGGTTTTTAAACCCAAATTCTTCCCCCAAAGTCAGTTTGGGATTACCCGTTTATAACGGTCAGCAATTTCTGCGAGACGCCCTCGGTTCCGTCTTGGCTCAAACGTTTGACGATTTCGAGTTAATTATCCTCGATAACGCTTCAACCGATAACACCGAAGCCATTTGTCGGGACTACGCCGCTCGCGATTGTAGAATTCGCTACTATCGACGCGATCGCAACATTGGAGCCGCCCGTAATTTCAACGAATGCGTCCGTCTTGCCAGGGGTCGTTACTTCAAATGGGTCGCTCACGACGACATCTGCGCGCCAACCTTCTTGCAAGATTGTACGGACGTTCTCGATCGCGACGATTCGGTCGTGTTGTGCTACCCTCTCACTCAACCGATCGACGTAGAGGGACAACCCATTCGATTTGGTTGCCGACGCCCGCAGCAGATCGACGATTCGCAACCGCATCGCCGCTTTCGGGACGTACTGTTAAACGGCGTTTGGAACTTTGAAGTGTTCGGACTGATGCGAACCGACGCCCTGCGACAAACCGATTTAATTGGCAAATACTTTGCCTCCGATAAAGTTTTATTGGCTGAATTAAGCCTGCGCGGGCGATTCTACGAAATTCCCAAACCGCTATTCTATCGTCGATTTTCCCCCCGACAAGCGACGAACTTAACCGTCCGCGAAAAAGCCGTTTGGATCGATCCGCTTGCCAAAATTCGGCTGCCCGCTCCCGCCTACTCGATTGTTGCCTATGCTACGGCAATTTGGAAAGTGCCCCTCACCTTCTCTCAACGGCTCTATTGCTATCGTTCCTTGCTGCAACTTGCCTTAAAATCTGAAAAATGGCACAAACTGTTTTTGCCGGGACGGTATAACTATTTTGGAATTTCGCGCAATCCGCTGAAAGGAATTTTCCGGTTTAAATTGCAGCGCAATTCTCGCAGAAAATCAATGATTGCCAAGTCTGACGAACGACGACCCCTAACACGCAACACCTGATATAGAGCAATACGCTCTCGGCTATTTACAGCGAAGTGGTGCGTTCCGGCATTTTTAATCCATGGTGACTGTGCCATGTGGATCTGCGCCGCGTACGGGCGGTTCGCGAACCGCCCCTACCAAATTATTCGATCCG
>CAYQUF010000020.1:0-40777 GCA_964420595.1 uncultured bacterium
AGCAATGCGCTCTCGGCTATTTACAGCGAGGTGGTGCGTTCCGGCGGTTTGAATCCATGGCGACGGTGTCCTATGGATCTGCGCCGCGTAAGGGCGGTTCGCGAACCGCCCCTACCCAATGACTCGATCCGGTTGGATTGTTAATACACGAGCGATCGCTGCTATAGAAGTTCGGGTATTTCTCGCGATCGTTTTAGGTGAAGCGATAGAGCAGTTATAGTCACGCGAGGTACACTTCAGTGGAGGAAGGCAACAGGAAGGGTGTATCTCTTACAACCCAACCTACAAGTTTTCAACTCACTGCATAGGGCGTGAATTGGCGTTTAAAAGCGGAATGAAACCCCAGAACAATATCTGAAGGGAGGACGCCCATTTCAACTAACCGTTCTGCCACTGCGTCTTCTGTGCCATTATACTGAATCCAGATCTTGCCATCTTGAATATCAAAGTGCATCACCGGACCAAAGACCCGCTTATTTCCTTGCCAACCCACATACATCAGTTGATAACGATCGCGATCGCGATCGAAGATTAACTCGGCTTTAACTGTATCGGTCGTGGTAGAAATGTCGGCGTGTTCGGTTAAAATTTGCTCGATAAAATTGCGATACTGTTCTAGTTTATCCATTGTTCGATCTTCTCCTGTTTGCGATCGTAAACAATCGACTTAATATGAAAACGTCAATTAAAGCGTTTTTAACTTGTTGATGGAAAATATCTTTCGCCATTGTCGATGCTCTTCCTTTACGATCGCCGATCGCACGCAATCCAGCGCAATTCAATCGGTGGCGTTCCTTGGGAGAGGGCAAACAATCGCCGTCCGGTTGCCCACCATTCAAACCAATCGGTGGGGGGCCAAGCCTCGGGAGGAAGACGATCGCGTTCGTAGTCGCAAACCGATTCGTCCGATCGCACCTCGAACGGCAAACCCTCCAACGCTTGCGCCAGTTCCTCCCGCGAGAATATAAATGAGTCGGTCAGCCGTGCCATTTCTCGCGCCAGGCGATCGCATTGGTAGCCTTCAACCGCCAAAAACAGGCTGAACAGCAATCGACCGCCGGGACGAATAATTTCTGCCATCCGCACCAGAAGCGATCGCAATTGGGTCGTTGACTCGAAATGCGGCACCACTTCCGATAGCACCACCAGCTCGTAAGCGGCGGGTTTGAGAGGAACGTGGGGATCGAGTACGTCTCCCGCGATCGGACGTAGGGGCAATCCTTCTTCGCAGGCGCAAACTTGCAAGCGTTCCACAAAGGCGGGCGCCAGTTCCAACGCATCCACCGGATGACCCAATCGCGCCAGGGGTAACGCATTGCGTCCCGTTCCCGCACCCGCGTCCAAGACGGGACTGGTTTCCGGCGCGCCTAACGATCGAGCCAGATCCATGACTTTGGCATCGGGATGGCGACCGAACAGCGGCGTTGTGACCGTATCGATTAAATGCTGGCACTGGTCGGCGAGGGAACGGATCCGAGCCACAATTTTAAGTTTAAACCCGCGATCGCCCACTCGATAGCTCCAGATTAGTTGGGAATAGGGCGAAGCGTCGTATCCCCGCTGTAATTCTGCCTGAAGTTTCGTCTGGATCTTGGCGCGATCGCTCTGACTCAGCCGCTGACCCAGCGAGGTCAATAGCGTTTCGATTTTGTCGCCATAATAATCGGACAACGCCGGGGCGCACGGTAAGGCTAGCTCTCCCCGCACCGAGATCGTGCCATCGTCGTCGTTCGCCTCTCGCACGGAGATTCGACAAGCAAACCGACCCAACTGCGGCGGTGCAGCTCCGTAGCGCAATACCAGCATTCCCTGAGCGAAGGCGCGTTCTCCACGCTCGAGCTTGCGATCGAGGAATTGGCGAAACCGATCGCGATCGTCCCCGTCAAACGGGCGTTCCAGGGTGGCGAAAAACGTATCGAGTCGCTGCTGGTAGGCATCGAGATAATCGCGACGAGCGGGTAAAATCAATTCGCCCCGCGCGGCTGTCCAGGATTTCAAGCCAGCGATAAGGGCGGCGTGCAGGTGGTGCGGATCGGTGATGCAAGCACAATTCATAGAACAGTTTGGGATGAGGCGCGCTACACCCGAGCGATCGAAGATGCTGACGGAAGCCTGCTGGCAGATTGAGGTCAACGCTGGGGTCGCCGTTGCGAGCTTTCGATTGTAGCATTTCCCAGATTGTCGAGGGGACTTCTCCTACGTTGCCTGTTGCCTTACCACACGTCACTCACAACTGCTCTAAGCCGATTCTTCTAAAAAGATACCGATATTGCGGAACTTTTCATATCGCAAATCGCGCCGCTGTTGGGGACTCATCGCCCCAAGTCGTTCGAGTTCTTCCAATAACGCTTGCTTGAGCGTATCGGCGGCTTGGAGCGGATCGGAATGCGCCCCGCCGGTGGGTTCGGGAAGCAGGCGATCCAAAATGCCCAAATTTTTCAAATCGGTTGCCGTAATTTTTAACGCTTCCGCTGCTTGTGCCGATTTCGTGGCATCTTTCCACAGAATTGCCGCACACGCTTCCGGGGTAGCGACCGTGTACACCGCGTGTTCGAACATCAACAGCCGATCGCCCACGCCGATGCCCAACGCGCCTCCAGAGCCACCTTCGCCAATGGTGGTACAGAGAATCGGCACGTCAAAGTGGAACATCTCGCGCAGGTTATAGGCGATCGCCTCTCCCTGACCCAAATGCTCGGCTTCGATGCCCGCCCACGCTCCCGGCGTGTCGATAAACGTCAGAATCGGCATCCCGAAGCGATTGGCGTGATCCATGAGTCGCAAGGCTTTGCGATAGCCTCCCGGTGACGCCATGCCGAAATTGCGCGCCACGTTATCTTTGGTATCGCGTCCCTTTTGATGACCCAACATCACCACCGGCTGACCGGCGAGGCGACCGACACCGCCGACCAATGCCGGATCGTCCGACCCTCGGCGATCGCCGTGTAACTCCATCCACTCGTCGCTAATGGCTTGAATGTAATCGAGGGTGCTGGGTCGCCGGGGATGGCGTGCCAGTTGCAGCCGCTGGGCGGGAGACAAGCTGCTAAAAATTTCCTGGCGCAATTGGGTGGCGCGACTTTCCAACTGGCGGATTTGGTCGGAGACATCGACGCCGTTTTCTTCGGCGAGATCGCGAATCTGCTCGATGCGTCCTTCGAGTTCCGCCAGTGGTTTTTCAAAGTCGAGTAATAGGGTCGAACGTTTGGATTGGGTCATGAAATTGGTAGGCGATCGGAGTGCGAATCCCTGGGGAAGGGAGGGGTTGGCAACGACTAACCTCGGACGAACGACAGCAGCGGCTGGAATCCGTGCTTGATCGAAATCTGACCGATTTGCTCCATTTTATTCACGGTAATTTGGTTGCGTCCCCAAGAAAAGTTGGTGTACCACTTCTCGAATTCCAACAGCATCGACTCGGCAAAACAGGCAAATAACTGTCGGGCGGGAACGTCCATGTTGACGATGCTCATCAGTTGCCAGTCGATGTCGAGGGAATGTTCGACAATCCCGCCTTTAAGCACGTAGACGTCGGGGTGCTGGAACTGCGTCTCTAAATTTTTCGGATAGCCCCCGTCAATCAGCAAGCAGGGTTTTTTCAGGCGATCGGGGTTAATTTGAACCCCTTTAGGCATACTGGCAACCCACACCACGATATCGGCTTGGGGCAGTGCCTCGTCTAAACCCGTAATTTTACCGCGTCCGAGTTCCTCTTGTAAGGCTTGCAAGCGAGCGCGATCGCGGGCAACTAGCAGCAAATCCGCCGCATCCGTGCGCGCGTTCAGCCACCGACACACCGCACTGCCAATATCGCCGGTCGCCCCGCAAACGGCAACGGTCGCTTCGGACAGGTTAATGCCCAGTTTCTGGGAGGCTTGTTCCACTTGGCGGCTGATGATGTAAGCCGTGTGGGTGTTTCCCGTGGTAAAGCGCTCGAATTCGAGCTTGATATTGCGAACTCGCTCGATTTGATTGAGGTTAAAGTTCTCGAAGATAATTGAGGAAAATCCCCCTAATGCGGTAATGTTAATGCCCTGCTTTTGGGCGTGTGCCATCGCGTTGACAATTTTGCGAGTGGCGGCTCTAATCCGTCGCTTTGCCAGCATTTCGGGGAGGAAGCACGACTCGACGTAACGTCCCTCAATCGTCTGACCCGTCACGCTGGTGACGGTAATGTTGTCGATGACGATTGGGGGAGCCGAGCACCAAAATTCTAACCCGCGATCGGAGTATTCGGGGTAACCCATTTTTTTGGTAACCGCTTGGGCGTGCTGCAAATTCGTGAGATGACCGATTAGACCAAACATGATTAGCTCTTATGTAAACCCGTCGATAGGGCGGGGATAGCGTGACCGGGCAAGCCTCAAAATTAGACCCTTAGAAATGGTACACAAAATTTGAGTTCCGAACTACTCGGAGAGGATCTATTGAAGTATGGGAGGACTGGTGGGGTTGAGGATCGAAGCGATCGCGCCTGTGCGGGTCGAGTTCGACCGCTGGCGATTCGGTGCGAGCGAAAAACCGCTTCCGGGTGAAAGCGGTCGATGGATGTCTCTTGTGCGATCTGCCAATCCGGGAGAAAACGCAAAGGCGGCGTCCTCAAACGCCATTTAATCCATAGGTCCACATGCGCATGATCTCGCGGGTTTCAAACCCAATGTTGCCGAGTAGTTCGCCGTAGGCGATGGTGAACTCTTCGACTAATGCCTCTTGTTCCATGCCTAGGGTTTCGGCGTCGTCTTTGAGGCGATCGAGCAATTGCCACACGAGGGGCAAATTCTGAGCGTTGGCTTGTTCGATTTCGGCTTTGGAAGCCTCGAAGCGCGCTTGCAGCCATTGTTCGCCAAAATTGACGCGATCGTATTTTTCCTCAACGATTCGTTCGGTCGTTTGACGGGCAAACGGATCGGCGACGGGAATGTAACTGTTAAACGCCGCGATCGCGAAGCACTCGACAATTAACGATTGGATCGCCAAACAGGTGACGACTTTCCCTTGTTCGGCGGCAGCGTGAAAGTTTTGGTGTAACGGGGCGAAACACTGCCGAGCAAAATCCGTATCGGGCGTGACTTGGAGGTTGCGACCACAAGCTTGAAAACTTTGTTCGTGCTGCTTCTCCATTTCGCACAACCGGACGAAAGTTTCCCGATGGTCGGGCAGCAAATCGCTTAAACGACGATAGCGTTCGAAGGCTTGTCGTTCGCCTTCAATGACGATCGCGTTAATCCGGCTGTACGCATTTTTATAAGTATCGCTGTGAAAATCGATGTCTGGAATGGCTTCGAGCTGTGGCATAAATTTCCTATCTCCTCATCACCTGAACCTCTAGGAAGTCTGGAAGCCCTGTCTCTTTAGTGCAAAGAGGAAAGACAACGCGGGCGGTTGGAACCGCCGTTTCCTAGCCCCGTAGTGTCATCGGGGGACTGGCAGATTAGTCGGTTGGTTCCCTGACCCTGGAGTAGCAAGCGAGTTGGACTGCGCGAGCGACTCGATCCCCAAACCGGGGATGAATTTCCCCGTTCGTTCGCTGATGTTTCTTGACTCAGATGGGTGGGACGGACTCAGCTCGTGCAGGCAGATTCCCTGACTCTCCAGGAGGGTTCGCAATTGGTCGGATACGAACCAGTTTCGAGGATTTGAGTTAAAGTTTCAACCCAAATGTTTCTAGTTTACCTGTTATCGTGCCGTTCTCCCGTTGGGCTGGCAAACCGCAGGGTTGGCGGTTGCCGTTCCTCCCCGCTCCCACTAAAAACGTTAAGATAATAGGCTAGTCCCTATACGCGGCTCGGATTCTATGACTTCACTAACCCTCGATCGCGCCACCTGCGTGCTGCTGGTCGAAGCGGATGAGGTACTGGCACATCATGCGAGTCTCGATTTGACCGAATCGGGATATACCACTGCCATTGCGTGCGATACGAACAGCGGCTGGCACCAGTTTGGCGAACTCCAACCGGCTTTGGTGGTGATGGCTCGCAGGCTGGCGGGAGAATCGGGATTGCACCTGTGTCGCGATATCCGTCAGGCGGGAAGTCGTATTCCGGTGTTGATGCTGTTGAATGAGGAGACGGTTGAAGATCGAGTAGCGTGCTTGGATGCGGGGGCGGACGACTATTTTTTGAAGCCCTATCGCCAGCGCGAGTTTTTAGATCTCGTCGGTCTGTACCTGCAACCCCGGCGCGATAATCCCCACCAGTTGGTCTATAGCGATTTGGTCTTGGATCTCAATACGCGACAGGGGTGGCGCGGCGAACGAGCGATCGAGTTGACCGTGAAGGAATTCGAGTTGCTCAAGTATTTGATGGAACATCCGGGACAGGTGCTCTCGCGCGAGCAGATCTTAGAGAACGTGTGGGGGTACGATTTTATGGGCAAGTCCAACGCCATCGAGGTTTACATTCGCTATTTGCGCCTCAAAATAGAAGATGAAGATTGCAAGCGCTTGATTCAGACGGTGCGCGGGGTCGGTTATGTCCTGCGCGAAACTTAATCGTCTGCTAGGGGCGATCGCTCGCCCCGATCGTCTTCGAATACGGGCAGTCCAATGCAACACCTAGTTATTGCAATCGCGTTGGGAGTCGGATTGACTGGATGTGCTTCGCCGATGCCAGAACGAGCTTCGCCTGCGATGGAACGTCTCGATCGCGAGGCGATCGCCGAGTCTTCTCCTCGGGGACAAATTCTTCCCGTTTCCGCCCGAGCGATCTTGGGGGACGAAACTATCGATTTGGAGGTGACTTCGACTCCGCAGCAGCAAGCATTGGGGTTGATGTACCGCCGCGAGTTGCCCGATAACCGGGGAATGTTGTTCGGGTTCGATCCGCCTCGTCCGGTCAGTTTCTGGATGAAGAATGTCCGCATTCCCTTAGATATGATTTTTGTGCGCGATGGCAAAATTACGGCGATCGAGTCGGATGTCCCGCCGTGCCAGTCTCGGGTCTGTCCTACCTACGGTCCCTCAACGCCGGTCGATGGCGTGATTGAATTGCGGGGCGGACGAGCGGCAGAACTCGGCTTGCAGGTGGGCGATCGCGTCGAAATCGAATTTTTCTCAGAAACGCCCCCGTCACCGTAACGAAAGTTTACAAAAATTATAAAAAGTGTATTAAAATACGAAGAACAATACTTGTCGCCAGTCCTCAAGGTTTGCTAACCTGTGCTTCTCAAGGTTTGCGAATTGAGGTGCGACTCGCCTGCCTTTTCGTTTGCCGCCGACATCTTCATTGGCAAAATTTTGCCCGTTGGGTTTGCTCAAACGACCTAGGTCGATCGCGCCAGCCTTGTGGCTCGCGTCTGATTGGCATCCCTTGAAATTGGTCAGGGCGAAAGTCGCTCGGACTGCTGCCGCTGGCGTTGCCGTTTGGTTCTCGTCGGTGGAAACGCCGAGCAGCCTGTAAGAGTTCGACCTTAAAATCTGTATATTTCTCGATGCTCCGGAGTTTGGAAGTCGGTTATACAGCGATTGGGGTTGAGTCGATCGCATCATGCCTGCAATGGACGACCCCTGGGGCGATCGCGATTGCGCCAGTAGACGGTCGATAGAGTGCCTACCGATGGCGCTGATTATTTCAACTGATAACACAAAATGAAATCTAGCATAAGAGAGGTGAATCTCCCAATGGCACCCACCACCTATTCTCAATTTCTACAATTTCTCGAACACGATCTCGCCCTCCCCGACGCTTCCATTTCGATGGCGTTGCGTCAGTGCGAACAGGATCGCGGTCCGTTACCCATGATCTTGTGGCAGTACGGCTTAATTACCATCGAACAGTTAGAGCGTATCTATGACTGGTTGGAAACCGTTTGAACTTTGGCAAACCTTCCTTCAAGGCAAATCGATCTCAAATCGAGTTAGATAGGTAGGAATTGTGACGGATCGAACACGAAAACTAGATTTAGGCACACCACAACCATATGCCAACGCGAAAGCGGGTCGAACGCCGACCCGCTCTTTTAATGTTTGA
Source organism: uncultured bacterium (assembly GCA_964420595.1). Classification (GTDB taxonomy): domain Bacteria; phylum Cyanobacteriota; class Cyanobacteriia; order Cyanobacteriales; family Geitlerinemataceae; genus CAYQUF01. Next base: position 7,968 of record CAYQUF010000020.1, read on the forward strand.
GGTCAATCGGGCGATCGCTCGCCTTGCGGTTACAACCCCGACAGCACCCGACCGGCCGCTTTAACGCCATCTCCTGCCGTAAAGCCATCGCAGTTCAAGGTTTGCAGTGTCGCTTCGAGGGCTGCAACGGCGCTGACAACATCGCGATCGCTCACGAACCCGAGGTGACCGATACGGAAAATTTTACCCTTAAGCTGGTTCTGTCCGCCTGCCAAGGCAATATCGAATTTCTGTTTCATCGTCGATCTCACCTGTTCGGCTTCCACCTGAGTGGGTGCCACCGCCGTCACCGCCGGACTCGCGACGGCATCGGCAGCCAGCAGGGGCAATCCCATTGCTTTCACGGCTTCTCGGGTGGCTTGCTTCAGCCGTTGGTGCCGTTGGAAGATCGCCTCTAACCCTTCGGCTTTCATCATCTCTAGGGTGGCTTGCAGGGCGAAATAGAGATTGATCGGCGGCGTGAACGGCGTGCTATTCTTGGCAGCCGACTTGCGATAAGAACCCAAATCGAGGTAGTAGCGGGGCAGCTTCGCCGTTTCGTAGGCTTTCCACGCCTTGGGACTGACGCAGACGAATCCCAATCCGGGAGGAATCATGTAGCCTTTTTGCGACCCCGACGCCACCACGTCGAGTCCCAATTCGTCGATTTTGAGGTCGTACGCGCCCAAGCTGGTGACCGCATCGACAATAATCAACGCCTCGCCGTGGTCTTTGACGTAACGGTTGATGGTTTCGAGGTCGTTGAGAACGCCAGTCGAGGTTTCGCTGTGGGTGATGATGACCGCTTTAATTTGCTTGTCGGTATCGGCTTCGAGGCGGCTGCGGAATGCTTCGGGATCCAGGGGTTTGCCCCATTCTGCCGTAATTTCGTCTACGTCGAGGTTGTACGCCCGAGCCACGTCGCCCCAGCGTTCGCCGAACTTGCCGTTATTGCCGACCAAAACGCGATCGCCGGCGTTGAGAAAGTTAATAATTCCGGCTTCCATCGCGCCGGTTCCGCTCGCCGCCATCACCAACACGTCGTTCTGGGTTTGGTGCAGCCACTTCAGACCGGCATCGATTTCAGCGATGATTTTGGTAAAGTCGCCGCTGCGGTGACCGATGGGATGCTTCGCCATCGCCAGCAAGGCACTTTCCGGTACCGGGGTAGGACCGGGAATCATCAACATTAATTTGTCGTCCATAAACCTATCCTGATTTGGAATCTCGGACTTTTTATACTATCCCGATCGGGCGACGGGACGAAGGCTTTTTCTCGACTCGCCGCCTGCAAGGGGTCGCTCTTGCTCGCGGTGGAACCTCTAGCGCGGCGGCTTTTTGCCCGTGGCAGAAAATTGCGATGGCGGATCGGGATCGACGCTGCTGTTGAGAGACCAGCGATAATCCACCGAGCGGTTTTCCCGCTGACAGCTTTCTTCCAGTTGTTTTTGTTGGGCTAAGGCTTTGCGAAGGGTGATAATCAGTTGATTGACGCGATCGCGTTGCTCGGATTGCGCTCTGACGGCGAACATCGTCTGACGTTCTAATACTTGCAGTAGCAGTTCGTAATGGATGTGGGAAGGAAGGGGGATAGGCTCCATAAAAAAATCGATCGCCTCAAGTGAACTGATACCCGCGTACTCTACACCCCAATCTGGGATTCCGCTCGACCGGGGAGCAAAGTCCGCTGCCTCGACAGACGCGCCCGACGGTTGAAATCCGAGCAGGGGTTCGTCGTTGGCTCGATCGCCCGTCGGGTCACCTCTGGTGCTGCCTCGAACGGAACGAGCGTTCCAGATCGTTGCGCCGAACGCGCTTACTCGATATTGTAGCGCTTCGATTGAATGAATCTTGTACTCGATCGCACTGCATAACGGTTGAAATTAGCGATCGCCAAGCGTGTTCCGACCGAACGTATCGCGCCATGATTTTAACGATCGAATAATGCTGCCACGGCTTGTCCCGGATCGGTTTGTTTGACCAAGGATTCGCCGATTAACACCGCTTGCGCTCCGGCTTCGCAGACGCGATCGAGATCGGCGCGCTGGTGCAATCCCGATTCGCTCACCACTAGAATACCGCGTTCTTGCAAGCGATCGCCCCGTTGTTCTAAAAGTTGGCAAGTGGTATCCAAATTAACAGAAAAATCTTCGAGATTGCGGTTGTTAATCCCGACCAGTTCGACGCCATCAATGTCGAGGACGCGATCGAGTTCTTCGAGGGTATGCACTTCCACCAATGCCGTCATATTCAGCGCTTTGGCAATTTTGACGAAATAGCGCAAATCGCGATCGCTCAGAATTGCCGCAATCAATAACACCGCATCGGCACCGTGCAGGCGTGCCAGGTAAAATTGATACGGATAAATCAAGAAATCCTTACATAACAGCGGCAAATCGACTTCGGCGCGGGCGAATTTGAGATTGTCAAAACTGCCCTGAAAGAACTTTTTGTCGGTTAAAACTGACAGGCAACTCGCCCCATTTTGGGCATAGGCTTTGGCAATTTCATTCGGGTCGAAATCCTCGCGAATGACGCCTTTGCTCGGCGATGCCTTCTTAATTTCGGCGATTAACGCCGGTTGAGTGTTTCCCTGTCGCAACGCTGCGAGAAAATCCCGCACCGGTGGAGCGTATTTGACCTGATGCTGTAACTCCTTGAGGGGTAAATACTCCCGCATCCGCCCGATTTCGGCTTCTTTTTCCCACACAATTTCTTCGAGAATGTGACGGGGTTCGGCGTCGGGAAGGGGGACGCGATATTGTTGAGATTGAACGGTGACGGGGGGATTGGGCGGACGGCGACGAATTCGCATGATCGATGGTTGAATGAGATTAGAAGAAGGCAACAGAGGGAATTGACTGGTGAGTGGCGACTGAATCGGGCGCTGCGGACAACGCCCGTATTCGTATCAGGGTAGCTAGGTTGCGATCGCTTGGCAAGTTAGTGTGCCATCGCCCGTTTGTAAGCGTCGTCGAGGACTTCCGAGAAGGTGGGATGGGTATGCACCATGTACCCCAACTCTTGGATGGATTGACGCTGGGCGATCGCGTTGGCGGCTTCGTGAATTAAATCCGCCGCGTGGGTGCCGAAAATGTGAACCCCCAGCACTTCGCCATTGTCTTTACGATAAATCACCTTCGCAATTCCGTCGGTTTCCCCTTCGGCGATCGCCTTGGAATTGGCTTTAAAATACCCCCGGGAGGATCCGACTTCAAACCCTTCTTCCTTCGCCAGTTCTTCCGCTTGCGGCTGCGTCAGACCGACGAAACTGACCTCCGGATGGGTAAAGGCGGCGGCGGGAATGCTGCGATAGTCTACTTCGCGATCGCGCCCGCAAATGTTTTCAACGGCTACAATGCCTTGAGCGGACGCCGCGTGTGCCAGCATCAGTTTACCCGTAGCATCGCCGATCGCCCACAGGTGCGGAATCGGTTCGCCGTTAGCGAGGACTTGCATGCGATCGTTGACCGGGATAAAGCCGCGATTGAGTTCGACCCCAACCGCTTCGATGCCCAAATCTTGCGTATAGGGACGGCGACCGGTCGCCACCAGACACGCATCCACTTCCAACACTTCGCCCACTTCCTTGGTCTTGGCGTCAGCCAGTTCGATTTGCACCGGCTGACCCGGCGTCACCTTCTTCGCCAACAGTCCCACTCGCGTGTCGATATCGCGGGGACCAATTAACACCCGCTGCGCCAGTTTGGCGATATCGGGGTCGAATCCGGGCATTAGCCGATCCAACGCTTCGATAATTGTCACCTCGCACCCCAACGCCGTGTAGATATCGGCAAATTCCAATCCGATATAACCGCTACCGACAATGGCAATCCATTGGGGTAAGCTCTCTAACTTGAGGGCGTCGTCGCTGGTGAAGACGGTTTTGCCGTCCAGTTCGATTCCCGGCGGCACCATCGGCACGGAACCGGGAGCGAGCATGACGTGATTGGCGGTGTAGGTGGTCTCGCCGCGATCGGTCGCCACGCTAACCTTTTGCGGTTCGACGACCTTGCCCCAACCTTGCAGCACGTCAATGCCCAGGCGTTGCATCGATTTGGTCATATCGCCCCGAATTTTGGTGACGATATTGTTCGCATGGTCGGCAATACTGGCGCGATCGAACGACACGTCGCCCAGTTGAATCCCCATCGATTGTAGGTGGTGGGCTTGACGCAACTCCCGGACGCGACCGGAGGCGGCTAACAGGGCTTTGGAGGGAATGCAGCCCCGATTGATGCAGGTTCCGCCCATTTCCGCCGCTTCGACAATCGCGGTTTTGAGTCCCCGACCGACGGCGTGAATGGCTGCACCGTGTCCGCCGACACCCGCACCTAAAATAATTAAATCGTAATCAAATCCTTGGCTCACGCTCCTCTCCTGGCTATCTTCTGTTCGTACATATTTTCGAGGGTTGAGGGGAATCGGACAATAGTTTCCGTCGCGATCGCCCTCCGGCTGGTCGCCCAACCTTGAAGTAGGAAGTATGATAGACACAATCGGCTTACTAGGCGATCCAACGATGAGCTATTGCCCCAACCCTCACTGTCAGAACCCCACCAACCCTGACGGAGCCGAAGTTTGTCACAGTTGCGGCTCCAGTTTACTCCTAAAGGGTCGCTACCGCGTTGTCAAACCGCTCAGTCAGGGGAGTCGCGGTCGCACGTTTTTGGCGATTGACGAAGATCGACCGTCTCGACCCAATTGCGCCATCGCCCAATTATGTATCTCTCCCGACGATACCGCCAGCGCCCTGGTGGAATCTCCCGGTCCCGCTCCGCTGGCGCGTCCGTCCCGTCAGACCATCGCTCGCTTGGACGAAGTCGGAGAACACCCGCAACTGCCGGAGTTTCTGGCGACGTTCGACAGCGACGGCTATCAATACTGGGTTCAAGAATACATCGACGGTCCCAATTTAGCTGAAATTCTTCACGTTCAGGGCAATTTCAACGAAGCGCAAATCTGGAAGGTTCTCGGCGACGTTTTGCCCGCCTTGCAAGCCTTACACGATCGCCAACTGATCCATCGCGATATCAAACCGGAAAATATCATCCGCCGTCGCAGCGACGGTCAGTTAATTTTAGTCGATTATGCCTCGGCAAAATTTGCCGTGGGGACGACGCCGGTGAAAAACGGCACCGTCAGCGGGTCTGCCGAATATGCCGCTCCCGAACAAACCCGAGGCGAAGCGATTCCCAGCAGCGACCTCTACAGCTTGGGATTGACCTGTCTCCACTTGCTGACTCAAATTTCGCCGTTCGACCTGTACGATATTAAAGCCGAACGCTGGGTGTGGCGCGATTATCTCAAAGTTCCCGTCAGCCGCCATTTGGGATACATCCTCGACAAGCTCGTGGCGCGATCGCCCAAGCAACGCTATCAGTCGGCAGCTCAGGTCTTAAAAGACCTAAAATCGGGTTTGCTGCCCGCCTACCTGACGACACGCCCCAATCGTTGGACGTTTGCAGCGGCGGGACTGATGGCGATCGCCTCGATTTTCGCCCTCACGAACGCCCGCGTTCGCTCGCCAGTGGCTCGCACTCCCGACCCCGCACCCCAGAGCGTGCAACAATCGACATCCCCTCAAATGTCGCCCTCCCTATCGTCGGAAATGCCCCCGATGCGAACTTTGGCGTTAGGGGCGGGGTCGGTGTGGTCGATCGCGATCGATCCCAACAGCCAAACCCTGATTAGCGGCGGTGCAGACGGGACGATCCAACTGCGATCGCTCGACGAATTCTGCCACAACGCGCGCGGCTGTCCTCCCACGCAGTTGCTCGCGGGTCACAGCGGTCCGGTGTGGTCGGTGGCGGTCAGTCCCGACGGTCGCACCATGGCTAGTGCTAGCGAAGATAAGACGATTAAACTCTGGCATTTGCGATCGGGTAAGCTGCAACGGGAGATTACCGGACATTTCGGCGAAGTGTTCGATGTGGCGTTCTCCCCGGACGGTCGCACCCTCGCCAGCGTCAGCGAAGATAATACCGTAAAATTGTGGGATCGGCGATCGGGCAAACTGCAACGCACCCTCAGAGGTCACGTCGATGAAGTCCAATCGGTGGCGTTTTCTCCCAACGGCGATCGACTTATTAGCGGCGGAATGGACGGAACCGTGCGGGTGTGGGATTGGCGCAGCGGCGATCGCGTCGCTACCCTCATCGGTCACGCCGATACCGTGTGGTCGGTGGCGGTCAGTCCCGACGGTCAAACCCTTGCCAGTGCTAGCGAAGACGATACCATCAAGCTTTGGGACTTAGACACGGGAACGCTGTTGCACACCTTTACCGGACATTCCAAACCCGTGCAATCGGTGGCATTTTCTCCCAACGGTCGCACCCTCGCCAGCAGCGACCTCAGCGGGACGATTAAATTGTGGCAATTGGAAACGGGAGGAATGTTGGGAACGCTGAAGGGACATTCGGCTTGGGTGGAATTGGCGTTCTCTCCCGACGGTCGCACCCTTGCCAGTGGCAGTTTTGACGATACGATTAAACTTTGGAATCTCTCGTCGCGCGATCGCTTGTAGGTTCCCGTTCTATCAAACCCATCCGAATCATTCGTGCATTCCAATTTCAACCCATCTGCTCTTGCCATCCACACCACCAGTCCCGAACTCGGACTCGCCATTCGGGACGCTGAGGGGAAAACCCGCTGTCAAACTTGGAATTTAGGTCGGGATCTTTCGACCCAACTGCACGCCTATCTTGCCGAATTTATTCGACCGCAAACCTGGTCGGATTTCGACTTTCTAGCGGTGGCGAAGGGACCGGGAAGTTTTACCGGAACTCGCATTGGCGTGGTGACGGCGCGGGTGTTGGCGCAACAGTTTGACGTGCCGTTATTTTCCCTCTCGGCGCTAGCGGCGTGGGTGCATTATTGCCAGCAACGGGACGAGACGATTCCCGAGGGAGTGGATTTGGCGGTGCAAATGAGTGCGGCGCGCGCTCAATTATTCGTGGGAATTTATAAGTTTGCCGATTCGCAGTTGATGACGCTGCTCCCGGATACGGTGATGGGGATGGAACAATGGCAGGATACGCTAGATCGTTGGTCGAGCGATTATTATGTCATGAAAGCCGATGCAGATATGGGGCGATCGGTGTCGAGTTTGTTAGATTTAGCGTATCTGGAATGGCAGCAAGGTCGGCGATCGACTTGGTGGGAAGCGGTGCCATTTTACGGTCAGCATCCGGTGAAGGGTGCGGTATAATTCTCGAACCGATGCAATACGAGGCACTCTACAATTCCCCTTCGGCTGGATCGACCTCCAATCGCCACAATTGCACGGGGTTGTTCTCGCCGCCACTGGCTAAAAGGGTGCCGTCGGGACTAATGGCGATCGCCTTCGAGCCGCCGTCAATCCGACGCTGTTGGCGACCCGTTGCGAGATTCCAAATCCGAATCGCGCGATCGCGTCCGTAACTGACCAAGGTCGTGCCGTTAGGCGACATGGCAAGGGTTTCGACCATTTCGGTATGTCCCTCTAGAGTCCGCAACAATTCCCCAGTCTCCACATTCCAAATCTGGATCGTCGGGGAGCCGGACACCACGCTCGCCAATCGCGTTCCGTCGGGAGAAATCGCGATCGCTCGGATGCCTTGTCGTTCGGCGTCGGGTGGCGCGATCGTGCCAACGGTGTCTCCGTCGCTCAAGTCTCGCAAGACCATGCGATCGCCGATCGCGTGAGCCATTAATCCCGTTTCCCAACTAACTGCCATCGGATTGGAGCCGTCGAAGCGATATCGCAACTCACCCGTATCAGCGTCCCAAACTTTAATCCCCTTGTCGTGAGAACTGCTAATGGCGATCGCGCCGTCGGGACCGATCGCCACGCCGTTGACCCAACCGCCATCGTGCCACAGGGTACGCTGCAACTCGCCCGTGTCGAGATCCCACAGCTTCAAACTGGTGTCGCCGCTCCCGCTTGCCAGGGTGTTGCCGTCGCCGCTAATTGCCACCGACCAGACGTTGCCAGCGTGAGCAGTTTTCGTATCGATTAAAATTCCAGTTTGCCAATTCCAGATTTGAATATTGCCACTCTCTCCCGCCACCAAGGTTTGACCGTCGGGGGCGATCGCGATGGAGCGGATTGGTTCGGTTTGGCTGGGTAACGTGGCGATGGGAGCTAGCGGTTCGGCGGCTCTCGATTCCGCACTCGGAGGTGCAGTCGAGGTCATCGAAACGGGAGTGGCGGCGGTGCGGTCATGATAATCGCCGTAGCCTAATTCGGTTAAAATGCGATTGACGCGGGCAAAATACTCCTCTCGGTCGTTCTTGCGATACACCGATCGCGCAAACGTCCAGCCTTCTTCGGCTTGGTCGAGTCGGTATTTATTCGCCAAATAACCCGCCAGCGCCCATTGCATCGGTTGTTGTTGCAGGCTGCGCTTGTTGGCTTCCTGCCAAAATCGCGCGGCATCTTGATAGACCAATCGGGGATAATCTTGGCTGACCTCCTGCATTTCCCCTTGGCGGTACTGCCAAATTTGTAAAGGCGCGCGCAGGTTGTCGGGATTCTCGAATACGCCGTAAAATCGCAGGTCGAATGTTTTAAATTCCGGGATATTGTCGGATTCAAAATTCACCCATTCGTAGCCGGGAGTTCCCCAAAAATGGGTCGAACTGGTGTAATTATTGTCTTCGGGATTGTATTGATAAATTATCGAGTACACCCCGGCGCGATCGCCCGTTTCGTCGATCTTTACGTCCACCAAAATTTCCGGCTCGCCATTGCCGTCTAAATCCCGCACTCTCAGGGTTTGCACCGCTCCCTGCGCCATCGCGATCGCATCGTCAAAGGCTAAGTTATCTTGCCGGACGACCCTCAATTGGCGATCGGACAGCACCGCTAACACCTCATCCGATTGCGCCGTTTTCAAGGTTCGATCCAATTGAATCGGTTCGGCATCCGCCGCATCCACCGGATCGATTGGCGTTGCGGGAGAGGGATCGGCTTCAGCCACCGTCGGGGACGAGTCCGCCGGTTGCGGGAGCGAGTCGGGAACTCGGACCACGTAATTGCTTCCAATTAATTGGCGATCGCGATCGCTCGCCTGACACAAAAACGCCGCCAATTCCCCCCGCGTAATGGCACGATTGGGATGGAGTTGCTGCGGGTCGGGATAATTCACCGCCAACCCATTTTCCATCGCCGCCACCACCGCCTCCCGCGCGTAATCGGGAATCTCCGCCGCATCGTCCAACGTCGCCTCTAACGCCGCCTCCACCGGAGCATTCGCCTCGTAATCCAATCCCCGCACCAACGCCACCAACGCCTGCACGCGGGAAATTTCGCGAAACGGCAAAAACATCCCATTGGGATACCCCGACACGAATCCCGTGGCATAGGCGCGGCGAATCGGCTCGTACGCCCAAAAATCCGTGGGAATATCGACAAAATTAATCGGATTGCGGATCGAGGGCGCATTGGGAAACGCCGCCTGCACCATCGACGCAAACTCGGCACGGTTGACCGCTCGATCCAGCCGGTAGCCACCATCGAGATAGCCGCTGAGAATCCCCCGCTGACCCAGCCGTTCGGCGCAAGGTTCGATCCAGCGGTCGGTAGGTTGCGATCGCGCAGTTAAGGGAAAAGTAACGGTTGCCGCGATCGCTCCCACAACGCCGAGCCAGAATCGTCGAGTCCAATGACCGTTCGCCCGGATTGTCCCGCGTTGCCTATGCCAGTTTGCCATACCAATTCCCCCACACCGCAAGGAGCATTCGGGAACCCACCTGAGTTCGAGTTCCAAATTCCTATTGGCATTATGACCGATCGCATCGAGGTTCGTTCTCCCAATTTGCCGACGCGATCGAAGCGCAAAAAATAGGGCACCCCCCACCACAGAGGATGCCACTCAAGCATATCCCAAAGCAGATTTAAATCAATCACCCTGAATTATTTTCAGCTTAACACCTCCCAATCCTATCCCCAGACTCACTGCCGATCTCGAATTGCTTGTAAAATGGGGCATAGAAAAATTTTCACTCCCCATTCCTCCCAGGATCGCGTTTAGGGAATCTCAACCCGGATAAACCCGTCGTCGGTCAGCAATTCGCGGAACCGTCCGGCGTCAGAAGTCACCGCCAGCATTTGCAGCGACCAATCGGGTTTTGCCACCAAATCCGCCCAGGGAATGGCAACTTCCAAACACTGGTTGAGGGCAATCTGCGTCCGACTGGCGCGACCCTCCCATTGACTGTAATCGCTGGCTTCTTGAAACCACACCGATTCGGTCAGCAGGTTAATGCCGAGATAGTGGTGGTACATATAATTGAGCGGCGGACGATCCGGCAAATCGATCAAGGGGAGAGAACTGTTGTGCATCGTCTGGTCGGGATAGAACCAGAAGAGATTCAACTCCGGCGGACAGTCGCGACCGGGACGGACGTTGTTGCCAAAATCGACTCGCAGGTAGAGGTTGAGGTGATCCACGCCGTACCACAGTCGCTGAATGGGCGTGCTGCGGTGCATGGTGCCTCGCGCGCCTCCCACGTCGATGCGTCCGGCGCGATCCCAGTCTTGCTCGTCTCCCAAGCCGTCGATAATCGGGTGAATGAAACTCCGAGGTCGGCGATCGCGTCCGTCTTCATGTCGGTCTACACTACGGCGAAGTTGCGCGGGAATCGGTTCGTCTAAGGCTTGGTAAATCGCCGCCAGATGCTCCCGAAACAGTTGGTCGAACATGGCATCCTGGTTGGAGGAGTGCCCTTCGCCAAACCACCAGAACCAATCGGAGCCTTCCGCTGCATACAAGGCTTCCCACGCTTGCGGGTTGCTCTCTTCCGTGGCTTCGGGATGTTTGGCGAGTACCGCCCGCGCCTCGGCGAGTAAATCCCACGCCTGATTTTTGACCGGATCGCCGATCCAAGTGGTGAGGCTGCCATCAACCCAGGATCCGCTATGCAGCTTGTCGGTGGGTAGGGTTTTTTCGGGGGGGAAGCGATCCACGAATTCGGAGACGGTCACGAGTTGGATTTCGTCGCGATCGCTGAGGATGCGATATAAATTCTCTAGGAACGGTTTGCCGTCTTGCTCGTAAAATTCCCAGCAGTTTTCCCCGTCCAGGGCGATGGTGACCAGCCAGGGTTGTTCTAAGGTGGTGCTGCCTTTGCCTTGGCGTTGTTTGAGCGATCGCGAAATCGCTTCGAGGTGTCCCACCAAGTCCGACGCCGCCTGTCTGGGGGACATCGAACCGTAGGTAAACCCGATTAAATCCGACAGTCGGTGATCGCGAAACACGATCGACAGGTCGCCGTGGGGCGTTTCCAAGCGATAGGGACGATAGAGCAATTCCGGCTCGTACAAATTCCCCGACCCGTCTCGGTGGAAGAAGTGATGCAGCGTCCACCCCAACACCGCTTCGTCCGAGCAAATCCAGTTAAACCCTTCGGCGGCGATGTAGGGCAGAATCTCGGGACTGACTGCTTGTTCGGAGGGCCACAACCCGCGCGGGAGGCATCCGAATCGCTCTTTATACATGGTTTGAGCTTTGCGCAGGTGCCGGGGAATATCTTCGGACCAGGAAAATTGATGTTGCGGCAGCTTCATGTCGGGAATGGCAACCCGTCCGGCGTCGGTATTGGCGAGCAGGGGTAAAATCGGGTGGGTGTAGGGAGAGGTAATGACCTCCAACTGTCCCGCCTCTTGCATTTTGCGGTGCTGGGGCACGATGCGACCGAGAATTTCGCGCTGTTTGGAGTAAATTCGCTGGCGATCGCTGAGGGTAAAGCCTTTCCCTTTCTCCAACCACGCCGCAATATCGGGATCGTCCCAAAACATCGGATCGATCCACGCCAGGTTGTGCCACGCCAGCAAATCGCTGTAATCTCGATCGTTCCAATGCTGCAAGCACCAAATTGCCCCTCGATCCTGGCGTTGGTAGTAGAGTTCTCGATAGCGGGGATGGGGGTCGATCAGGGTGCGGTGATGGGCGTCGAAGAAGTGTTCGACGATAAATTCTTTCTTGGCGAGATCCAGTTGGTCGGTGGGGGTTAGCGAGGCTTTGATATAGGGATCTAATGCCGTTCCGGCGATATAATCTTCAAGCTGTAGAATCAGCGACGGCACCAAGTTCACGGTTTGGTGCAATTTCGGATAGCGATCGAGAATTAAGGCAAGATCTAAATAATCCTTCGTTCCGTGCAGGCGCACCCACGGGAGGCGATACTGGTCTCCCGTCGCGGGATCGACCGCGCGACTTTTATATAGAGGTTGGTGCTGGTGCCAGATGAAGGCAACGTAGAGGGGATGAGACATGATGGTTTTGGTGAAAATAACGAACGGGAAGAAGCCCATTGCGACCTCTCCCCGTTAATTTATCGAAAAACGATCGTGTCTCGGTGCAACCGATTAGACCATCACCTGTTCGACTTCGGCAATTTCGGGAATATATTCGCGCAGGCGACGCTCGATGCCCATTTTCAGGGTCATGGTGGAACTGGGACAGGAGCCGCAGGCACCCTGTAGGCGAAGTTTGACAATCGGTCCTTCCAGTTCGACCAGTTCGACGTTACCGCCGTCCGCCATCAGGTAGGGACGCAGTTCGTCCAACACTTGCTCGACGTTTTCCGGGGTGAGTTCCATTTGTTGTTGAGGCATAGTTGTCCTTGCTTGTTCCGTTCGGGTAAACGCTAGTTTTTCTATTGCTTGTATTTTACAAGAGGCGACTGGAAACGCTCCAACGGGCGATCGCGATTAAACCGCCACCGGATCGAGTAATTTCACGTTCGAGAAGTCATACGCCGTGGTGGTTTCGGTTCCCTGCTGCTTGGATCGCACCACTTGGCGAGTCATGATGTAATAATCGCCAATTTTGTCGAAATTATCCTCGAATTCCATTTCTCGCACGACTTCGCCGGTTTGCGGGTTGCGGAAAATGGCATCGTAGCGGGTGGCGACGTAGCCGTTTCCGGTATCGAGGGTTTCGTGGGTGTCGATGGTAAACGCCATGCGACCCATGACGCGGCTGACTTGAGAAATTTCGCGATCGCGCACTTTATAATTCGATCCCATGGCATCGCCTTGGACGTGAATTTCGATCGCGCCGGTGTCGTCTTTCTCGCCGAAACTGAACTGATTCTGACCGTGAGCCTTCTCGAAGGAACTGTGCTTGCGGTGGGTGACGATATCGCGCAGTTGGGTGTAAACGTCTTGCTGCACGTCTTCGTTGTCGAATCCGCTGACTTCGACGCTGAGGTCGGGTTTGATGCAAATGCGACCGGAGTGGGTTTCTTCCCCTTGGGTAATGCGCACGTCGGCGTTGTAGCCGGGAAAGTGGTCGTCCCAGGTATAGCGGTTTTCGTAGGCAGCGCGAAACAACTCGCGAGCGTTAGTGGAATCGGTCATGGCGAACTAGAACTAGAACTGACTTCTAGTTTGACATTTTCTCGTCAATCCAGGCACGAGCGAAGTTCGGTTATTTCCCCCTCGATGCCAGTCCGTTCCCTCGCACAGACCCCGATTAAGGCAATCGGGAGGAGAGGCGATCCAGGGATTGCGAGGCAGGTTGACCGTGATTCCCGACGTAGCGAGGAACGGTAAAGCGAATGGTCGAACCCAACCCCCGTCCGGCGCTGTCGAAGTCCATAGTACCGCCCATGGCTTCGATCAGCTTGCGCGAAATCGCCAATCCCAACCCCGTTCCGGGAGCAGAGGTACATTGAGGGGCAGATCCCTGCACGAAAGGCTCGAAGATTTGATGGCGATTTTCGGGGGGGACGCCAATGCCCGTATCGCTGACTTGAATTTCGACTAAACCTTCCGATCGCTCTGGGGTTTCGGGCAATATTTGCACTTGAATGGAGATACCGCCACACGGCGTAAATTTAATGGCATTGCTCGTAACGTTGAGCATCACTTGCAGTAAGCGCCAGTAATTTCCAGTTACAATAATTTCTTCTGGAGTTTTGGGCAGTTCGAGGGTTAAGTCGAGGTGTTTTTGTTGGACGGGCAAGCGAATGAACCGCTCCACTTCAGCTAAGAGTTTGTTTAAGGAAACGGGTTGTTCGAGTTCGAGTTGATTGCGATTGGATTCAACTTTAGTAATATTGAGTAAGTTATTGAGGCGCTCGACCAGACTTAATGCCGATAAATGGGCATCTTGGATAAACTCCCGCTGTTCGATCGGATCGTCGATCAGTTCGTCGAGAATCAGTTGCAGCGAGCCGATAATCCCGTTGAGGGGGTTGCGCAGTTTGTCGTGCAGGTTGGAGAGCAACTGCTGGGACGGACTGGCTGCCGATCGCGCCAGGCTGTTATTGTGTTGATAGAGCAAAGCCCGGTCGATCGCCGTTCCGACGCAATCGGCAATTTGTCGGGCAAAATCGATTTCTGCTTCGCTCCAAACCGTTGTAGAATGGCAATAGCCGCTACAGCGATACAGACCGATCGCACTATTGAGTCGGTTTTGATAGCCACAGGGCACCACTAACAGCGATCGCCGCTGGAGCGGGTCGTCTTCGGGTAAATCTTCAATCGCCACCGGTTCGAGCGTATCGATCGCTTGGGTTAAAAAGGGATCGTCCGTTTGCTTGAGATCCCGACCGAGCAAGGACGGGGTCGTCTCTCGGCAATACTCGGCGACCACGGGAATTCGCGATCGCGAGCGAGTATAATCGCCAATGACGCAACCGCTAATATCGAGCGCTCGACCCAGACCGTTCGCCGCTTGTTGCCAGATTGTCCCGAGATCCATAGAGTGATGGATTTCCCGCGCGATCTGCCACAGCAGTCGATCGCACGTCTCTGGGCTTGCCTCAGTCATAACATCCTCAAGAAGCAATTCGATTCAATCCCTTATGAATAATGAAAAGTTTTGGGAATTAAAAGTTCCAAACCCCGCGCGATGAAACGGTTTAGCCTCGGGAGGAAAGAAAAATTGTCACCTAACGGCTAACAGCACTCAGCGCCAATCCCGAGAGACACGAGCTAAATCGATCCATCCGGAAGCATTCTCGACCCAAACGCTTCTAATGCGAGATCGGTTTGTTCGGTGAATCTACTGTAATTTTGCCATGGGAATCTACGAAGGGGCGATCGCGCCAACGGGCTTTACTAAATCTTTATTGTTAGTCGGGTTGGAGCTTTAAATTTCGGATCCTCGGTCGAAAGCGATCGTAAAATCCTCCACGATCGAATCGTCCGATTGGGTCGAAATCATAATCGGTTCTTGGTACAGCGGCACGGTAAAGGTCACCGTCGATCCCAATCCCTCACCCATGCTGTAAAAATTGACCACGCCTCCCATGGCTTCGACCAATTTTTGCGAGATGGTCAGTCCCAACCCCGTTCCGCCGTACTGGCGCGTGCGAGAGCTATCGACTTGGCTGAAGGATTGAAACAACTTGTCCTGCTTGTCGAGAGACACCCCAATCCCGGTATCGGCGACTTGAATGCTGAGGTAACCCGGCAGTTCTTGCTCCTGCCACACCACGGCTCGATCGATAATCTCGGCGCTAATGGTCACGCCGCCTTCGTGGGTAAACTTAACGGCATTGCTGACGAGATTCAGCATCACCTGTAACAGCCGTTGGTAATTGCCGTACACCAAAATTTCGTCGTCGGTCGGCGGCACTTGCATTTGGAAGTAGAGGTCTTTCTGCTGCACCTGAGCGCGGGTAAAATCTTCGACGTGATCGAGCAGTTCGTTGAGGCTGACCGGTCCGAGATCTAACTGCATTTTGCCCGCTTCGATTTTGGCAATATCCAACACGTCGTTAATCACGTCGAGCAGGTGCAAGGCGGAGCGATACGCCTCTTGTAAAAACTCTTCTTGCTCCTCCGGTCCCTCTGCCATCCCGTCTACGATCAGCTTTAGAAAGCCGAGCATCCCGTTGAGGGGAGTGCGCAGCTCGTGGGAGGTATTTGCCAGAAATTCGCTTTTGAGGCGAGAGATAGTTTCGGCGGCGGCGCGAGCTTCTTCGAGTTCTTTGTAGAGGGTAGCGTGGGCGATTGCAGTTCCGACTTGATCGGCGAGTTCGACAATTGCTTCGAGTTCGGCATGAGTCCAATCCCGAGGGCGATCGCACTGATGTAGAATAATTAGGGCGTTGGGTTCTCCCTGGTAGCACGTCGCCACGACCAGTTGCGATTGTTGCTGGTACTCGCCTTTCGCCTCGCGCGTTTCGAGTTCGGGTTCGAGGGTCGCGATTGCCTGTTCTAGTCCGTCGCGTTCGAGAGAGAACCACTCGCAGTGTAGCGATCGCCAGGGATCTTGACGGTACTCGGCAACGACTTGCACTTTCTCGTCGTCGGGGGAATAGGGACAGAGCAAACAGCGGCTGACCTGGAAAGCTTCGCCAAATCCATCGACCGTTTGCTGCCAAATGGTGGGCAACTCCAGGGTACGGCGGATGTTACGCGCCACTTGCACCGACAGTCGCGACGATCGCGTCACCGTGTTTCCCGATTGCCGCACCAGCGATCGCATTCCGTTAGCCAGCGATTGAGTTTCTAATTCTGGGGATCGATCCAAATTGCCCGTCGTATCGGCGATCTGGCATCCCATCACCAATACCCTGGGTTCGGTCGGCTTCGCGGTCAAAATTGGACTGACCGTGAGTTCGAAGGCGATCGACTCGCCCCGATAATCGAACTGACAGCGAAACCGATCGGGTTGGCGAGTGCGAGCTAAATACGCGACGTGCTGTTGGTACTCCTCGAAATCTCGGGGACCGAACGTATCGCCCATCGACCGCTCCACGAGGCGATCGGGGCAGAGATCGAAATCAGGAGCATCGCACCAGTAAAAGGATTGATAGATTCCCGCAATATCGTGTATAAAAGCTAAGTCAGCTCCCAACGATTGGAGAAAATTCGACGCAGCACCCGCAGCAACGCTGTGATGGTTTGTAGATGCAGCAAGACGGTGGGAGTTATTAGAAGGGGTCATTGGAGTTAGGAGGAAAAACTGCCAGCACGATTTCGCAAACTTAACCTTCTGCCGAGTTCGGATCGATCGCAGTTACGACGGATGGTTAGCCAGCCTACCCCCACCTAGCCCCCATAGAGGCATTCGAGCCAACGGATGTCGATCGAAGGCGAATAAATTGGCAAACTCGACATCAATCATTCCATTCACCTCGGGGAGGGACAGGGGGATTTCGTTGCAAGCGTCGGCTGAGTTCGTCGTCCTGCTGTTTTTCCCCGCGAAGCCACTGTCGGATCGCCGTTTCGATCACTTTACTGGGATCGTTCGTCAGATGCTGAATGCGATCGAGCAGTTCGGGGTCGAGGTGAACGGAAACCTCAACCTTCTTCTGGGGAACGTGACGAGACTCGTAATTGCGATCTTGCATATCTTGCTGAGACAATCTTAACCAACAAATCTAAAACTGCAATTAGACGAACGCGGTATTTGGCTCGACCGGATGTATGCCTCGCTCTCGAAACTCAAGCGCGATCGAGCCAGCGTTCGGTGCTTTCTATTTAAATAATACCCCCTGAGTCCACCCTAGCGTTCGCCAGCGAGGGGCAAAATCCGATCGGTCTTGAAATTACTCGACCTCCGAAGGCGCAGCAGGAGCAGACTGCTGTTGCTGTTGCATCAATTCCCGCTGTCGGGCGCGAAAATCCGCTGCTTCGTCGTTCAAGTTTTCATCTTGTTCGAGCATAAATTCGCTCGTGGAGCGACTGCTGCCTAAATTGGCGCGGTGAATCAACTCGAACATATCAAATCCGCTGTTGTCGCCTCCCGTAAAGGGATCGCGCTCGTTATCGAGTCTAAAGTCTTCGATCGGCTCGACATTACCGCGATCGCTGGTCTGAGCGACCCCGACTTGAGGCAGTCCCAGTACCACGACGCCCATCGCACTCAAACTGGCAAAAATGATGGGTTTAACGTTCATAATTTTCTCCCCCTAAAACCTAAAAGCGGCGAAACTCCGATAATTCTATTTAAGCAAATCGACGGCGCAGCAGTGGCTGAATTGCCAAGAGGATCGCCAGGTCGAACCCGAGCAGCACCAGGACTGCGGTGCCGAAATGAATGGTTCCCCACGGGGCGTTCATGACGATGCTGCCAAAGCTCCAGTCGCCGTGCAAGTACAGGTAGCGAATCGGTTCGATCGCGTAGCTGAGGGGATTGAGGGAGGCGACGACTTGCAACCACTGCGGCATAAACGAGAGCGGTGCCAGGGCGGTGCTGGCGAATAATAACGGTAGGTTGGTGACGAAAATTACCGCGATCAGTTCGACGTGTCCGGGAAGGGCGAAGGCTAACCCGAGGCTCAATCCGGTGACGCCGAGGACTAATAGGAAGACAATCAGGGCGATGGTTGCCAATCCTGCCAAACCGGGCAACCCGGCTCCGAGAGCGGTTCCGGCGGCGACGATAACGGCGGCTTGCAGCAGGCTGATGGCAACGATATAGATGGCGGAGGCGGTGACGATAGAAAATCTAGAGGAGAGGGGAGCGACGAGCAGGCGGTTGAGAAAGCCGAATTCGCGATCGAACATGACGGGCAATCCGGCGTTTAATGCGCCTCCGAAGGCGGTAAAGACGATGACGCCAGCTCCGAGGAATTGGATGTAGTTGACGCTCTCGCCAAACATCCCTTTGGGGGCATTTTGAAATAAGGCACCAAACAGGATCAGCCACATCAGCGGTTGAATAATTCCAGCCACCAGGGTGGAGGGTCGCCGTTGCAGTTGGATAAATAGCCGTTTGGTCAAGGCGGCGGTTTCTTGGATAAATTCGCCGACGGGGTTGCTCTCGGCGATCGCCTGTTGGGCGGCGGGGGACCAATCTGCGGTGGTTTTGGTGGGGGTAACGCTGCTGCTACTCATAATTGTGTCTCTATCTCTCTCTCATCCCTATATCGATCGCAAATTTAGCGCATATTCTGCTTTCGCTCTGCCTTGGGATCGCGGCTTCCGGCGGCGGCGAGTTCGGCGTCCATCAGGGTGCGACCTGTGGCGGCGAGGTAGACGTCATCGAGGCTGGGACGCGATCGCGCGATTTCAAAGGTGGGCAAATCCAACTCCCGCAACGATTGCTGAATCTTGTCTAAAACGTCCGCTTGCGGCTCGACGACGAGGTTGAGGGAATTGCCCCGAATGCTGTTAACGATGACTTCTCGCACGAAGGGGAGCGATTGCAGTTGAGATTTAGCGGTGTCGGCTTCCTCGTCGGGGGTAAACTCGCGAATGCGCAACGTGACGCGATCGCCTCCCAGTCGGTCTTTGAGTTGCGATGGCGTCCCTTCGGCTATAATTTCGCCGCGATCGATAATTGCCACGCGATCGGCAAGGGCATCGACTTCTTCTAAATAATGACTGGTAATCAGCACAGTTGTCCCGCTTTCGCGCAATTGGCGCAGGAAATTCCACACGGCGAGGCGGCTGTCGATATCCAAGCCAACGGTGGGTTCGTCGAGCACCAACACTTCCGGTTGGTGCAGCAATCCCGCTGCGAGGTCCAATCGCTTGCGCAATCCGCCGGAATAGGTTCCCGTCTTGCGATCGGCTTGTTCTTCCAATCCCAGCAGGTGCAGCATCTTGTCGATGCGTTCTTTCGTGACGTTTTTGGGGAGGTGGTATAGGTCGGCTTGCAGTTGCAACAATTCCCGACCCGTCAACACCTTATCCAAGGCGACCTCTTGCGCGATATAACCGAGCAAGCGACGGGCGATTTTAGGGCGCTCCATTACGGGAACGCCACAAACTTCCAAACGACCGCTGTCGGGGGCGGTGAGGGTACACAGGCACCGAATGGTGGTGGTTTTGCCCGCTCCGTTAGGACCGAGCAACCCGAAAATTTCGCCCGGTTCGATGTGGAAGGAGATGTCTTTGACGGCTTCCACGGAACCGTAGCGTTTCTGGAGGTTTTCGATGAGAACGGCTGCAGCCATAGAGTCTGTCAACGCCTGACGGTTTGATACAAATCTACATAATTAAGCTGTCTCCTATTTTAAGCACAATCGCGGAGCTTGAGCATAACGGGAATTGTTGGTTTATCCTCGCAGGCGATCGATGAGGGGTTGCAACGGACGGTAGAGTTGCTGTCCGATTTTTTCATACAGGCGGATTTCGCCAACGTCAATTTTGGCGGTTCCACTGCTTCCCAACGCCAGGGTGCTGTCGAGTTTTTGGAATTGAATTCGCACGGGAACCTTGTTTTTGTTTTGCGATTTATCCGGTTCTGGAAAGCCGACTTCGAGGACTGTGGCTTCGTACTCGCGGGTTTCTCCAGTGGGAATGTAGATAACTTTCAGTCCGGGTTCGACAGATTTGCGATCGGCTTCTTCGATGTAAATTACTGCCGTGAGTTCGTCTAGGTCGATAATTTTCATCAACTCTTGACTTTCGGGTAATGTTTGCCCGAGTAACCGATCTAAGTCTTTGGCTTGCACGACGCCACTGATGGGAGCGTTCAGAACTAAATCTTGCTGCTCTTTTAACAATCTTTGTTTCTCTTGTCGCAGGGAGTTTAGGGTATTCTTCAATTCTTGAATTTTGGATGCTGCTACTTCTACTTCTCGACGGGCAGTTTCGACCTCCGATCGCGCTTCTTCGGCTTTATCTTGGCGATCGTAATACTCTTGTGAAATGTCGTCCCGAGCGGCTGCAACTCGCGATTCTAATCGTTGTAACTCACGTTGCTTGATTTCGAGATCGTGTTCTATATCTTTAAATTCTCCTTCAACTCGGTTGAGATGAATATCGCTAATTGCACCATCGTTTTCAACTTGCCTAAACTTTTTGACATCTTCTAGCTTATTTTGGCGTTTATCTTCCAGCTTTTTAATTTCTTGCTCCAACATCGATCGCGTTCCGTAAATCTCCTGAATTTCAGGAGGCGGATTATCGGACTGACGGCGTTGGAATTCTGCATAACTATCCCGTTCGCGTTGAAAAGCCAGTTCGGATCGCAACTTCGCTTCATCGAGTTGAGAGACAGCCACGCTATGTTGGTAGCGAGCCGAATCGAGATTGGATTCTGTTTTAGCAATCTCTCGATCGATCGCGAATAGTTTCTCTTCTAAAGCATCGCTCGATAATTTGACAAGGCGATCGTTTTTATCGACAAATTCGTTATTTTCAATATAAATAGCTTCAATGGTGGAAGCTTCTGAAGTTTTAATCGTTCGACGTCGCCCGGGAGTCGATTCTACATTGCCTTCCCCTAGTATTTTGTGACCGACATCTATCGTGCTAACACCCACCAAACCAATCGCGATCGCCCCTAAAATCGCCCATTTCTTACCATTAAATTTCGATCGCTTCTGTTGGGATTCCGGTGCCGTCGAGGGTGGCGTTGGCTGCGGTGGCGGACTGGAAGGATGCGAAGGAGATTTTGGTTCATTTTTAGGCGGAACCACCTTCAGCTTGGGTTGAAGATTGGGATTTGCAGACATCGGCATTCTCCAAATAATGATATAATATTAAATTTTGTAGGTTGGGTTGAGGTACGAAACCCAACAAAACAACCCTTTTTAGCACATCAAACTTTAATCTAATTTTTTCGATCGCCCCTTGGGAAGTAAAAATAAATCAACCAAATAACCAACAACATCAATGTCGTTTCGCGAAAGTCCGACAAAGCGAAATTAGCAAATCGAAACAAGATAAAACCAAACACGCTGAGAATGTAGAGAAAACTCAACGGCGCGTAAGCCGCTAAAATCCACCGATCGCGCGATTTTTCCCAACTCGGACGCAAATGCAGCAAATCCGCATAAAACTTAAACGATCGCGATCGCAAATTATTAATTCCCGTCACCGCAACCGCCAAATAATAACCGTCAAACTTCGCCAATGGATTGAGATTCAGCGCCACCGTCAATAACGCCGCCATCATCAATAAATAACTACTCGTATCCAACCAACTTCCATCCGTCGCCGCTTCCCACGTCCAAAACGCGATCGCCGCGATCGCAATTTGCGTCAGCACTCCCGCACCCACCACCAAAATCCGTTGAAAGCGAGACAGCCAATACGAATCCGTTGTATCCGTATAAGCAGCGGGAAACAAGCACATGAGTAAAAACCCCATTTCCCGCACGACCCCGCCATAATGCTTCAGCGTAAACGCATGACCCAACTCGTGAATTGCCACCACCGAAATCACCAGCAACACAAACGGGAACAGCAGCGAATGCCATTGATTTGCGATAAAACGCTGACCGACAGCGGCAATTTCCCCTTGGCGATCGAAACCAAAAATTGCCGAAAACGTCAGAAAAC
Organism: uncultured bacterium; assembly: GCA_964420595.1. Lineage (GTDB taxonomy): Bacteria > Cyanobacteriota > Cyanobacteriia > Cyanobacteriales > Geitlerinemataceae > CAYQUF01. Next base: position 30,133 of record CAYQUF010000020.1, read on the forward strand.
TCGCCATCAAAAACGCAAACGTTCCCGTCCAAATCCAGCGCAACTTATCGATATGCTTCGACAGCCACGGATCGGGATCGAGCAGCGGAATTTTAATAAATAACAGTTGCATCGGGGAGAACTTTCCCCGTCGCCGCTTTTGGGGTTGGGTTCCCTCCAGCATTCCCGTTGCAGCGAGCAATTGCAGCAATCGTTTTAATTCCCCCGCAGCAAGTTCGTGTCCCTCGCAAATGGTGCGGGGAGAACAATGTCCTAAATCTGCAATCGCCGCGCGATCGCGATCGCCAACTTGCAAAAAGGTGACATTTTCGGGATTGCGTAAAATCCAGTAATCATCGCTCCGGCGAATCCACTGGACGCAAGACTTGAGTCGGGGACCCGATGGCGGTTCTTCCCCATCCGTTTCCAACGCTAAAATCCCAAACTCGACGAGTCGGTCGATCAGTTGCGCCACAAAATCCCCATCAATCTCGGGAAATTCCTCTTGAGCGCGAACTTGCACCTGTGCAACCGTAAACTTGCCCGTAAAGTAGCGCAGCGCATACCCTTGAGCCGGGGAAAATTGGAACTGGCGATCGCCGTTAATGGCTCGCAGCACGATATCGTCCGACCCGCGCCGTCGTGCCAATTTCCAGTAAGCGCGTAAATCGGGACAAATCCAGTCTTCGTAACGGTTTGCCGAGAGCGATCGTTTCGGACTCGTAACCATGGAGGATGCTAACCCTGCGACGTTCGTTAAGTCTCTCGGCAAGTTGTCCGGCGTGTTTACGGAAATCGTTACAAACGTTTACACTTTACTGGGATCTGAGGCTGGCGAGCGATCGAGTAAAAATTCCAAAAACGTTTGCGCCACCACCGACAGTTGTTTTCCCGACAGCGAGGTCACGTACCACCGCCGCTCGATTGGAAAATGCTGCATATCCAAAATCGTCAATTCCCCATTTCCGCCATCGGACGATAAAACGTGTTTGGAAAGCACCGAAATGCCCAAACCCCCCGCGATCGCTTGTTTGATTGCCTCGTTGCTGCCGAGTTCGAGCTTCACCGACACCGGAATCCCATGTTCGGCAAATAATTGCTGCACCGCCTGTCGCGTTCCCGAACCGGACTCGCGCATAATGAACGCTTCCCCTTCCAGTTTTTGCAGCGGGATGTTCGATCGATCCGCCAGCGGATGGTTGCAGCGAGCTAACACCACCAGCGGATTGTCCAAAAACGGACGCACCTCCAGATCGATATCCTCGGGTGGCTGGCTGAGAATATAAAAATCGTCTTGGTTGTGCCGCATGCGATCGATAATTTGTTCGTGGTTGATCACCTGCAAGGCAATATCGATCTCCGGATAGTGCTGGCAAAACGATCCCAACAGGCGAGGCATAAAGTATTTGGCGGTCGTGACCACGCTCAAACGCAATCGACCCTGCTTGTGTCCTTTAATGTCCGCCACCTTCATTTCAAAGTTGTCGAGGGATTCGAACACCTCCTGGCACGTCGCTCGCAGTTCTTTTCCCACGTCGGTCAGGTACAGTTGCTTGCCAATCTGCTCGAATAGCGGTAATCCAATCGCCTGGGTCAGTTGCTTTACCTGTGTCGAGACAGTCGGTTGCGTGATCGTTAGCTCCTCGGCGGCCTTCGTAAAGCTCCCCTTACGCGCAACTGCCTCAAAGACCCGCAATTGATGTAATGTCGCTGGCATGAACGATAGCGTCCTCTCAACGCGAATAAGGATAGGTGACACTCCCCGCCCTAGAAGGGCGAGGCTTCTTTAGGTTAGGCTGAATCCAGTGGGAGACAACTTGACCCTAAACGGGGCTGCCACAGCCCCGCTACACACTCCACTCAAGTCAATGCCGAGTCTTGTGCTTACTTTTCGCATGATATTGGCTGCACCATTGGCGTCAGCATTGATGAGCCAGCCTTGAGCTGTGCGGTATAGGCCGCGCATGACTCGCTTCCCGGAAGCAGCCCACCCTTCGGGTTTTTCGCCGAAAATAGGCAGGCTATCTTCATCAAAGAACGAGGCTTGCGAGGTGTACGATTCCTCTGTCTCTTCAAACCGGATGCCGTGAATTAGACAGAGTTGCTGGAGTCGGCTGACCAGCTTGTAGTGCGGGATCTGAACGAATTCTTGATTCGTCTTGCTACCCAGGTTGATGCCATCCTTCTGCCGCTTGTTACGCCCACAAACCAGGGTGTCGATTCCATGCTCAAGGCAGAAATTGATAATCCTCCGAGCGGCTTTGTTGATGACATCCCGCATGAAGCAGTTCCGCTTGTGCGTTAGAGTCTGGATGCGTTTCGACGTAGCACCCTTTTTAGACGGCTTGCCGTGGGTGAAGATGGACTTTAACCGAGACAGTTCCTTGTTGTACCACTGATTCCGAGCTTTTAGATCCTTCCCATCCAGGAGGAAAGCTTGCCCAGTATTGGTGACTCCAGTGACCAGATTGTTCAGCCCAGGGTCTAATGCTAAGACCCTTTCCGAGTAGAGCTTGCAGCTTTGAGCCGGGGTTTCCATCGATTCGTAGACATACTCCACAACCCACTTCCCGTTGGTCGGGATGAATCGGAGTTCTCGAATCTGGCAATCTTTAATCCGCTCCGGCATCGGGATGTAGAAGCAGTCCTGTCCGAAATGGGCGGTGCCACCTTTCCCAAGCGGAAGTCGGATTTGCCCATTTTCTACTTTGAGGGACTGCCCGGTGAAGACAACCTGGTACAACCCACCTTTACTGCGATATTTTGGCAGCTTAGGTTCTTCGTCCAGTTCACCTCTTCGCCAGAGAGCATGTAGAGACTTGAAGCTCTTGAAGGCTTCATTTACCGATTTCAGGGTTTGTTGCGCCGTTTGGGAGTAGAGGAGCAAGGCGTTCTCACTCCCCTTCAGGTCGGCGCACAGTTTTTTGTAGCTCAGCACCTTCCAGGGCTTCCGGTCGTTCTCGAAGAAATACTGCCTCGAGTCGTAGGTCGCCTGATTATAGAGATTGTTGGCTAACTTTCCCAATTCCTGGAGCAGCAAGCCTAATCCTCTATCGGGCTGAAACACATCCTTCTGTACCGCTAAGAACATGATTCAACTGTGAAAGACTCGTGCAATTGTGTCACTCTGCCTGCTAGCGCAGGCGCGGGAACCGCACTGTATCCCCAACCTAAAGGAAGGGGCTTTATCCGGTTCCCGAACCCTCCTTATCTGTAAATCTGTGGATTTGCCTCTTTAATTATAGATAAAAGTCAATGCCAGTGCGCGATCGCTCCCCTGGCGCTCCAGCGACCTACCGAGCATCCAATGATAAGCAATACTTTTATGCGGCATGAACGATTGCAAAGCAAAATCGTGCGATCCTCGATCCCGGTTGATGGTATCGTATTGACGAAAGTCAATTTACAAAATTTTAAGCATTGACTTTATTCGATAGCCAACCGTCAACCATCCCATGCGCATTACCAATCGAATTCATTTTAGGAACCTACGCGGCGATCTATTCGGCGGCATTACTGCTGCGATTATCGCCCTTCCTATGGCGCTGGCATTCGGGGTCGCCTCCGGTGCTGGAGCCGCTGCCGGACTTTACGGTGCCGTTCTCGTCGGTTTCTTTGCCGCCCTGTTTGGCGGAACGCCGACTCTAATTTCCGAACCCACCGGTCCGATGACCGTGGTAATGACCGCAGTCATTGCCAATCTCACCGCCAACAATCCCGAAAACGGGATGGCGATGGCATTTACCGTCGTCATTATGGGCGGGATTTTCCAAATCTTGCTCGGATCCTTGCGATTGGGGCGATACATCACCCTATTACCCTATACGGTGGTGTCTGGCTTCATGTCGGGAATCGGATTTATTCTGATCGTGCTGCAACTGGCTCCATTCGTGGGTCACGAAGGCAGCGGCGGCGTGATCGGCACGCTCAAACAGATGCCGGAGTTTTTAGCCAATATCAATCCGGCAGAAACTACCTTAAGCGTCCTGACCGTTGCCATTATCTTCTTCATGCCATCCAAACTCGGTCGCATAGTTCCGCCGCAGTTGGTGGCACTGATTGTCGGAACGCTGGTTTCGTTCGTACTGACCGATGCCGTGTTTGCAGGGGAGGAATTGCGCCGGATTGGAGAAATCCCTGCCGGACTGCCTCAATTGCAAATGCCGATGTTTAGCGTCGAGCAACTGCAAATGATGTTTGTCGATGCAGCCGTGTTGGGGATGCTCGGTGCAATTGACGCCCTGCTCACCTCGACCGTTGCCGATAGCTTAACTCGCACGCAACACGATTCGGACAAAGAACTGATCGGTCAAGGCTTAGGTAACATTGCTTCTGGTTTCTTCGGCGGTCTGCCTGGTGCGGGTGCCACGATGGGAACCGTAGTCAACATTCAAACCGGCGGTCGCACGGCGGTTTCGGGTCTGACTCGCGCGCTGATCCTGATCGTGGTGGTCTTTGGTGCCCGAGGCATGGTCAGCACCATCCCCATGGCGGTGCTGGCTGGAATTGCCCTGAAGGTCGGTATCGATATTATTGACTGGGGCTTCCTCAAACGCGCTCACCAAGTCTCGATTAAGGGCGCGGTGATTATGTACGGCGTGATTCTGCTGACCGTATTCGTTGACTTGATTACTGCGGTTGGCGTTGGAGTGTTCGTCGCCAACGTGCTGACGATCGATCGCCTGACGAAGTTGCAGTCGAAAGATATCAAAGCCGTTACCGATGCCGACGACGAAATCAACCTCTCTGATGAAGAGAAACAACTGCTCAACGATGCCAACGGTCGCGTGCTGCTGTTCCACCTCAGCGGTCCGATGATTTTCGGAGTGTCCAAGGCGATTGCACGGCAACATAACGCGATCGATCGCTATGAGGTCTTAATTCTGGATCTCAGCGACGTGCCCCTGTTGGGCGTAACTTCCTCGCTGGCGATTGAAAATGCCATTAAAGATGCCGTTGACAACGATCGCGACGTGTATATCGTCGGTGCTGCGGGAAGTATCAAACGTCGTTTGGAAGACTTCGGCATTCTTAATATGTTGCCGTCCGAACACTTGTTAATGGAGCGCCGCGCAGCACTCCAACGAGCAGTCAGCGCGCTCGGACAGCCAGGAATTGACACGAACGGAACCGCCGCCGTTACAGATGTCGAAACCGATCGCCCCACGATCGAAATCTAAAAAAGCCGAGGCGACCCTTACCCAATCTGAGTCGCCTCCGACTTGCATTCCATTTCAAATCATCGAACTTGTCTAAACCTAGCATCGCGGTTCGGCTCGACTGAGAATTTTTGCAAAAAATTCAGATTTGACGCAATGATTGGCGATCGCTCCCTCGCGATCGATTGCCCCGAACCACCTTATCCTTTTTTTCTCGCAGTCAACCCTTGTCGCTTGCAAACAATGAGTCCCATAATTTCACAGTCAATTGCCTCAATATGGCATTCTTTTCCCTCTATTCCTATCCTTGCGTCTACCTCTGAAGCGGCTGAAGAACCCGCTGTTCTCGCTGGCGTTTTGCTGAGTTTGGTGGTGATTTACATCGCCAGTAAATTAGGCGGGGAACTCTCGAAAGCCGTCGATTTACCGCCGGTTTTAGGCGAACTTGTCGGTGGCGTGGTGGTGGGAACCTCTGCCTTGCATCTACTGATTTTTCCCGAAAGCGGTGCAGAAGCTGCCGATTCGGTTATCATGCAAGTCTTGCAAGCGATTTCCGGATTGACGCCAGAAGCGCTCAATTCAGTCTTTGAAACCCAAAGCGAAATTGTCTCCGTCCTTGCCGAACTCGGTGTCATTATCCTGTTATTTGAAATCGGCTTGGAATCGGATTTACGAGAGTTGCAAAAAGTCGGCATTCAAGCGGCACTCGTTGCCGTGGTCGGCGTGGTTGCCCCTTTTGCCGCCGGAACTGCGGGCTTGATGGTGCTATTTAACGTGTCTACGATTCCTGCCATTTTTGCAGGCGCTGCGCTCACGGCAACCAGCATTGGTATTACCTCAAAAGTGTTGTCCGAACTCGGCTCTCTCAAGTCCAAAGAAGGGCAAATTATTGTCGGGGCTGCGGTGATCGACGACGTGCTCGGCATTATCGTTTTGGCAGTGGTTGCCAGTTTGGCGAAAACCGGCGAAGTCGATGTTTTCAATGTCTTGTACCTGATTATCGGTGCCAGCGCCTTCTTGCTCGGTGCCATTTTCTTGGGTAAATTTTTCAACAAATCGTTCGTGGCGATCGCCGATCGCTTGCAAACCCGAGGTAACCTGGTTATCCCTGCCTTTACCTTTGCCTTCTTCATGGCATTTCTCGCCAACGCCATTCAGCTCGAAGCGATTTTGGGAGCCTTCGCCGCTGGCTTAGTCCTCGACGAAACCGACAAGCGTAAAGAACTCGACAAGCAAGTCGTTCCCATTGCCGATATCTTAGTTCCGATTTTCTTTATCACCGTCGGCGCGAAAGCCGATTTGGGGGTTCTCAATCCCGCAGTTCCCTCCAATCGCGAAGGTTTAATTATTGCTGCCTTCTTAATCGCGATCGCCATTATTGGCAAAATTATCGCCGGTTGGGCAGTCTTCGATTCCGAACCGACCAATCGTTTAGCCATTGGGATCGGAATGGTACCGCGCGGCGAAGTGGGATTGGTGTTTGCCGGAATTGGTGCGGCAAGTGGCGTCTTGAGCAAACCCTTAGAAGCCGCCATTATTATTATGGTGATTCTCACGACATTCTTGGCACCGCCGCTGTTGCGAGTGGCATTTAAAGAACAGGACAAGGTCGAACAAACGGATTTAGCCAGTTGACCGAAGACCGATGAGAATGCTAGATTTATCCAAATACGGATCGCTCGCACTCCTCAGCATATTTGTTAGCCTGGGAATTCTCCAAGCCTTTACCTCAATTGCCGTTCCCAGTGCCAAACCTCCCGATTCTCCCGCGTCTAAATCGTCATCCAAAAAAATAATCGGGAAAAAACAACGCCAATCTTCGGTTTCTAATGTCATAAACGGCGAACTTGTGTTTCCGTTTGACCCGCGATAAATCCAATCGCGCTTGCTCGACCGTTCCAATCCATATCGCGCGTGTAGGGCGTTCTTCGGAGCGCCCTCATGTCCATTCAATTGCATCTTCCCAATATCAGTCATGGAACAACTGCTTCAGACGCTTCCCAATAGTCCAATCGTTGGTTTTACCGCGTTATTGCTGGTAATTCTAATTGTTCCGCCCATTTTCGAGCGGCTGCAATTACCTGGATTAGTAGGATTGCTCGTGGCAGGTGTAGCACTGGGCAACGATGGGGTGCAATTGCTCGATTCCGACTCCGAGATGATGAAACTGCTCTCGGACATCGGAAAAATTTATCTGATGTTTGTGGCGGGATTGGAAATCGACCTCGAAGAATTTCGCAAAACCAAACATCGTTCCCTCGGATTTGGCTTTGCCACTTTTATCATTCCCTTAGCCACAGGGATGATGGTGGGTCGATTTTTTGGCATGAACTGGACGGCGTCGATTTTGCTCGGCTCGCTAATTGCCTCCCATACCCTGTTAGGCTACCCCATTGTCAACCGATTGGGGGTCGTGCGCAATCAAGCCGTCACCGTTACCATTGGCGCGACTATTTTTACCGACATCGCTGCATTATTGGTGTTGGCAATTTGCGTTTCTGCCAGTGCGGGAGAATTTTCCATTGCCATGTTGGTTACCCAGTTAGGGGCATTGGCAATTTATTCAGTTATTATTTTATTTGGCTTGAGTTGGGCTGGAAAAGAGTATTTTCGGCGCACGGGAGACGAACAGGGCAATCAATTTTTATTCATTCTCTTAGTTGTATTTTTAGCCTCGGTTGGCGCGCAAATTATTAATGTCGATAAAATTGTCGGCGCGTTTTTAGCCGGTTTGGCGATCAACGATGTCGTCGGTCATACCCCAGTTGAAGAAAAAGTCGAATTTGTCGGCAGCACCCTATTTATTCCATTTTTCTTCGTGGATATGGGATTGCTGCTGAACATCTCGGCGTTTGTCTCCACCCTGAACACCGAACTGGCTTTAACCATTGCCATTGTCGGCGGTTTATTTGTTAGTAAATTTCTGGCATCCCTGCTGACCAAACTGCTCTATCGCTACAGTTGGAACGAAACCCTGACCATGTGGTCGCTATCGTTGCCCCAGGTCGCGGCGACGCTGGCAGCGGCGTTGGTGGGGGTCAATGCCGGTATTCTCGACGATCTCGTGTTTAATGCGATTATCGTCTTAATGCTGGTTACCGCCGTCCTCGGTCCGGTCTTGACCGCGAGATTTGCGCCCAAACTGCCGCTCCCGCAGGAATCTTGGCAGGATCGCAGCGAAGTCAGCGCTCCCGAGTTAGATTTAGAACCGTATCGCCAACACGCGCCCACTGAGATTTACAGTCCCACATCCAGCCATCCCTTTACCGTGGTGGTTCCCGTTGCCAATCCCTACACCGAACCGTATTTAACGGAAATGGCCGCGTTGCTGGCACGTCGCGAATCCGGACGGATCGTTCCCCTATCAGTGGCGAAGGCGTACGTTCACATGGACGAACCGAGTTTGGATTTGGAGCTGAATCGATCGCACCGCTTGCTACAACGGGCCGAACGCCTGGGACGGCAGTATGAGATCGAAACCGAATCCGTGGTTCGCATTGACGACGATATCGCTCGCGGAATTAGCCGCACGGCAAAGGAATGGGAAGCGAGTTTGGTCGTGATGGGGTGGAGTTCGAGGTACTCTTTGCAGGCACGTCTGTTTGGCAGTGTTATCGATAGCGTGTTCTGGTCGTCTCACTGTCCGGTGGCGGTGATGCGATTGATCGACGAACCGACGAATATTCGCCATATTTTAGTTCCGGTGAAAAATATTACGCCGCAAGCGTTGCTGACGGTTCGATTTGCCTATTTGTTTGCCAATACGAACCTGTCGCGGGTAACGTTATTGCACGTGAGCGATCGCAAAACGCCAAAAGAGGAGATTGACACGTTCCAGTCGAATCTATCTGCTGCTGTTGCTAGCTTGGAACCACAGGTGGAAATTGACATTCAAACCATCTGTCACGACGATGCCGCCGAAGCAATTCTGAAGAAGTCGCGGGGATACGATATGGTTGTGTTGCGATCGATGCGACGGCGCACCATTGGCGGACTGGCGGTGAGCAACGTGACGACGCAGGTGCTGAAGGAATTGCCGATTTCGGTGGTGTTATTTGGAGAGCCGCATTCGATGTATAGCTAGCGTTGGCAGAAAAAACAGGACGCGCGATCGTAGTAAGGTAGTGATAAATCTCGCTATCAAATTTTGAACAACTCAAACCCACATTCCGCCCTCTCAGTTGTTGACAGAGATTCAAACATCGAGGTTTAATTTTAATTTTGTGCTTACTTTTCATCGAACTGACAGACCGCCAGCAGCGAATTAGGTGACCACTTCCAACTCGGTGACTTCAAAGCAATAATCTTCAATCGTCGGATTGGCTAAGAGGCGATCGCACATTCCATCCAGTTGCGCTCTGGCATCTTCCTCGCTGTCCGCATTCAGGGTCAATTGGATGTACTTACCAATTCTAACCCCCTCGACCGTATCGTATCCCATGCTCTTGAGTCCGGATTCAACCGCCGTTCCAGCCGGATCCAACACGGAAGGTCGCAGGGTTACGTACACTTGAGCTTGAAATTTGCGCGTCACGATCGCCTCCTAATGCTCGACGGGTCACTCATCCTTCTAATTTTATCGTCAGATCGGTAACGTCGATGGTCTAGCCTAGAATTGAGGAGATTATTGTAACCCCGAGACGATGAAAGCCAACCGCACCCGCAGCCAGGCGCGCATTCTCAACGTGCTGGAAACTCTGAAGCGAGCAATTTCTGCTCAGGATCTCTATGTTGAACTGCGCAATCGCAACCAAAGCATGGGACTCGCAACGGTCTATCGTTCCTTAGATGCACTCAAACTCGAAGGTCTCGTTCAGGTGCGGACGCTAGCGAATGGCGAATCGCTCTACAGCCTCGCACACCAAGACAAGCATCACCTGACTTGCTTGCAATGCGGACGCTCGGTTCCGATTGAAGAATGTCCCGTCCACGATTTGGAAGACCGACTTTCGGACTCTCACGAGTTTAAGGTGTTCTACCACACGCTCGAATTTTTTGGCTTGTGTGCTGAGTGTCAGCAGCAAGAGGCGGATATGACGCACGAGCCGGATACACAGAATTAATGTGAGTCCGATACTGGGAAACAACGGCGATTCTCGATTCTGCGAGTCGTTCGCTAAGACTAACGGTTTAATCGGCTTTTAGCACCTGTTTACGGTGGTGCAGCTCTAAGGAAATTGAATCGTTGTCTGGATAATAAGAATGGACGAAATCAATAAAATAATCAATCGTACATGGTTTATCGTATCCGCCCATCCATGAGTGAAATTCTTGATGGATCTCTTCTCGAATTGAGATTAAATTGTCTGAATTTGTTACTAAATAATAATATTTATTTTCACAACAAAAATAGTGTAAAAAGATCGCACTCTTTACATTACGCTTTGGAATTGGCATCAGTTTATTAAATTAAATTGAAGATCCAATTAGGTAGGATCGACCTTCAGATCGAATCCCACCTCCAACTCAGCCTCTACCGAGTTGCCACTTGCGCCATCGGCGTCAAA
>CAYQUF010000021.1:0-26184 GCA_964420595.1 uncultured bacterium
ATTGTGGAAAATTACATCATATTTTACTTTCCCCGACCTGACGGGATAGATATTGCTCGCATCATTAATGGGTATCGAGACTTGGAATCATTCAATATATAAAATTATCAAAAACCCCTCGTAGAAACAAACAATGAAAATTAAAGCAATTATTTGGCAAGAAGATGATGTTTGGTGCGGTTCAGTCCCCACCCTTCCCGGTTGTCATACCTGGGCATCGAGTTATGAAGAATTGTTAGAAATGCTTGCACTTCCCTCCTCCGCGTCCTCCGTGCCTCTGTCGTTCTACCCCTAATCCTCCTTCAACAACCGTTTCGCCTCCGTCACATTCCGCCGCACCGCATCCGCCGCCGAATGCAACGCCTGACGTTCCTCCTCCTCCAAATCCAACTCCACCACCTTCTCAAGACCGCGACACCCTAACCGACAGGGAACGCCCAGAAAAATATCCTCAATCCCGTATTCCCCTTGCAAATAAGCCGCCGCCGAAACAATCCGCGACTGATCGAGCAAAATCGACTCCACCATCAATCGAATCGACGAAGCCGGGGCAAAATAGGCACTCATATTCATCATGTCCACAATTTCAGTGCCGCCATTGCGAGTGCGTTCCACCAGGCGATCGATCGTCGCCTTATCCATCAATTCCGTAATAGAAACGCCGCCCACGGTGCAGTGACGGGGAAGCGGCACCATTAACTTGCCGTGATTCCCCAAAACCATGGTGTGAATGTCTTGCACCGAAATCCCCAATTCCATCGCGATAAACGTCTGGAACCGGGAAGAATCCAAGACCCCCGCCATACCGATTACGCGCGTAGAGGACAAACCGCTGGCTTCCCAAGCCAGATACGCCATCACGTCCAGGGGATTAGTCACGACGATAATAATCGCATTGGGAGAATGAGCGATCGCCTGTTGAGTCGCCTGGGTGACAATATTGGCATTGGTTTTCACCAAATCCTCGCGACTCATGCCAGGGCGGCGGGGACGACCGGCAGTAATCACCACGATATCCGAACCGGCAGTATCGGCGTAATCGTTCGTACCGATAATTTGGCGATCGTGTCGTTCCACCCCTCTCGCTTCCATCAAATCGAGAGCAATCCCCTGTGGCAGTCCTTCCACCACATCGAGCAGGACGACATCGGCGAGGTTTCGCTCGGCAATCCGCTGAGCCAGAGTGCTGCCAACGCGACCCGCACCGACAATCGAGACGCGAGCACCGAGACAAGAGGGAGGCGTGTATTCAGAAGAACTCATAAGCCTGACGAAGGAGTGAGGGGTCGGTCAGGGGGCAGCCGACCTGCCCCAGCACGATTATTTTATGTCCACCATGTGCAATTGGTCGATCCGCACCCAAATGTTAGGCGTGGGAACGACACCAAATTTCACCAAGGCATAATCGCCTTCAGTCTCCTGTACTTCGCCATTCGTCTCGAAAACATAGGAGGGAAGGCGGGGATCGCTGGCTTTCGCTTCGATGCTATTTTCAAATTTGTTGCGATCGATACGGACGTAGGTTCCTTTTTTCAGTTTTTTCGGCATAGGACTATCAGTTCGACGATTTGAGTAACTTCATAAAATTTTACGGCGATTGGCACGTCGGACAAAAGTGGGACGATCGCCCAGCGAGTTTAATTCGCTCGATCGCCCTGCCGCAAATCCGACAGGGTTCCCCCGCACGTCCGTACACCCACGCCATTCCAGCATAATTGCCGTTGACCCCTTGCACGTCTAAAAAGCTGCTAAACGTGGTTCCCCCCGCTTCAATCGCCTGTTGCAACACCTTCACCAGATTGGCGCGAATTGCCTCAATTTGCCCCTCGCTCAACTCGCCACAGGGTTGGGTCGGTCGGACTTGACTGAGAAAGAGGGTTTCGTCGGCGTAAATATTGCCCGCACCCGCCACCAATCGCTGATCCAGCAAGGCATTCTTAATCGGTCGCTGGCGGTGGCGACATCGCCGCACCAGATAGTCGGTACTAAACGCCGTTGAAAAGGGTTCGGGACCCAACTGCTGCAACCCCGTAACAATTGCGGCGGGATCGGTATCCGGGGGAATCCACCACATCTGCCCGAAGGTTCGCTGGTCTACGAAGCGCAATTCCCGCTCCTGGGGAAAGAACAAGCGAACGCGAGCGTGTTTTTGTAATTCAGTTTGACGGGACAACCACAGCAGTTGACCGGTCATGCGCAAGTGAACCCCAAGCCAGCCGTGAGGTGCTGGAGCAATTTCGCCAGGATCGGGCGTTTCGGCGTCGGGGCAATCCAGGCGTGCCAGCAGGTATTTTCCCCGACGATACCATTCGGCGATCGTTCGACCTCGAATTCCGGCAATAAAATCGCTGGCAGACTGGGGATAGGCGATGGCGCGATCGAGCAGCACGTCCCCCCCCGCGATCGTTAAATTCGAGGTCGCCTGCTGCAACCCCCGACGCACGGTTTCGACTTCAGGTAATTCTGGCACGGTGCAAACAAGGAACAAGGGTGCCTCGCGACACCCTTGCGAATTGAAATCAACGTGAAACTCGATCGGGCGATCGAGCGATTTATAAGTAGCGCTAACTACTTTTTACCTTTCTTCTTCTTAGGAGGCTCGACTTCCTCCACTTCGTCCATACCGAAGTTGTTGGTGTTGACGCCAGCGTAGTTAACTTTATCAAAACGGACGATGACGGGATAGATAATGCCGCTTTGGTCAACCGTTGCGACCTGGCCGACGTCTCTGTACCAATAGGATTCCTTACGGAGGATTCGAACTTTAGAACCGCGTTGAACCATGAGTGTTTTCCCTTAATATGATAAACAGGTGAACTACCCCTATTGAATCAAAGATTGCAATAGCGGCTTCCTACCCAGCAGATTGCCCAACTGTAGATTTCTTACGTCCTCTACGATTAGGTCTTACACCCGGACAGTAGGCTTTGCCCCGCGTCCCGCAGGTCAATAGCATCATATCAAAAGTTGTTGCCGCAATTCATCAATTCATCTCTCGATTCAATTAAAGATTTGAATTGGAGGATTCTTGCAGGTTTCGCTAAATCCTAGAGAAGAGCTTGCTTTTCACTTTACTATCTCAGAAGTCACTGCGGTTCGTTTGTAAACTATTGTGTCAGGATGCGACGATTCGTTACACAAAAGTTTGCAAATCGGGACGCCAGGATCGGATCGATGACAAAAGTGGCTCTCCCTATCTCCCTATCCCTCCAAATCCACCCAACGAACGCTGACAAACTGCGCCGGACGCCCCCACAAATCCCGCATCGGGGTAATCTCTTCCACTTCCAAGTTGAACGGAATCGCAGTGGTCAGGTAACGCTGCGCTACGCCACCGAGATCCGGAGCCAACTGTGCGGCGGCGGTTGCAGCCAGTCCCACGCCGAGGAGTTGTTCGAGGGGACCTCGCGGCAAAACCGTATTGATTCCCAACACCAATCCCGCCGTCAGCAGCATTCCCACCGACAGATTCGTCCCGCAGCGAGGATGGACCGCTAAATTCCATTCCCCTTCCGTAATCCGCTGCAAGGCAATTTGCACCGCCCGTCGGAGATGGTCGGGACGCACGCGACCGTACAGGTAAAATCCGCGCTCGGTAGACATCCCACCCAGCAAGCCATTATCCACAGGGGGAGATTCGGCTCCCCGAGGTGGCGTATAGGGAATCTCCGGCTCGTTCAATACCCATACCGTTGCGTGTTCGAGAGCGTGAACCTGGCGCAATATCAAGATTTCTTTTAATCCCGGCACGAACTCCAACTGCCGCAAGACATCGGCATCTTGGTGGCGTTGCGGGACAAATTCAAACGGAAACGAAGAACTCGGGGAAGTTGTCGCACTCACGATCGCACCGCTCCAAACGGAAAAAGTAACAATTGTTTACCAATCTAGCGCGATCGCCCGGCAGCAGACAGCCTTGCGTCAGAGAACCCTAATTATTATTGCCGCGTCCCGGTTGACCTTCCCGAAATGCACCGCGATAGGCAACTGCGCCGTTGGCACCGTACAAAGTCCCGTTTCCGTGCGGTCGTCCTTGACGAAATTCGCCTTCGTAGCGAGATCCGTCGGGATAGGTACACGTTCCTTTTCCGTCAAGATTTTGATTGAAAAACTGCCCGTCGCAGCGAACGCCGTTGGGGTGTCGGACAACCCCTTTCCCAAACGGATCGCCTGCAAAAAATTCGCCTTCATAACGAGTCCCGTTGGCAAAAACAAACACGCCCCGTCCCTGGGGTTGACTGCTCGTTTCGCCGCTATTCACATCAGTCACGACTTGAAACGTTCCTTCGTAGCGGGAACCATCTGCAAAAAACGCCGTTCCTCGAATAATATTGCCATTTTGGAAAATACCGGTGTAGCGAGCATCGTCCGAGAAAATATAGATACCGCGACCGTTCGGGCGACCGTTGCGAAATTCTCCCTCATAGCGATCGCCGCTATCGGCATACACGTAAACGCCGCGACCGTCGGGAACGCCATTTCTCATATAACCGACATAGTTATCGGCATTGTCGTAGTTGCACTTGACAAAACCATTGGGATATTGCCCCAAACAGAACGGCGGATTGTATTGTTCCTGTTCTTGCGCGCTCAGGGATGAAGATTCTATTAGGGAACTGGCAACCGCAAAGCTCGTGGTTGCGAATAATAGCATTCCTAATTTTTGAACTAAGCGAGGCATCGTTGTAACCTCCAATTTGTTTTAGGACAAACAATTTATAAAAAAACAGAACGATCCGAATCGAAATCGCTCGATCGCCACTAGAACATTTCCTAGGCTAATCAGGGACACGTCCCGGTTGCCAGATGAGCTGTTTACCGCACGGAACCGACAACGGCTCTCTTAATCCTGCTCCTCTTTAGAGGTTTGGACGTTGTCGCCAACGACTCTGGCAACCTCAATTCCCTTTTCCTCTAAAATGACGATGGGTTCGGCACCTTGTTTCATTTCGACTCGCTTGACCAACACTCGACCGCCAGCCATGCGCTGTCCCACTTTGATATAACGGCTGAACGGCTCGCTGGGAGCTTTGGCAATCACCTGAATCTCATTGCCCACTTGTACGACCCCCGACACTTCAATGCCGCGCGCGACATCCGGTTGTGGCGGCAAATCAGGTTGTTCTTCTGGTTCCGGTTCCGGTTCCGGTTCGGGCGGCAAACTCGCAGGACCGATCGCAACGGGAAGGTCGGGAAGCGAGGGAACGGCTTGTCCCTCAACCGTGGGAACGCCTGGCATCGTAGGAATTGCGACGCCCCCCGTAGTAGCAATCCCACCCGGTGCAGCTCCATTTCCCGGCGCAGTTCCACCCCCTGGCGCAGTTCCCCCCCCTGGCGCAGCTCCACCTCCCGGTGCAGTGGCAACTTGTCCGCCACTGGGAAGGGTCGGACCGATGGGAGCGGGTAAATCGGGAAGCGAGGGAACGGCTTGACCCTCAACAGTTGCCACGGTAGACGGTTCTTCCCCAGTTCCAACGGCTGCTGCCCCTGCTTCTTGGGCGACTTGACCCAACTGGGTACTTTCAGACGGTTCGACCGGCAAGACGCCGAAGGGATCCTGCTGTCCGGCGGCGGCATCAATGCGTTGCTGCACCTGTTGTGCTTGTTCTTGAGGATCGGTCGAGCGAATTAACCCGGCGGGTGCTTGTTGAGTCGCTTCAGTCGGTTGCTCTTCCACCGTGGGTTCGGTTGCGAAGGGTTGAGCGGCGGGTGCGGCATCTCCATTGGCTTGTTCGCCGTCTTGCGCTTCCGCTTCTTGAGTGTCTTCGGTCGTCGTGTCTTCCCCTTCTGTGGTAGCTTCGTCACCACCGGGTTGATTGCCACAACCGCTGGCAAGCAACAGTAATATCCCAATTAGGGATGCAAATAAACGTTGACGCATGGCCCCTATGTCTCGATTGATAAAATCCCTACTCCAAGATAGCTCTACTCGAGCCGGAACAGCATATTGTTAATTGTTGGCACTCTAACACCTACCCATGCAGGTCTATTCCCTTAACGCTCCAGCTAAAATCAATTTATACCTCGAAATCCTCGGCGATCGCCCGGATGGGTTCCACGAATTGGCAATGGTGCTGCAAAGCATCGAACTGAGCGATCGCGTGGAATTGCGCGCCAACGGCACCGATACGATTCGCCTGCACTGCAACCATCCCCAAGTTCCCCTCGACGAAAGCAATCTCGCCTATCGCGCCGCTCGAGTGATGGCAGAACAGTTTCCCGAGGAATACGAAAATCTCGGTGGCGTCGATATTACCATCGACAAGCAAATCCCCGTCGCGGCTGGCTTGGCGGGCGGTTCGACCGATGCGGCGGCGGTGTTGGTGGGTTTAAACTTGATGTGGCAGTTGGGGCTGACTCAGCCGGAGTTGCAATTGCTGGGTGCCACCTTGGGATCGGACGTGCCGTTTTGCGTGGCGGGGGGAACGATGCTGGCGACCGGTCGCGGCGAACAACTGGCTCCCTTGCCGGATCTCAACGGATTGTTTGTCGTGTTGGGCAAGCATCGCAATCTCGAAGTTTCGACGGGTTGGGCGTATAAAACGTTTCGGGAGCAATTTAGCGATCGCTACGTCCGCGACGATCGAGGCTTACAACAACAGCGCCAGCGCGTCCACTCCGGTCCGATGGTGGCGGCGGTGACCCAGCAAGACGGGGCAAAAATTGGCGAATTGCTCTACAACGATCTAGAAAGCGTGGTGTTACCGGCGTATCCTCCAGTGGCTCGGTTGCGACAGGCGTTTGAGGAGGCTGGCAGCTTGGGCACGATGATGTCGGGATCCGGACCGAGCGTGTTTGCCCTATGCGAGTCGGAAGCACGGGCGCAACAAATCCAACAAACGGTGCAAACTACTTTAGCCGATTCGGATCTAGACTTGTGGATAACGCGCCTGAGTTCGGCAGGCATTGGCATGGCGCGATAGAGCCTTTCCCCAGCGGCGGAGGGAGGCTGTTTCAGTCGCCAGTCACTGCTTGTCTGGCTTCAAATTGCTCTAGAATTTTGCTCAACAGCACACCCTGAATCATCGAGGAGGAGACCAATGACCGATCGAACGCCAACCCAAAATCGCGATCGCGCCCCAGTCGAGGACAATCCCCCCACGGTCATTCGCTGTCTCGGCGGTGCGGCACTCTCGAGCGGGATGGCAACGGGATTGTATTTTCTCACGGCATCGATCGCTCAAACGTTTGCCGAAAAACCGCTGCAATCGGATAACGCCACCGTGCAAAATATTGGAGCCGCCGTACGAACCCTCGTGGTCGGTTTGAGTGCTTTGGGAACGTTTGTTTTCGCGCTCTCGGCATTTGGATTGTTGGCACTGGCGATTCAAATTGGCATGCAACGAATGCAGCAGGAATAAGCGCGAATTTGGGAAATTGCAGATCGCTGTAGCGATCGCCGCGTTCGTTGGCTTCCTCCGAGTCTGGAATCTACGGTTTGGGCGATCGAAATTTTAATTTTAAATAAAACTTTCCATATCCCCAAAAGTAGAAAACATTCACGCCAACCAGCAATCCGCGACCGACGAGAGACGGCACCCTCGGAAATAGCCAAATCGTACAAGCGAGGACGAACAAAACCTCCACTGCTGCCACGATCGCGCCGTGGTGCTTCGGATCCCAATAGGATAGCGGACTGATAAACCGATAGTTGCTGAATGGGAAAAAGTGGCGGTGCGCGTCGTCGTGGTGGACGGGCAGGTCGAAGCACGAATGCACGAGCAAACTCAGACACAGAATTTGCCCGAATTGCCAATTGGAAAAATAGGCGATCGCCCATCCAATTGCCGCAATCGGCAAGGAATGGAATAGGGCAACCACCATCTGCCATCCCGGTCGATAGTAAGCTTGCGTCCAAATTTCTCGCTCGGGCAATCGTTCGATCCATTTTGCCCAAATATAGAACCCAAAAATCGGCAGATCCGGCAAAATTGCCCCCGCCAGAATTGCCCCGCGAGTTTCGGGCGGAAAACTGCCGAGCAGGGCTAAATTGGCGATCGCGTGGCTGGGAGTATTCATGACACGCCGGAGTTCTCCGGGCAAAATTCACCTTCCAGAATAGCTGCCAACGTCGAACCCATTGCGATAAAGTCATTAAAGGCGAGAATTCTATACGGCACATGAGCGCATCTACTCACCCCGAACCCGGCGATCGCGCCTCGAAAATTCGCAACGGCGACTATCGGGAACTCGATCGCGACAAGCTCACCCCGATGATGCAGCATTATGCCGAGGTGAAGGACAAGTATTCCCACGCCCTGCTGTTGTATCGGGTGGGAGACTTTTTCGAGTGCTTTTTCCAAGATGCGATCGTCGTCTCGCGGGAACTCGAACTCGTCTTAACCAGCAAAGAAGGGGGGAAAGAAATCGGACGGGTTCCCATGACCGGAGTCCCGCATCACGCCCTGGATCGCTACGCCACCTTGCTGGTGGACAAAGGGTACGCCATCGCCGTGTGCGATCAAGTTGAAGAAGCCGCCGACGCCGCCGCCGAACGCCGCATGGTGGATCGCGAAATCACGCGAGTCATCACTCCCGGCACCTTACTCGAAGACGGGATGCTCAACGCCCGCCGCAACAATTTCCTCGCCGCGATCGCCCTAGCGAAAAACCATTGGGGACTGGCATACGCCGACATCTCCACGGGCGAATTTTACACCACCCAAGATCGAGACCTGGAGCGGCTGGCGCAAGAACTGATGCGGCTGAATCCGTCGGAAATACTATTGCCCACCAACGCGCCCAACCCCGGTAGCTTGCTGCGTCCGGGGGAATCCTCCGATCGCTTGCCCCCCGAATTGCCAACCCACTTTTGCTATTCCCTGCGTTCCCAGCATCCCTTCAGCCAAATCGAAGCCCGAAATCGCCTGCTGGAGCGGTTTAACGTGCGATCGCTCGAAGGGTTGGGCTGCGATCGCCTTCCCCTGGCGGTCCGAGCGGCGGGAGGATTGCTCGAATATTTAGAAGAAACGTTTGAGAACCGCGCCGAAAAACGCGATCGCCACTCGACCCCCACCGCCCCCCGTTCCATTCCCCTGCAACCGCTGCGAACCTATACCCTCACCGACTATCTCATCGTCGATCCCCAAAGTCGCCGCAACCTGGAAATTACTCAAACCGTGCGGGATGGCAGCTTTTACGGCTCCCTATTGTGGGCGATCGATCGCACCAGCACGGCGATGGGGGGTCGGGCGTTGCGTCGGTGGCTGTTGCAACCGCTATTGCAGATCGAAGGCATTGCGGCGCGACACGACACGATCGCGGAATTATTTGAAAACACGGCATTGCGTCAGGATTTACAGCAGCAATTGCGTCAAATCTATGACTTAGAGCGGCTGACCGGACGGGCGGGATCCGGCACTGCCAACGCCCGCGATTTAGTCGCCCTCGCCGATTCGCTGGCGAAGTTACCCGAACTCGCCGCCCTCGCCGCAGGCGGTCGATCGCCCTATTTAAAAGCCCTGCAAGACGTCCCGCCGGGGTTGGAAGACTTGGGACGGCGACTGCGCGATTGTTTGGTCGAATCGCCCCCCCTGCATTTAAAAGAAGGCAACCTCATCCGTCCGGGATTCGACGAGCAACTCGACGAAATGCGATCGCAACTCGACGCCGACCGTCAGTGGATTGCTAACTTGGAAGTCAGCGAGCGCGATCGCACCGAAATTCCCAACCTCAAGGTCGGGTTTAACAAAACCTTCGGCTACTACATCAGCATCTCCCGCAGTAAAAGCGACCTCGCTCCCGACAACTACATTCGCAAGCAAACCCTCACCAACGAAGAACGCTACATTACCCCCGAACTGAAAGAACGGGAAGCTCGCATTCTCACCGCTCAAGACGACCTGTATCGGCTGGAATACGAGATTTTTACCCGCTTGCGCGCCGAAGTGGGCGACTATGCCGCCACCATTCGCGATTTTGCCAAAGCTGTCGCGGCGGCGGACGTATTGTGCGGCTTGGCAGACGTGGCGGTGGAACAGGGTTACTGTCGTCCCCAGATGGTCGCCACCCGTCCAATTGAAATTACCGACGGACGCCATCCCGTGGTGGAACAATCGCTGCCATCCGGGTTTTTCGTCCCCAATTCCGTAGAACTGGGATCGGAGTCCGACGGAAGCGATCGCCCCGATTTAATTATCCTGACCGGTCCCAACGCCAGCGGTAAGAGTTGTTACCTGCGTCAAGTGGGATTAATTCAGTTGATGGCGCAAACCGGGAGCTTCGTTCCGGCGACCTCGGCGACCTTGGGCATTTGCGATCGCATCTTTACCCGCGTCGGAGCGGTGGACGACCTGGCAACGGGTCAATCGACCTTTATGGTGGAGATGAACGAAACCGCCAACATTCTCAACCACGCCACATCCCAATCCCTGGTCTTGCTCGACGAAATCGGACGGGGAACGGCAACCTTCGACGGACTGTCCATTGCCTGGGCGGTGGGCGAGTACTTGGCGAGCGATATTGGCAGTCGTACCATTTTTGCCACCCACTACCACGAACTCAACGAACTCGCCTCGATTTTGCCAAACGTGGCGAATTATCAGGTCACGGTGAAAGAACTGAGCGATCGCATCGTGTTTTTGCACCAAGTGCGACCGGGGGGAGCAGATCGCTCCTACGGCATCGAAGCAGCGCGGTTGGCAGGATTGCCCCCCCAAGCTATTGCCCGCGCCAGACAAGTGATGGCACAAATCGAGCAACACAGCAAAATCGCGATGGGACTGCGCCAAGGCACGAATTCCCAAGACTATTCCGCTCGCGAAAACGGCGCGCCATCCAGTCCGCGCACCAAGCAACCCTTGCACCAACTGAACATTTTTGACCCTTGAGCCGTCAGTTACAGAATAAGTAACTGTACCGAACTCAGATAATTTCTAATGTTAGGTTGAGGTTGTACGGATGCACCTCGACTGACTTGCGAACGGTCGAAAGATTTCGATAAGGATTGGCAGCAATGAACCGCTTAGAAGCATACGTCACCTCCATCGGGGCAGTGTCGATAATGTCGCTATTCTGGATGGGGGGATCTCCGCCAGGACGCGCCGCAGAATTTACACCCCCCGATCGCGGCAAACCCGGACGCCTAGAAGGTGCCGGAACGCGACTCTTCGAACCTCCCAGCTCGATCGAGGACGGACGCAACCGAGGGTGTAGCCTCAATGGCGACCCCGACGATCGCCTCACGCCACTTGCCCCCTCGAGCGGATTGAGCGTGACGGTATCGTCGCATCCGACCTTCTTTGTCTACGTTCCCGAAAGTCCCGAAGGCGTGCAAGCGGAATTCATCTTATTCGATCGCGCCCAAAATGAGGTGTACTCCCAAACCATTACGGTAGACAAGACACCGGGACTCCTGAGCGTATCGCTCCCCGAAACTGCGCCGCCGCTAGAGACGGGCCAGCCGTATCAGTGGTTTGTCTCGCTGATTTGCAATCGCGACGATCGCGCTGGAGATGCCGTCATCGGCGGCTGGATTCAGCGATTGGAGCCGACGGAAGAATTTGCGCGGGATCTCGAAAACGCCAACCCGGTGCAACGCGCCGCCTTGTACGCCGAAACGGGAATCTGGCAAGACGCCGTCGCCACTCTCGCCCACTTGTTGCAATCGAGCCAGATCGAACGACGAGGAGCGGTAAAAGCCGAGTGGGAAGAACTGCTGACCTCGGTGGGATTGAGCGAAATGGCGCAAGTCCGCTGGATCGATCCCACGAGCGGCGATCGCCCTCAAGAGTTGCAGGCGAACTAGGAGGTGCGCCATCCCTCGTTGGATTTATCTCGCGTTTGCCATCGCGTTGGCGTGGCTGTGGGTGTTATTGAGCGCTACTCCCGCCATCTAGCTTAAGCTGTGGCGAGTTCGGCAATCGGGTGCCAATTCGCCACGTCATCTAACAGGCTGCGGTAGCCGAGGATGTTGGGGTGCAAGCCGTCTTCTCCCAGGCGCGATCGCACCCAATCGAGTCCCCGCGCCATCCACGCTTCGTACAGATCCAGATAGGGGATCCCTCGGCGATCGCACGCTAGTCGAGCCATCTCTTTGTAGCGGTACTGCTCGGCGTGTTGGTAGTAGAGACAGTCTAAAAACGGCATTTTCGCCTCGTCCACCGGAACCATCCCCACGAAAAATACCGGGCACAGATCTCGGGCGCGATCGAGCAAATCTTCGAGTTGCTGTTGGAATCGATCGGCAGGCGTAAACGGTCGTCCGTCCGGCTGGCGCAATCTTGCCGAATCGTTGACCCCCACCGACAGGACAATGGCGTCGGGAACCCGATTGCGCAGTTCTCCCCGATGGCGAAACTCAATTTCGAGCCGCTGTGCCACTTGCGCGACGCGATCGCCCCGGACGCCCAAATTGTACAGGACGTGACCCGCACTCCCCGGCATCATCCACTGGCGGCGCAGTCGTTCTACCCAGCCGCCACCTTCGGGGTCGCCAAATCCATACACCAGACTATCCCCGAGGGCGACAATTTTGAGCGGTTGCCGTTCGAGGCGCGGAAAGTTTGTTGCAGATGGAGATGCCAGCGTTTGCATCGGTAATTCGCTATACCTCTGAGGGTCGATGAAATCTTTACATAAGTTGATGTTTCTATACAAGAGCGATCGCCCGACTGGAGGATGCAATGTGGGGGTGAAGTGGCGGTGGGGTCGGGAACTGGGAGGCAAAGATTAAATTATTTAATATTTGGGTAGAAGGGTTGGCAAACGACCCCAGCCGGGAGGACAACCATAAGTGCAGCGAACGACATTCAAGTCTGGACGGAAGAGGCATTGATGGCGTTACCCAAAGACGGACATCGGTACGAATTTGTTGATGGAGAAGTCAGAGCCAGTGGCGCAATTGTTCGAGCTGTGGGACTTTTAGGGCGATCGCCTCCGTTAACCTCCCGCGCGATTCGATAAAATAAACTCTATTCGTTAAGATTGCACGAGAGGATTTCCATGCAAAAACGTTCTGCCATCGAGACGACCCACCTGATGCGTCGCGCCGAAGATTTGATTAACGCCGCCTCCAACCGCTACCGCATCACCGTTCAGGTCGCCAATCGCGCCAAACGCCGCCGCTACGAAGACATCGACAGCGACGATCCGATGATGAAGCCGATCTCGCGATCGATTATCGAAATGTCCGACGAACTGACGCAACCGGAAATCATTGGCGATTAAGTCATGACGCGATTTTGGAAATCGGCGCGATCGCTGTTGCCAACGGTTACCATTCCCTTGGCGATCGCCATTATCGTTGCAGCACAAATAAGCGAGGCAAACGGTCGCGCCATCTCGGTAGACGCGCCGCCAACATCTGTCGTGGCGCAACGTCCGTCCAGGGCGCGCGTTCGCGATATGTGGCGCAAAGTATACGAGCAAATGCCGGATCTGCCCCGCGAGAACGATTACGTCAACGCCGAATCGGGAGAGGTCGCCTCGGACAATACCCTGATCGATCGCCTGATTCGCTATCACGTTTACGTTAAAGGTCGTCCGGCGCAGTTTCGGCTGGATTGGAAGCTGACCCTGGCGGACTACCTCGGCGCAAACGAGCGCATTCCCCTCGAACGCTATCCGGGGAGCGATGTCTTGAAAACGCACCCCATCGAGGGCGATCGCGAAGCCATTGCCAGTCTCAGCCGCCAACAGCGCGATCGGTTGGTGCATACCTTGACGAGCTTGTTTAACCCCAACTACACGGAGCTGATTCGCAACGACAACACCGCCGATGCCTCCGACGCCTCGAACTCGAACGCACCGCAATTGCCGCAACAACCCCGACCCGGAGACGCGCGGCTCTTAATGCCGTGACAGACGCTCGCGTCGTGAAAAGCGGTGCCGGATGGCGGCTGGGGTGGGATCCCGATGCCCGCGAATATCGCGGTTTGGTGGGCACCGACGAGTGGGCGATCGAACTGACGGAGGCGGAATTAAACGACTTTTGTCGCCTGCTGGGACAACTGGCACAAACCATGGCGCAAATGTCTGCCGAACTGATGGACTCCGAACGCATTGCCTGCGAAGCCGAAAGCGATCGCCTTTGGTTGGAGGTCGAAGGCTATCCCGAGGCGTACGGTTTGCGGCTGATGCTCAATCGCGGTCGTCGTTGCGAGGGGCAATGGTCGGCGGAGGCGGTACCGGAATTAGTCCGAGCGGCGCAAACGTTGCGGGTGTTTTAGCAAAAGCCGGATTTCGCCCCCGCTAATTTTGTGCGAGCAGGGGTTGTCAAATTCCCAGACGAGTATGTTAAGATGGGATTCGCTAACGGGGCGTAGCGCAGCTTGGTAGCGCACCACTTTGGGGTAGTGGGGGTCGTGGGTTCAAATCCCGCCGCTCCGATTGGCATCACAATCTGTCTGTCAGATACCCTGCTGGCAACATGCAGCAAACCCTAGAAACCACAGTCGTTTCTGGGGTTTTGTTTGTAAACGCGCTTGAGAGACTGTGCTGTTTATTCATGCCTGCCCAAAATCTCGCGCAGGCGATCGCAAATGGCATCGGGTTGCTCGACCATCGACATGTGACCGCACTCGTCGATCTCGATCGTATTCCCCTCTTCCGAGCGAAACAGATAGTGAAAACTCGCCAGGTGACGCACGTATTCGGGATTCATAATCGTATCGTTCGCCCCCGCAATAAAATAGACCGGTTGCTTCAGGCGAGACACCACTTGCGGAAGCTGATGCACCTCCCGTTCGGTAGTCGAATCGAGTAACGTCCCCAACGCCGCATCCCGATGGGCGATCGCGAAATCGATAACTCGCTGGCGTCCCCAACACCGCTCGATCGGACGCGCCACGCTCGCCCGGGTAAACAAGAGATCGAGCAGGGGAACGTAACTCAGCCAGCGGGGACGCAATTTCACCAACTGCTGCCCCGCATTGCGGAAGCGCTCGAATTCTTCTTTTAAATAAATCCCGCCCCCCGCATTCACGCAAACCACGCCCTTGACGCGATCGCGCAATCGGTCGGCACCCCACAGGGCGATCGTTCCCCCGAGGGAATGCCCGATCAGCCACACGTTCGATAAATCGAGGCGATCGAGCAAAATTTCTAAATCCATCGCATAGGACGCCGGACTATAGCGATAGTGGGAATGGGGTTGATAGTCCGAAGTCGGTTGAGAATCGCCAAACCCGCGCAAATCGTACGTCAAACATTGATATTCGCCCGAGAGGCGATCGAGCAAAGGTTGCCAGTAACGGCGGCTGAGCAGCCAACCGTGGAGAAACACCAAAACCGAATTGGATCCGGCGGGAGTGCTGAGGTCGTAAGCGTGACGCACTCCCTGAATGTCGATGGTTGCCATAACTCTATCGTATCGGAGGATGGAGCGATCGCGCTTTAGTCAAAGGAAAAACATCAGATCGGTTGCAGCGATCGGATCCCGATTAAAATCGCTCCCCCAGCAACCGCTGTCGGACGCTATCGGCAATTTTATTGCCCAAATAGTCCGGGATCACGCTTTCGTTGGGACCGAGCAAATACAAGATCAACCGCGTGCGTCCCCGCCACACCAACAAGTTGGCATTAACCACCAGCAAATCTTCTTGCCAAATGGCATACATCACCTTGTAAAACAACCCCGGCTGGTTGTCCGCCTCGATCAGCAACGCCGGTAAGTGAAACACCGGATCGACGTAAAACTCCGTTTCCACATCTTCAACCCCCGCATCGAGGTTGAACTCCACCGCCAGCATTTCCTCCACCTCAAAATGCCCCGCCAGCGCCTCTCGAATTGCCCGCGCCACGTTCTCGGCGGTTTGGTCGGTCAAGGCTTTCCCGCCGCGAGACACCACCAGTTTGATAAACACCAACATCGGCGGATAAATCTGCCCGTAGAGGCTGAGGCTGTGAATCGTCAGACCGTACGCCGCCAGCACGCCAAAAATATCGCTGAGCAAAAACGACTGGTTGCGATAGGCAAAATGCAGCGCGCTCTTGTTACCTTCAGGGCGCAACTCGATCACGGCTTGCCGGGTTTTATAGAGCTGATACGCCAGCTTGAGATTTTGCAATTGGATCTCGCTGCTGACAAATTGTTCGTAAAATTGAGGGAACGCCCGGTTAAAGCGCTTGAGAAGTTCTAGTGTCGATGTTTTTAGACCCGTAGCCATAATGGGGGGCAGATTTGCTTGCCAGATCGAACGCGGACAGAATCGCCAGCCAGGGAGTCTCGACCGGATCGCCGTCCAAAAAGCGATTGTGGGAGCGAGGACAATGGTTGCAGGGGCACTCTATACTCTCTCTAACGATAGGCGAAAACTCAACGGGCTTGCGGGGGAATCCCCGACCGGGAGAGAGCGGGGACCCCAGCGCCACGAGGATCGCGATCGCGGATGACCGGTGAGATGGAGGGATCGACCCTTGGTGTCGTTGCCTCTATCAGTTTCCTCCATAATAGGCGCAATGCATAAACGAAAGCCGCTGAAGGGATTGGCACAATTTCCATCCGTGCCAGCCAGCCAACGGTTCGTCGAATCGCACCCAGCGCCCCACCTCTTGAGGGTGTCAGTCTACTATCTGCTTAGAATTCCCACTTGTCAAAGTCGGGGATGCCAACAATCTAACGGTGCTAAGGGTGATGCGCTCTTGGCTATTTACAGCGAGGTGGTGCGTTCCGGCGGTTTGACTCCAGGGCGACGGTTCCCTATGGATCTGCGCCGCGTCCGGGCGGTTCGCGAACCGCCCCTACCTCGATCCGGTTGGAGGGTTAATACACGAGCGCTCGCTGTTATAACGGTGCTAACGGTGATGCGATCGCGACTCCTGCCGAAGTTCACGGGAGCCGAACAGCGGGTCAGCCTTCGATCCAACCATCGGTTCGCGCGACGGGGGACTGGCGACTGACACAGCGTACGACAGCACCTGGGAAATGCTATCAACTCTACTAATTCCCCCCTAAAAGGGTTAAACTGGAAACCATGCGTCCAAGCCATACTCGACCTTGGAACCTGTTCGATCTAGGATAGCTGGATTAGGGGAAGCGTTTGGATACCAAACCCCTGCGTTTCCGGCACTCTATCCCCCGAGCTAAACTTTAACTACCATAACCACGCCTGCATGGGTTTTTGGAAGAGCTTTTTCAGCAGTCCCAATCCGACCGCCGGTTCTGACTCGACCGGGTTTGAAGAATATTCGCCTGCCAGCGCCAACAATCGCACGGGGGGCGAATCCCGGTTTTATTTCAGTACCGATCGCAATATCGATCTCTACGATCTCGAAGAACTTTGCGATGCCGTCGGTTGGTCTCGTCGTCCCCTGCGTAAAGTCAAAAAGGCGATTCAATACAGTTTTATCGTGGTATCGCTGTGGGAGGTGCGCGGGGCGAAACGGCGGCTGATCGGATTTTCTCGCGCCACCTCGGATCATGCCTTCAATGCCACGATCTGGGATGTGGTGGTTCATCCCGATTTTCAAGGGAAGGGGTTGGGGAAGGCGCTGATGAAACACCTGATTAAAAAGCTGCGCGGTCAGGACATCAGCAACATTACCCTGTTTGCCGATCCTCACGTCCTCGATTTTTATCGGGGGTTGGGCTTTATGCCGGATCCCGAGGGAATTAAGGGGATGTTCTGGTATCCGAATTAGTCGGGGAAGATCGCGTCGCTCAGATCGGTTCCGGCGAGGTTAGTATCGGTGAGGTCGGCGTTGGCGAGATCTGCACCGTCGAGGTTTGCCCCTGCGAGATCCGCGCCAGCGAGAATGGTACGGTTGAGGTTTGCGCCGACTAATTTGGCATCGCGCAAGCAGGCTCCGGTTAAGTCGGCACCGCTGAGGTTGGCGATCGCGAGTTTCACCCCATCCAACCGGGCGTTGCACAGAGTTGCCCGGCACAATTGCGCCCCGATGAGATTCGCCCCCCGTAAATCGACTCCTGCCAGTTGCGCCCCGCTCAGATCTAAGTTCTGAAAATCGCGATCGCCCGCCGCATACCGCCGCAAGGTTTCCGCGACTACCCCAATCCCGAGATCCCGTTGGGGTCGCTGCTGCGGGGTTAACTCGAACCGGGATCCGCTGGCTAGCACGGCTCGGACTTCGGCGTAAAACGGATAGTTGCCAATCCCGCTAAGTTTGACCCAACCGCGCGATCGCGTCATGGCGACGAACAGTTGGTTGCGCAGGGAGGGGTTGCGCTCGGCTTTGGCGAGATTGTCCAATCCCACCACGTAGACCGTGTCTGCTTCTTGACCCTTGGCGCGATAGATCCGGGACACGGTAATCCCGCCGACGCACCAGAACCGATCTGGATTGGCGCGATCGCGATTGAAGGCGTTACACTCGGCAGTCGTGGGGATAAAAATGTCGAGTCCCGCTTCCATCAGAAACCGCGCCACCTCCGTCTCTAGCTGCATCGCCTCGTAATTCTCCCCCAGCACGATGACTAAAATGTCGCCGCTGGGTCGCAAGCCGTCGTAACGCAGGTTGTGCCACAGGTTATCGGCAAGGGCGTGCAATTCGGCGCGACGGGAGCGATAGGTTTCAAAGGTCAAAACGGGATCCGACCCCAGTTGCGGCACCGGATTGGGGGAATTTTGGGGCGGACGTTCGAGAACGACGCGATCGCCTGCAACCCAATCGCCCTCGATGTCGTAACCGATCGCCTGCCAATCTTCGGCGCGAGTCATGCCACCGAGCATCCCGTCCGGACGCAACCATCCCATGGCGATCGCGTGGGCGGCAGTTAAAATCGGTTCTGGCGTGCGGTAACAACAGCCCAGGATCTCGGTTTTGGGAATGCCGTCGGGATAGTGCCCCGACACTAAGTTCCCGAACTCGTCGCCGAACAGCTCCCTGGCGGTTGGAATGTTGAGCGTTTCCAGGCTTTGCGCCTCGTCGTATGCCCAAATCAGTCGATGGGGCGATCGCAAGGCGCGGTACGCCATCACATAAAACGGTTGCACGTTACCAAAATCGCCGGGATTGTCGGCGACAAAATCCTGTCCTTCGTCAATCAGGATAGCGTCGAACCGGATCGGAATTTCCGCCCGTTGCAGCAAGTGGTGGCACGCCGTCGCCAATGCCGAACTGGGCGGTTGCGGCGGTAAATCGTTCACCTTCAGCCGTTCGACCCCCGCCGCCTCGCACAGCACCCCGTACAGTCCCGATCGCCCTTTCGACCCCCAAGCGTGTAACAGGCGCAATTTGGAGCGCTCCGGATCGTAATTGACCCGACCGTGGCTGAAGCGGTGCAGCCAGGTTTGCACTTGCTGCCGAATCGGCTCGTACAGGGTACGGGTGGAAAACACCAAGGCGATGTCCCACTCGGGATGCTTCAAGTGCATGTGGGCGGCTTTTTGACACAGCAGCACCGTCTTCCCCGATCCGGCGATGCCGCGAATGCGTTGGGGACCGGGGGGAATCTGCTTGCCAATGCGCTCTTGTCGGACGTCGAACTCGTGCAGGCATTGTCGCGCTCTCTCGATGGTGCTGGCGCGGCTGTTGCCCTTGGCGAGTACCCGACGGGGTGGGGGACGCAACACCGGCGTACCGCCCAAAACCGCCCGTAAGAGCTGCCAATCCTTGCCCGTGAGGGGGGAACCGGGAGTCAGGGAGCGAACCCGCGCGATCGCTCGGAGAAGGGCAGAAGGGGACAGATCCGAGTCAAACAGAATCGGCGGACAACTGGGCAGGCGATCGAATCCCCGCTGCTGCCACTGCGATGGCGTAATGTTGGGTAAGGCGACCAAGGCGCGACCGGCAACCCGGTGGCGCAACGCCGGTTCGAGGTTGCAATAGTCGAGCAGCGAGAATAACTGGCGTTCGGCTTGTTGGTAGGGGTTGTCTTCGCGGGTGTAGAAGTTTTGAAATTGCCAGCGATGTCCGGTAATGGCGGTAATTTGGTCGATCGCGATCGCTTTGACTTCAATGACGATCGATCCCAATCGAGCGTCGGCGATGAGGATATCGGGTTCTTTGCGCGGGGTTTGAGCAAAAATCGGATAGCGCCAGTAAGCCAAACAGGGGCGATCGCGAAAGGCTTGGCGTACCGCCTCCCACACCTGCCGTTCTGCTGCTGTGCCGTCTGTCTCGAACGTTTCGGTGGCAATGAATTGACCGAGGTGACCGTCGCGCCCCAAGGCTTTCTCCCGCTTCCGTCCATGGTTCTCAGGATACGCTGCATCCGCACGGGTTCGATCGTAGTGATTGAGAAAGTGTAAATTTCGTTTAAAATTCTAAAAGAACGCGGGCAAGACTCGCGATCGAATCATTTTGCGACACCTAGCGTGTCTGCACGAGCGAAGATCTAACTCTCAAACTTTCACTATGAATTTCGCGAAATTAATGTCCAAAAGCCTAACAGTAACCCTGTGTGCGGTTGCGTTAGTCGTCAGCAGCGCGATCGCTAGCGTTGCTCCGGCACTCGCCGAAACCGTCACCGTCAAAATGGGATCGGATACCGGTCAACTGCAATTCGTGCCCTCTAAGGTTGAAATTAGTCAAGGGGATACGGTGAAGTGGGTCAACAACAAGTTGCCTCCCCACAACGTCGTCTTCGAGAAAAATAACATCCCCGATGCCAGCCTCGCCGACAAGCTGTCTCATAAGGATCTCGCTTACAGTCCTGGCGAAACCTTCTCGAGAACTTTTAGCGAAGATATGCCCACGGGCGAATATTCCTACTATTGCGTCCCTCACCGGGGTGCCGGAATGGTCGGCAAGATCGTTGTCAAATAGATTGCGGGCGGGGATAGCAACTCCCGTATAATTCTATCCCCAACCCACAGCCGTAGCCCCCCGCTTGCATGGGGGGTTTCTTTATTTAACCATAAAGCAATTAATGTTGGGCAACCGCAGGCACTGGCGGTACATTCGAATCGAGTTCTAAATTGCTCATGTTGCCCGTTTCGACCTCGCCCGTACTCAAGAAGCGGAAGGTTTCTTGATAGAGACTGCGCCAAAATCGGTTGCTCATGCCTTGGCTGATTTCGGTTGGATCCACCATGGGATGGGGCACTAAGTCTTTGGCGGGGTAGCAGTAGAATCGGTGTCCCCGACGGCGACCGCCAATTTTATCGAAGAAGGCTTTATTCGTATCCACATCCGCCGCGTCTTCGTTTTCAGTCAGGACGAGGAAGGTAGGAACTTGCTGGAGCGCTTCAATCGCTTTAGCGTTAAGTACGGCACTACTGCCAAAGCAATCGGCGGCGGTGAGGCAGCCGACGGGGAACCGCAAGCTCGGATCCCAACCCAATTCCGTGATATCCAGCGGTCCCGAGAGCATGACGTACTCGCGACGTTCTTCCCCGTGAATTCTCAATAAGGGGGCGTAGGACACCACGCCTCGCACGCGATCGCTCCGGTCGGCGGCTAACGCGAGGGCGACGGCACCGCCAACGGACAGTCCGACGGTGTAGATGGGACCTGGGATGGTATCGAGTTCTTGCAGGCGATCGCGCGCGTTGGCTAAATAATCTTCGTGGGAGGAGAGAAAATAGCGATCGAAGTCGGGATCGTTGGACTGTTGGATGGCTTGTACGATATCCATCAAGCGCGGATCCAACTCGACCAATCGGGCGGTTAAGGCGCGACGCTGTTGGGAACTCGGACGCTCGAAATTACCGCTCTTGGCAGCGAGGTTGGCGAAATACACTTGCAACACCGGGTCGCTGGCGACTTTCTGGCGCAGGGGATTGTAAATTTCGGGTTTGAGATCCACCTGGGGCCAGTATTGGCTGGGGGGAATCAGGGTGTGACCGGCGAGGGAGCATTGATAGAAGTTATAGCCGTTTTGAAATAGATAGTCGGCAAGCCGCCACATTTGATGGGGTTTGGCGCTGAACCCGTGGAAAATGAGAACGGTGCCGCGAATCGGCTGCCCGGCGTCGTGAAAGCGATAATACGGATAAGCCCCGAGACGGCGATCGGGATGGGCGTCAATGGTCTGAATGTAGGCATCGATCGCCTGTCGCGCTTGGGAAAGTTGTTCGGAGGTTGGCGTTATCGTTGAAGTCACGAGAATACCTTACTATTCGCGATGGATTGAGTTCAGTATGACAAATCCGCATTAGGGAGAAAATAGGGTCGCACCAATCGCGGCGAATCGCCCCTAGCGAACCAATTTCAACCGATAGCGATACAAGGCTACGGGTTTGCCGTTGGCGTTAAAATAATCGGGATCTTGCGGCGAGAGATACACCGCCGTGGCGCGATCGCCCGTAATTTCAGACGGCGACTGACGCTGGTAGGCGGTCGTGACTTCCACTTCGTTAAAATACAATCCGCCCTCGCTCCCGAACATCTGGTGCAAGATTTCCATCGCTACGAACCGATCCGACGACGCCAATTCGGATTTGCGCCGCAACACCCGCGAGATTAACTTGCGTCCGTTTTCTAATTCCATCACCTGGCGGTTGGGATCCTCTGGATCGACGCTCGCCGAAATCTCGGCATCCTTGCCCAAATACGCTTTGGCAATATTCGTCCCGTTAAAGGCGCGATCCGCCACCACTGCGGAGTGACCGTTCGGTTGCACGCGCCGCTCGAACCGCACTTGAAACTCAACTGGGCGATCGCGATATTGTCGATTTCCTTTAAACCCCGGCGTGACGATATCCGGCGCGAGAGGCGCTTCCATCTCCACCAAGGTCGTCGTCGCCGTCCACGTTCCCGCCATCCAATCGGGATAGACCAAATCCCCTTTTGCCGCGCTGATTTGGGGCTTCCCCTGCCAATCGGGAAACTGCTGCAAGCGATCGGAGAGCGATCCCGCCTGCGCCCCACCACTCCAACCGAATAACAATAGCACCAAACAGGCACCAACCCACCAATTCCGCATCTGTTTCTCCTAGATTGCCTCGACCGGATCGGGTTCCCAGACTTCGCCATAGCGCGATCGCAGGGTTTCCCAAGCTTTGACTTGACCCGGCGCGTACTCTCCCGGTTTCCCCCATTGCAAAAACGCGCTTAACGCCGGTTCGCCGCGATCGTCGAGAAACCGAATCGCATAAGTCGTAAAGTTGCCCCGCTTCGACTCGCCGGACTCGAACTTCACTTGCACGATCCGATCCATATTGAGATGAAACTCAAAGCCTTCGGCGTGCATGTTGGCGTACTTGCCTTTGGGCAACTCGGCGTAAAATAACTTGTCAATCGTGCCTCGAACTTCCAGCACTGCGGCACTGCTGGTGACGATTAACCGCAAATTGCCCAAACTGGAACAAGATTCGAGAAAGTCTTTTAACGTCGCACTCATTGCAGATCCCTTGGAATTCGACATGAAAATCGAGCAGCGCCACCCTTGGTCGCTTACGGCGGAAGCAGCGATCCCGATCCAACACCAACTCAGCGCCGAAGTCATCGCCGAGGATCGACTCGGTTCGGTTAACTACGTGGCTGGCATCGATGCGGGGTACGATTCGGCAGAAGGAATGACGCGAGCCGCCGTTGCGGTGCTGAGTTTTCCGGACTTGCGCTTGCAAGAAAGCGCGATCGCCCGCCGACCCACCACGTTCCCCTATATTCCCGGATTTCTTTCGTTTCGGGAAGTCCCGGCTGTTCTCGACGCCCTGGAGAAGTTAACCCTGGTGCCGGATTTGGTGCTGTGTGACGGACAGGGATTGGCGCACCCGCGTCGGTTGGGACTGGCGTGTCATATTGGGATACTGACGGATCTCCCGGCGATTGGGGTGGCGAAGTCGCGGTTAATTGGCTCCCACGACCCGGTTCCCCCTAAGAAGGGGGAGTGGACGCTACTGCGCGATCGCGGCGAGGTTGTGGGAGCGGTATTGCGATCGCGTCAAAACGTGAAACCGCTATACGTCTCGGTGGGTCATCGCATTAGCTTGCCCACGGCGATCGATTACGTGCTGCGCTGTACGCCCAAATATCGCTTGCCCGAGACGACTCGATGGGCGGATAAGCTGGCATCGGGGTACTCTTGAATTAGAAGATGGGAAATTGTAACGAAATTATTTCAAATATTTCAAAATTTAACGCTAACCCGTTAAAAAACGTTAAAAACTTATTAAGAGTTTTTGATTCTTTGGATTTCTCCATATAGCTTAAGGTAGATACCTCCTAACTGCGCGTGCAGCCCCATTGGTTCCTAACGGATTTGGGTTCCGGTGGGGTTTCTATCTGAGCGATCGCGCTGGAGAGGGTCGGGGTCGCGAAGATTATACTAAACCTATCGGTCACCCGAGGATTGTATGCCCAGCGATCGCCTCCCGCCCGGAAACATGGGATTGCCCGTCATCGGTCAAACCCCGCAATTCCTGTTCGACGGTCAATTTATCGAGAAACAATACCAACGCTACGGCTCGATTTTCAAAACCCACCTGTTCGGACGACCGGCGGTGTACATGGTCGGTCCGCAGGCGTGCGAATTCCTGTTGGCTCGGGGGGCGCACCATTTCTCTTGGCGGGAAGGATGGCCCGATCCGTTTAAAATTCTGTT
Source organism: uncultured bacterium (assembly GCA_964420595.1). Lineage (GTDB taxonomy): Bacteria > Cyanobacteriota > Cyanobacteriia > Cyanobacteriales > Geitlerinemataceae > CAYQUF01. Next base: position 24,389 of record CAYQUF010000021.1, read on the forward strand.
GGGCGAGTCGCTATTCGTACAAGATGGCGAAGAACACCGACGCAATCGGCGGTTGATGATGCCTGCATTTCACGCTCAGGCGTTGGCGCGTTACGTCGAAACCATGGAAGCGATCGCCCTGAAATACTGTCAGCGTTGGGAGAATCAGGGGGAATTGCGCTGGTTTGACGAGATGAAGCAACTCACCTTTGACATCGCCAGCCAACTGCTCGTCGGCGCCGATACGGGGGCGCAAACCGAACGCCTCAGCCGCTTGTTTACTACCCTCACGAACGGCTTATTTTCCCTATTTCCGCTGAATTTACCGTTGACTAAATTCGGACGAGCGATTGCAGCGCGCGATCGCCTGCTCGAACACATCCGTCAAGTGGTGCGCGATCGCCAGGAAAATCCCACCAACGACGCCCTCAGCCTCTTGATCCAAGCCCGAGACGAAGCGGGAAACCGCCTCAGCGAGGACGAACTGACCGCTCAAGCCATGCTGCTGCTGTTCGCCGGTCACGAAACCACCACCTCGATGCTGGCGTGGCTGTGCTTGGAACTGGCTCGCCATCCCGATATTTTGCAACGGGCGCGGGAGGAACAGCAACCCTGGCGCGATCGCCCTTCGGTGGATCTCGAACAACTCGGACAAATGCCCTATCTCGAACGCCTCCTCGCCGAAGTCGAACGAAAGTTGGGTGGGACAAACGAGTTCCATCCCGCCGGAAATCCAATCGTCTTGGGTGTAGGCTCAAGGTGTTGAGGACAATCGAACCCCGACCGTCGGACTATGGAGACAAGGTGCGATCGATGAATGCGTGGAAATACAATTTTGTAGAACTCGCGACCGATAACCTCAATCGGATTGTCGAGTTAAAGCTAAACGACAAACCCATGACCGATAAGTTTCGCCAAGTCCATACCAGTAAATTTTTAAATTACATGGGACAGCGGGGTTGGGAACTGATTTCGTTCGAGCGACAGCGCTATCGCGGTCAAAGCATTGATTTTGTCTGTCTATTGGTGTTTAAAAAAGCAGTTCCGGCGCAATCGTAATTGCATTTTTTCGATTTATTCTGGATTGCGAGGCGGTCGAGGTGAATTGAATAGAAGCAGGCGATCGCATCTGGGGAAACCTCTCGGCGCGATCGCTCGTCTAATCGTTCTATCTTTTCACGTTCCTTTCTTGCCAATTCAACCATGAGTATCACGCGGAACGCATTACTACTATTGACTTCAGGGATTTTGCTCGCCAACCTCCCCGTTCCCCTTCGCGCGCAAACGCTCCCCTCATTCGATACCGCCGCTCGACCCGCAGACGCCACCCCCACATCCGAGGCGACTGACGAGTCTAGCACCGACCAAAAATTGCTCAGTCGCGCCGAACTCGCTTCAATTTTGGTCGAAACCTTCGCTCTCGAACGGCGAGTTCCCACGAATTCTACCGAAGTGGTTTTGCAAGACGTTCTCCCCTCCCACTGGGCGCACGACGACATTCAAATCGTGTTGAGAACCGGGACAATGAGCGGCTATCGAGAAGGATTATTTTATCCGAACCAACGCATTACCCGAGCCGAAGCCTTTGCCATTTTCGCTCAAGCTTATGGCGTATTTCAGTTTCCCGACGCCACGGTAAATCGGATTTTAAAAGACTATCCCGATTGGCAAAAAATTCCGACTTGGGCGCGCAAAGCTATGGCAACTGCATTAAACGAGCGATTTGTCAATACCGATGCCGACAATCGGATTAATCCCCTCGAACCAATGACCCGCGCCGATATCAACTATGCGTTAGCGCAGTGGGTCGAACGGCA
>CAYQUF010000021.1:26284-39437 GCA_964420595.1 uncultured bacterium
TCCAACTCCAGTCTCCTACTTGCCAATACAAAACCGACTAAAAATGCGATCCAAGACCGATTCGGTCACTTCTTCCCCGGTAATGTCGCCCAACGCCTGAATCGCACCGCGCAAATCGATCGTCCAAAAATCCAAAGGAAGCCGATCGCCAATGGTGGCTTTCACTTGCGCGAGCGATCGCTTGGCTCGGGTTAACGCCGCTGCTTGGCGTTGGTTGATGGCAATGTCGAGATTGGCGGCGTGCAAGTTGCGTCCCCGGACGGCTGCGAGGATCGCCGCTTCTAACTCCTCAATCCCCTGATTCTTGGCAGCGGCGGTGCGAACCACCAAATCCACGGCTTCCGGAGGCGCGATCGCCGTTTTGTCTTCTAAATCGATTTTATTAATCACCAAAATCAGAGGTCTTTGCTTCACCCGCTCGTAAATCTCGTTATCCTCGCGAGTCCAACCCTCCCGCGCGTCTACCGTCAGCAACACCAAATCCGCCGACTCCGCCGCCGATCGCGATCGCTCCACGCCAATTTTCTCAGCGCGATCGGCAGTATGGCGAATTCCCGCCGTATCCAGCACCTGAATCGGAATCCCATCGACCGCCAACTGCGACTCCACCACGTCCCGCGTCGTCCCCGGAAGGTCGGTAACGATGGCGCGATCGCAGCGACTCCAGGCATTGAGCAAGCTGGATTTGCCCACATTCGGACGACCGACGATCGCCACCTTCAACCCCGATCGCAATAACTCCCCCCGATCTGCCGTGGCTTCGATTCCCTCGATTTCGGCAATAATCTCCTCGATATCCCGAGCGATCGCTTCCTCGTCCAAGGGGGGCAGATCCTCCTCAAAATCCACCCTCGCCTCGATTTCGGCTAAATTATCCAAACACCGGGCGCGCAATTGACGGATCGGCTCTGCCAAACGACCGCGAATCCCCGCCAGAGCCGCCTCAGCCGCCGCAGGCGATCGCGCCCCAACCAAGTCAGAAATTCCCTCAGCTTGCGTCAGGTCGATGCGTCCGTTCAAAAACGCGCGCAGGGTAAACTCCCCCGGCTGCGCCAATCTCGCTCCCGCTTCCAAGCACAACTGCAAGACTTGCTGCACGGGCATAATCCCGCCATGACAGTGAAACTCCACTACGTCCTCGCGGGTGTAAGATCGAGGAGCGTGCATAATGAGTAATAAAGCTTCATCGACAATCTGCCCGGTTTGGGGATTGCACACGCGACCGTACAGAATCCGATGGCTCTGCCAAGTTTGCTGTCCCGGCGCGCGAAACAGCGTTTTGGCAATGTCGATCGCCCGATCGCCCGAAACGCGCACGATCCCGACGCTCCCCTGCTGAGGAACTACAGCAGTGGCGATCGCGGCAATGGTGTCCCCCTGAATCATGGACGAAAATCCCTCGATCCGCGACTTAATTTGGCTTTGAAGTGTTTATTATTAAATGTTAAAGACAAGCCGGTAAAACCATAGAAGTGCCACAGCGTGCCATTCTACCCTAACGCGATATCCCTCAAGATCTGACTGGTTGCCATGCCTCGAAACGTACAGTCCCCACAACAGTCTCGGCGTCAAGCTCCACTTGCGAGTGCGCCCAATGCAAAACGCGATTCGCCGCGCTGCTGGAGAGCCATCCGCTATTGGTATTGGCGTCTGCTGCGCGATCGCTCTAGTCCCCAATATCTCGCCCGAGGGTTAGCCTGCGGCGTCTTTGCCGGGTGTTTTCCCTTATTTGGGATGCAAACCCTGATTGGCGTGCTGCTGGCGGTCGTGTTTCGCGGTCACAAAATTGCAGCGGCGGTGGGAACGTGGATTAGCAATCCCTTGACCTACGTCCCGATTTACCTGCTCAACTTTCAAATCGGTCAGTGGTTGCTCGGTTCGGGAGACTTAGAATTCTCTGCCGAGAGCTTGGAATCCTCCGACGCCTTACTCGATTTGGGGGCGGAGTTTCTCGCGACGCTATTTTGCGGTTGCGCCTTTGCAGGGGCAATTCTCGCCACCCTCGCCTATGGGGGAAGCGTGCGGGGAATTCGCTACTGGCGGGAAAATCGAGCGAGATCGCGCCATCGCCGCTATTTCAATCCATCGGCAGGTTACACCCAAAATTCCTAACGCCCAACCCTTCTCTAACCCTCGGTTTCGGGAAACTTTCGGGATCTCTAACCTCGCGATTGGCTGCTAGCCATCCGTGACTCGTGCAATAATCAGATCGAGTTCGGTCGAATCGCCAAACGACAACAGCAAGCAAGATCGGTAAAACGATCGGGGCGATCGCGATCGTTGCGAACGGGCTGGGATGCTGAAATCGCATCAGCGACTGTCATTTTCCCAATCTCGACCGAAAGTGCGGGTATCCTAAGCCCAGATACCACTCCAACGGGCTAGGTGCCGTGATTGGTCAGCTACTGGATAAGCGCTACCGTATTGTTAAAGTTTTGGGAGCGGGGGCATTTGGCAAAACCTATCTCGCTGCCGATACCCGTCGTCCGGGTTTGCCCAAATGCGTGGTGAAAGAACTGTGCCCCATCACCAACGGGTCGAAGTCGCTGCAAACGGCCCATCGGTTGTTTCGCCGCGAAGCCGAAACCCTGGAGAAGTTGGGACGCCACGATCGCATTCCTCGCCTGCTCGCCTATTTCCAAGATAGCCATCAATTCTACCTCGTTAAGGAGTTCGTGCCGGGTCGCTCCCTCGCTACCGAAATCGTCCCGCACAAGCCTCTCAGCGAAACGTATATTGTCGATGTCTTGCGCGAAGTTCTAGAAATTCTGCAATTCGTCCATCGCTGCAACGTCATCCACCGCGATATCAAACCCGCTAACCTAATTCGCCGTCAAGAGGATAGTAAGATAGTGCTGATCGATTTCGGCTCGGTCAAAGAAATTAGCCATCACCTCGTCGGCGGACAATTGCCCCACACGGTAACGGCGGGAACGCCAGTTTATATGCCAGTCGAGCAGTTTCAGGGCAATCCCCAACCCAACAGCGATATCTACGCCGTGGGAATGATGGCGGTTCAGGGATTGACGGGAATTCCCCACGACCAGTTGCCGGGATTGCGCGATCCCAATACGGGCAAGTTGTGCTGGCGCGATCGCGCCCGACTCAGCGATCGCCTTGCCGAAATCATCGATAAAATGGTTTGCTACTATCACGGTCAGCGCTATCAATCGGTTGAAGAAGCCCTTGCCGATCTCGATCGCCTCGACGTTCCCTCGCTCAACTCCCCCACTCCCCCCTCGAACGAAACGCCAGGGCGATCGCGCCGGGTCTGGTGGCGGCGTCCCGTCATCCTCGGCTTGGGCGGGGTTGCACTTCTCATCTTACTGGTTCTGGGAGCATTGTGGTTGCGTCCGAGGGGCGATCGCGCCCAGCAACAGTACCAGCAAGGCATCGAACAGCTCGAACGGGGCAATTTAGACGGGGCAATTTCCCATCTCGATCGCGCTATCCGACTCGATTCCGACAATGCTCAAGCCTATCACGAACGGGGCAATGCCTATTTCGATGCCGGCAAGTATGCCGCTGCCATCGACGATTATACCGATGCCATTCGCTTGGGACAAACCCCGATCGATTCGTATTTCAATCGCGGTTTGGCTCGGTTGGAATCGGGCGATCGACGGGGTGCCATTGAAGATTTTACTCAAGTCCTGCAACTCGATCCCGACGAAACCGAGGCTTACTACAAGCGCGGCTTAGCCCATTACGAAGCCGGGGACTACCGCTTGGCGATCGAAGATTACACCCAAGTTATCCGCCAGCGAGACAATGCCATCGATGCCTATTACAATCGCGGTTTAACCTATTCTGCCTCGGGTCAAAAACAAAAAGCAATTGCCGATTTTACCCAGGCGATCCAGCTCGACGACCAACACGTCGATGCGTATTATTCGCGCGGGAGAGCCAGATTTGCCTTGGGCGATTATGAAGGTGCCGAACAAGATTATATCCGCACGATCCAACTCGATTCCGACTATACCGATGCCTATGCCAATCGCTGTAGCGTGCGGATTAATTTAGACAAGTACGAAGCCGCCGTTGCCGATTGTACGAAAGCCATTCAACTAGCGCCCAAAGATTGGGTTGCCTATAACAATCGCTGCATTGCTCGCTACAATTTAGAGCAGTACGAAAGGGCGATCGCCGACTGTACTAAAGCGATCGAATTCAATTCCAAATTTGCCAAAGCTTATAACAATCGTGCCTTAGCTCGCATGGCGGTCGAAGATTACGAAGGCGCGATCGCCGACTACAGCAAAGCGATTCAAATCGAGCCGAACGATGCAGTTGCCTATAACAATCGCGCGGCGGCTTATGTGGAATTGGACAATTTAGCCAAAGCGATGGAGGATCGAACTCAAGCGATCCGGCTCGATCCCGATTATGCCGCTGCGTACTATTCGCGAGGGTTGGTTCGCAAACAATTAAAAGACCGTCAAGGGGCGATCGAAGACTTTCAAAAAGCAGCCAAACTGTGTTTGGATCGCGGATCGGTGGGATGTTATAAAGACGCGCAATATCAAATTCAACAGTTACAAAATTAAGCGATCGCCTCGATCGCAATAGCGGGCAATCTGTTCGGACTACCACACCCGTTCTTGATGGTCTTGCTTGCAGACTTCTAAAATACGGCGATCGGTCTCGCTCAGGGTCGCAAGGCGATGGAATCCGCGCAAGCCGACATCCACGGGGGGATTGGCACCGGTGGCGGCGACGGGATTGTCTCGCAAGCCAATGGCGTAATGGTGAGCGGTGCGATCGTAGCTGTTAATCACCGTTAAATCGAATTGATGCGATCGCACGTCGCCGTAAAAGCAGTCAAACGAGGAACGCGGCATATAAAACGCCCCAATCGCGCGGTTTTGACGCACTTCAAACACTAAATACGCCTTCCCCAAGCGATCGGCTTCGGGGACTTCGCCGTACAGGTAGACCCCGTTGGGGAAGAAACGACCTTCCGACTCGGACGCCGTTTCCGACGCGGGATTTGCCAGAGCGATCGCGCCAAATGGATGCCAAGATCGCGCGGTTGTCGCCATCGCCGACCATCCGCCTGCGACCAAGCCGACCAACGTCAGCAAGGCGGCGGAGGGACGAGTGAGGCGATCGAGTTGCTTGCGGAGCGGGAAACTATTGCCAACAAACCGAAACACCCTGTTATCCTCCTGTTATCTGAGTTTTACTAAAACGAGTTATGCAAAATTCACGAAATGTTAAGAGTGACTACACGCCACGCCGGTAAAATTAACGAAACGATTTACAAAGGTTCACAAAAAAATAGGAGAGAAGCCCAATGCTCCTCTCCCGTTATTATCTCAAATTAAGGCAAGAGTTTGCCAGTTAGCTTGCCAAATACTCTTGCACGTTAGCGCGGCGGCGGCGCAGGTGATTGAGTGCTTGATGTTCGAGTTGGCGCACCCGTTCGCGGCTGAGATTGAGCCGTTCGCCCACCTTCGCCAGCGATAGTTCCCGACCGTCCCGCAAGCCGAAACGCAGCGCGATGACTTCCCGTTGCTGGTCGGTCAGTTCTGCGAGCAGGCTATCGAGGTCTTGGCGCAACAACTCTTGCGTGGCGTACTGTTCGGGTGAGGCATCTTCGTCTTCGAGCAGCTCTTGCAACTCGGTATCTTGGTTGTCGCCGACGCGCATATCCAGCGAAACCGGTTGACGAGACAGGGTTAGATACTCGCGAATTTGCGATGGTTCTAGATCCAATGCCTCGGCAATTTCGACGGGATTGGGATTGCGACCCAGTTTTTGGGTGAGTTCCCGCTGAGTTTTCTTAATTTTATTCAGTTTTTCGGTAATGTGAATTGGCAGGCGAATCGTGCGGGCGTGTTGGGCGATCGCGCGGGTGATAGCTTGGCGAATCCACCAGTAGGCATAGGTGGAAAACTTATAACCCCGCATCGGATCGAACTTCTCGACCCCGCGTTCCAAGCCGAGGGTTCCTTCTTGGATCAGGTCTAAGAATTCCAGATTGCGCTTCTGGTATTTCTTAGCAATCGCCACCACCAAGCGCAAGTTGGCTTCAATCATCTTGCGTTTGGCGCGCCGTCCTTCCCGCAGAATGCGATCGAGTTCGGCTTCGTCGAGATTGGCGAGTTCTGCCCATTCCGACTGGGTCGGTTCGCGATCGCGATCTTTGATGAAGTCTTGTTTCGTCTCGAGCAATCCCATCATGCGCTGAACCTGCTTGCCCAGAACGATTTCTTGCTCGTGGGTCAGCAAGGGGACGCGACCGATCTCGTGCAGGTAGGTGCGGACGGTATCGGCGTTGAAGGTGGGATTTTCGGTTTTAGCGTTCGTGTTAGCAGTGGGCATAGGTGGGTTGAAAGCGATCGAACAGTAGACAGCGAGAGAGTAAAAGTTGAGACTGGTAACCGATCGGACTCGAATATCGACCTCGCAGACAATGACTAACCTAGCTACCTAACTCCTAGCCGGAACTTGGTAGATGCGTGACGTATGGGATAATTCGCTCGAATAATAACTGGGTTGACGCCCACCGTCAGCAGAGTGCGGTTTGCAGATTCATGGCGGACAGCAGATGGTGATTTTTGGGGGGGCGACCCCTTCCTCCAAACGACCTTGGGATAGTACTTTCAGTATTCCCACATCGGGCTGGAAATCGATCGGTGGAAGCAACAACTCTTTGGAATACGGTCTCTAAATGCAGTATAATGTTCTTTTTTATATAATGAATCCCCCAGGCGGATCTTGACAGGGGGGAGGCGATCGTGATAACCGAACCTCCCGACCCATCAGATGCAAATCGGGTAAATTGCAAGGTAACACGGGCAGCGGATAGAAGGTGAAAATCTTAAGTTTTTCCTCTGATTTGCCCGTACCGGGTGGGGGCGGACGCTCCGATCCCGCCCTCTATGACTGCGCGATCGCCCTTTGGGTTCCTGGCTAAAATCCCAAATCCGCCTTGGCGTCTTCCGCTGCCTTCAACACCGCCGCCGAGGGCATCTCTTCCCAATCCACATCGCCAATTTCGGCGTAGAATTGTTCGTCGTAGGGGCGCGTCTGTATTACCACCGGCATGGGGACGGCGTGACCGAGCATGAGTGCCTGTTGTTTCGAGTCCAGTTTCGCCAGCACCGATCGCAAATTTTGCCCCCCGGCGACCCCGGTAAAAATCGCTTCGATATCCTTTTCGTCGTTGAGCAGGGCGGTGATGCGGGTGCCGATTTGGGACATGACCTCGTTATCGATCCCCGACGGACGCTGGTCTACCACCAATAGGGAGACGAAATACTTGCGCATCTCCCGAGCGATGGTACCGAAAATGGTCTGTCGCACGGTCGCCGGATCCAGAAACCGGTGTGCTTCTTCAATGGTAATCACCAATTGACGGGGGCGATCGCTCGGGTTTTTGGTTTGTAAGAATTTTTCTGACTTGCGGACGTAGTGAGCGTGAATCCGCCGCGCCATCACGTTCGTCGCCAGCATGTACGAGAGCATATTCGACTGGGAACCGAACTCGATCACCACGTGCTTGCCGGCTTCGAGGGATTCGAGGATTTGGGCGATATAATTCTTCGGGCTGCTGTTGCGCATGTATTTCAACTCGTCCAGGCGCATCAGCTTCCGTTGCAGCGCCATAATCGAAGATTTGTTGCCCCGTCGCTGCTCGCAGAATTCCTGGATTTCCTCGTTATCCATTGCCAGCAACTGCACGATCCAGGATCGCCCGAATTCGTTGCGCAGGATAATGGCGTTCTCGATACTCGCTTCCGATAAATTTAACTCCCGCTGCACCAGACTGATATCTTCGACCTCGATTTGGTCGTAGCTGAGATAGAGTTCTTGTGCGTCGCGAATGCCACGGCGGCGGGTGGATTCGGGATCGAGGGTATACATTTGGACGCGATCGGGGAATAATTGGCGCAACCCCTTCACCGTATTGAGTTGCTTCCCCTCTTTGGGTGCTTCCCACCCGTATTCCGAGTGCATGTCGAAAATCAGATTCACCGCCGCCTGCTTGCGAATGACTCCCGACAGCAGCAGGCGAGTCAGAAACGATTTTCCGGTGCCGGATTTGCCGAAAATGCCGTTACTGCGCTCCACAAAGCGATCGAGATCCAGACAGACTGGCACGTCCATATCCAGCGGTTTGCCAATGGCGAAGTTGCGGCGGTGGGGGTCGTCTTCCCAGCCGAAGACCGAGCGAAAATCCCGTTCGGCGGCTTCAAATACCTGAGAGAAGTGGCTGGGAATGGTTTTGACCGGAAGCAGCTCTAAATCTTCGCTGGTATTGGCTTGAAAGGAGGCGAGGTTCGATTCCGGTCGGTTGGTGGATTCGCCGTTACTGGGAACCAGCATCAGCATGGGAGCGAGGTTAATGGTGCCGTAAGTGCCGCTTCCGGCGAGAACCGATTGCAAGAAATCGTCGTCGGGGTGGGGGGGATTGGCAAAGATTCGCTGGCTGGAGGTACCGAGGGAAACGTCGGTGAGCAGGCAGAAAAAGCGGGTTTGTCGCCCTTGAATGACGAGAAATTTGCCGACTCGCATTTCTTCGACGGAAACGTCGGGGTGCAATCGCACCTCCAATCCCTGGGTGAGGGAACCTTGAATGACCGAGCCGAGAGGTTTTTCTGAAGTCATCTGCTCATTGGTTTCCAGTCGCCAGTTTTCCCCCTATCTCCCTATCTCCCTATCTCCCTATCCCCGATTGCCTTTTCTCCATTAATCGTCAATATCAATCGGCGTGGGTGCCGAACCGGATGGACTGGGAGAGCCGACGGCGTTTAAAATTCTACGATAATCGTCGTAAAGGCGATCGCGCCACTCGAAGAAGGTTTGATAGGCGGGATTGTCAGCCAGAGCGGGGACGCCTTTGCCTTTGAGAGCCTCGGGAATATCGAGAGCGGGGGAGTCGGGAAATTTGATATACATCGACAAGCCCGCTACGGCAAAATCGGCTAGAGTGGGGTAGTCTGCCACTAGATAGGGGCGATCGCCCAATAGCAGGCACAAGGCTTCTAAATCTTGTTCTAGCTCGGCTTGAGAGGATTTCAGCACGTCGGGACCGACGCCGACGCTCATGCCGAGGAAGGATACCAGGTCGCTGGGAACCGAGCCGATTAAGTTTTTGACGAAATCGGGGGTATTGGCAGGTAACCAGGCGGTGCGGAAGTCTTGGTTTTGGCTGGCGGCTTTGAGGAGGGTGTTGCGGCTTTTAATGCCAATCGACTCGTCCGCCCATTCTTCCATCATCAAGCACAGTCCCCGTTGGTAGGGGTCGGTGGGAATTAGGGGAGAGTCGGGGTATTCGCGATCCAGGTATTTGGCGATTTCGGTCGAATCGGCAATAATGCGATCGCCATCTTTGAGTACCGGAACCAGTCGCTGTCCGGACAGGCGGTACACGTCGAATTGTCCGATTCCGGGGGTGACTTCGATTTTGCGATATTCTAAGCCCTTATAGTCGAGAATCAGTCGGACTTTTTCGGAGTAGTGAGAAAGCTCGAATTGATACAGTTCCAGCACGGATCGTCTCCCGATCGTTATCCGCTTGTCAGTTTAGACGGCTTTTTGGGTTTTGGCTATGAAGAAGGCAACGGACAACAGGTAACGGTAGAATCATGGGGACTGTCGGGGGGGGTCGCGAACCGTCCGTTGATGGAAATTGGCACCCCAACGCGACAACGCACCGATCTCTATGATGCCTTGCTGCTGGCGGGACGAATTTCCCACAGCCACTCTTGGACTTCCTTCCACTCCGTCTGGGTCGTTTTGCGCAATTCCGTCTCCAACCATTCAGAGGGACGGTAGGCGTAGACCGGGGCGATATCTGGCGGGAGTTTCGGCACGTTCGGCTCCACGGTCAGTTGCAAGCGAACCTCGGGATCGAGTCGGTGAGCCAAGGGTAGAATTCGACCCGGAATTTCGTCGCTGACGACCAAAGGGCGATCGCTCTGATTGACGATTTGCGCCACATCCGGATCGTAGCGGTGTTTGGCGTGACTTTTATTCCACCAAACCGGATTGGTATAGCTGGCAACGCACGAGAGCGTTCCCACAAAGGCGATCGCGTAAATCACCAACCGCCAGCGAGTCAACCGTCGGGGATTGATCCGAGGCGAGGTGATTTTCGTCGCCAGTAAATAGGATACGGCATATTGAATCCCCAGATAGCACGGAATCGCATAGCGGGTAATGCTGGATCGCCGTCCCCCGGCTAGAACGTCCGGTCCGATTAACGCCAATCCCGTGACGCCCATGAGGGTAATCAGAAAAAACCAAGTTCGCTGCGGCGCATTAATACACAGATAATAAATCGCAAATAAAGTCAGAATTACAATCAAGTACAGCAAGGGATTGAGCGGGCTGGTTCCCTGATTGACATCAAAGAAAATTCGACTTAAATTTAAACCCCAAATTAAATGCAAGTTGGGACGGTTGACGGTCGTCGAAATTGTATTTTCGACAAAATTTGAAAAGTTATTTAAAACAACGATTCCCCAGGGTAAAAATAGAAATAAACCGATTAACGAAGAGAAAAAATAGGCAATGATATGCCGCAAGCCGCGCAACCCTTCATTTAAAACTACGTAAATCCCGTGTCCGAGAAACACTAACGCCGAGAAGGGATGGGTATACAATCCAAACGCTACCGTTCCCGCATAGGTTCCCCATTTCCAAAGATTGGGTTTGAGAAACCGATTTTGTCGAGCCACCCGCAAGGCTTGCAGGAGTGTCGCACTGGAGGCTAATATCGCTAGCGTCCATAAGCCGTATTCTCTCGCCTCTTTCGCATAGAGAACGTGGAACGGCGAAATGGCAATGAAAGCAGCGGTCAACCACGCCACGAGCGGCGAATCGAATAATTCACGACCCAACCAATAGGCAAAGGGTAGAATCAGCACGCCAATTATCGCCGAAAGTACGCGAATCGCCGTTACCGAACTGCCAAACAGTTGCGTCCAAAACCGCGCCAGGACGTAATACAGGGGCGAGTGTTCTGGATGTTGGGCGAGGGCGTTAAATGTCTCGCCCCAACCCGCTGTTTCGTTGGGGGTCTGGTAAGTGTCGAGCAGCGATTCTACCGTCGCGGGTTCCCCCGTATAAACTTGTTCGACAAATTCTTCCGTGGTGTAACCGGAGATTCGTAACGACGTTTTGGTTTCGTCGTACCAGTACATTGAAAAGTCGAGGTTGTAAAATCGAAAGAACACCCCCAATATTAATAAGAAGGCAATCAAGTATTGCAGCCATTTGTAATAGGAAATCTGCTTTCTCATTCCACCGATCGGAATCAACTGCGGTTAATGGCAATTCTAAAGACTTGGGGGAGGACGCGATCGCCCCTTTGCCCTGTTTTTAAGGTAGTGTGTTTAGAATACAGGTTGTTGGCAGTACGATCGAGCGATCGCTGCGAAATGCCGCACAGGGTTCGAGGACGCGAGCCAGAGCAGGAGAGTTGCCGTACTGCAATTGTTCTAGCACTTTATCGCGAGCTTGGGGATACTGGTCGAGCCACGGATGATGGCGGACGTATTCGGAGTCAAACGCGGCGCGATCGAGCAACCAGAAGTCAATATTGTATTCTTGCAGAAAGCGGCGAAGATCTCCGGACTCGGAAGTATATTGGGCGCGAATCAGGTCGGACAGCCGTTGGCGAAACCGGCGATAATAGCCTAAATGGTACGGGATGGCGTATTCTCTGCCCACTAAAATAGATCGCCTGGCGAAGGTGGGCAAATTGTCCGCCTCCGGGGAAATAGAGGCGATGAGGCTATCCTTCGGCTGTTGGGCAAAATAGCGGTAGAGTGCGGGGGACTCGCCGACGATATAGTTGGTTTTGGGAAAATCGTGCAGGGTGGTGGGATAGCCCAACAGGTAGGCAAATAGGGCAATAGTTGTAGCCCCGGCAACGAATTGACGCGATCGCCCCTTTGCCCATTTCAGGATAGCATCAAGCCCAACCGTTAGAACCACACTCGCCGCCAGTGCCATCACCACCCTCAAACTGTGCTGCGTGTAGCGACTGGGAAGGTGCAGTTGGAACAGCAAGGCGTGAGCGGCGAAAAATAGTCCCAATGACACGACAATCAATCGGGGTAGGACGCGGATGTCATCGCCGACCCGTGCGAGCAAGGGAAAGCGAGACGGGAACCGCCACAGCAGCGGTAACAGCAATCCGGCGCACAGGAGCGGAGGGTCTAAGGCGGGTTGAATCCCACTGCGACCCCCACTCAGCCAAAATCGACCGAAGTCGTCGTAAAAGAAGCGTACCCGACCGCCGGGTAAAAATTCGGGGAGGGTCTTGGCTTCACTCGCAGAAATCACCGGATCGAATTCCGACACTTGCAAGGCGTAGGGGAGCAGGACGCAGAAGGCGAGTGCGAGTCCCGCCAGGCTCATCGTCAAATCGCGACGGTTGCAGGTCAATCCCAAGCGACCCTTTTCCCACCGCAGCGACTGCAAGACTAACAATCCCGCCGACACGAGGACGTATTGGGGGTAAAATAAACCCGTCAGGGCGATCGCCGCAAGCGCCGGAAACAGCGATCGTCGCAGCAGATAGTATAAAAATGCCAGAAAGATCGGATTGAGAAACGCACGCGCCGTTCCCGAGGCTAAATCGTCGCGCATCCACAGGTTTTGGTTGAATAAGGCGGTCGCGAGAAATCCCGCCATCGGGACTGGGAGCAGTTGCAAGCACAGGTGAAAGCCGTATCCGGTCACCACCAATCCCAAGGCGAAGGGGAGGAGCTTACCGAGCAGGAGCGGGTCGAGTCCCAGCATCGCACCGAGGCGATAAACGGTGGCGTATCCTTCGGGTGCGACGGATTGGAAATAATCGGCGATGAGATCGTTGGGAAACAGCTCCGGGTCGTTAAACCGCCGCATCCAGAAAATATGCTGTCGCGCGTCATCGGAGACGATGTAGGGGTGGCTGAAGGCTTCGTGAAGGGCGATCGCGCCGTAAATGGCAGCATACACCAAACTGAGGGCAAACCAAAATTGCCTGACGCGGTGGGTGGGGTTTGGGGTAACGAGGAATTGCTGCAAGGGAGCGACGGTCATAGTTTAGGAGGAAACGGGCAACAAAAGAGTGTACCTCATCAAGGGCAGTTAATGCTCTATCGCCATTTGTCGATCCAATATTTCGCCAGCCTCGTAGGGTGGGCAAATC